>SMLU01000001.1:2176056-2486922 GCA_007859745.1 Phycisphaerae bacterium RAS1 | reverse complement strand
CGACGATGGCGCTCGACCTGTTCATGCGGACCATGCAGCGCATGCCGCCCGACCGGCCGCTGCGAAAGAAGCTGCACGACCTGCTGACGCTGACGCTCGACAGGATGGCGGCGGGCGGCATTTACGATCACCTGGGCGGCGGCATCTGCCGCTACAGCACCGATGTCGAGTGGCATGTACCGCACTTCGAGAAGATGCTCTACGACCAGGCCCTGGTCAGCCGTTGTTACGTGGACGCGTTTCAGTTCGCCGGCGAGCCGCTCTACGCCCGCGTGGCGCGGGAGATCTTCGATTACACGATCGGCGACCTGCAGTCGCCCGGCGGCGGCTTCTACAGCACGCGCGACGCCGACAGCGAAGGGAAGGAGGGAGAGTACTACGTCTGGACAAAACCGCAGATCGTCGCAGCCCTGGGCCGCGACGATGGAGAATTGTTCTGCGGCTACTACGACGTCCGCGATGGCGGGAACTGGGACGACCCGCACGAGCCAGGCACGCCCAAGAATGTCCTGCGCGTGCTGCGCGATCTGGATATCGTCGCCCAATCGCATCGTATCGAGCCGGCTGATGCGGAGCGGCGGCTGGCGGCGGCGCGGCGGAAGCTGCTCGACATACGCGGTCGACGCGTTGCGCCCGCTCTGGACGACAAAATCCTGTGCGAATGGAACGGCCTGATGATTTCGTCGCTGGCCCGCGGCGGAGCGGTGCTGGCCGAGCCGAAATACGTCGCGGCAGCCGGGAGAGCGGCCGATTTCATCCTGAAGAACCAGTTTCGCGACGGCCGGCTGCTGCGCTCCTACCGCGACGGCCGAACGCTGAGCATGGCGTTCCTGAGCGACTACGCCGCCATGATCGACGGCCTGATCGAGCTGTACGAGGCGACCTTTGAGAGTCGCTGGCTCGACGCCGCCTTGCGGCTCAACGAAACGGTCCTCCGCGACTTCGCCGACGAGGCCGCGGGCGGGTATTTCTTCACGCCGCACGAGCATGAGCCGCTCATCACCCGCAGCAAAGACCTGCGCGACGGCGCCGTGCCCTCCGGCAATTCGGTCCAGGCCATGAATCTGCTGCGGCTTGCGGCGCTCACGGGAGAAGAGAAACTGCGGACGCAGGCGGATCGCTGCCTGGCCGCGTTCGCCGCCGCCGTGAGCGAATCACCCTGGTCCTCCGAGCGATTTCTGGCGGCGATCGATTTCGCGCATGGGGCGCCGGCCGAGATCGCGATCGTCGGCGACCCGGCCGACGCGCGCACGCGGCTTCTGCTGGCCGAAGTCCGCGCGGCGTACCTGCCGAATCGCGTCATCATGCTGCTGAATCCGAAAGACCTCGCGGCGGCGCCGAAGTCCCCGCTGCTGGAAGGCCGGTCGCTCGTGGACGGCGCCCCCGCGGTCTACATCTGCCGCAACTACGTCTGCCGGCTGCCGCTCACGCAGCCGGAGAAGCTGCGTGCGGCGCTTCGCCCGTAGCGTCGGACCTCCGCTTGGGTGGGACGGGCGTCTCGCCCGTCCCCGCGGCCCCAGGAACGGGCAAGATGCCCGTTCCACCCGAAACAACTCACAGATGCTCGGGTGGGACGGGCGTCTCGCCCGTCCCCGCGGTCTCTGGAACGGGCAAGATACCTCTTCCACCCGAAAAAACTCACAGGCTCTCGCCCGCACCGGGTTTGTGTCTATACGCCCCCGCCGCTGCGCGCCGCCTCCGCCCGGTTTTCACTGCACATCAGGGCGAATTCATCAAGCGTGAAAGACGCCCCGCACTCGGGGCAGCGCGCCTCACGCAGCCCGGTCATGTTGTAGCCGCACAGCGGACACGCGACTCCGCCCGTGCCGATCGCACGCAGCCGCTCGATTCGCTCCTGCTTCGTTTCCCGCCACGCGAGAACGGTCGCCAGCACCCACAGTGTCGGCGGAACAGCCCCGCCGATCAGCATCCCGAATTGGACCGGCGCACCCGCGGAAGCGATTATCGTCGCCAGCAGCGTTCCCGCGGCCAGCGCCAGCGCCGCGGCCCCCGCCGTCTGTCGGCGACGTGAGTCGGTCCAGCGGACGACGGCCCGCCAGACGCCGATCCAGTACGCGCCGATGAACGAATACACCACGACCCACATGGCCGCCAGTCCGAGGATCGGCGGCTGGCCCGCCCCGGTCGCCGCCAGCGCCAGCATGCTGAGGACGATGAGCGTGCCCGTGAGCGGCAGCAGAAGCATCGAAAGCACGAGCCGCGCCACGAGCTGGGTCATCCGTCCACGTCCATCCGCCCGGCATTCTACGCCCGCCGATGCGGCGCGGTTCGCGGCCGGCCATCGTCGCCTCGTCTACCGGGCGCGGTGCTCGAGCGCGCTGCGCTTCGCGGCGAAAAGCTCCTCGACCTTCTCCCGCGTCGTCTGTTCCAGCACCAGCTCGCCCGCCTCCAGCCGCAACATGGCGCCTGCGTCCGTGCTGTAGAGCTTGCTCGGCCGCGCCACGTACCCTTCGCGCACCTCGAACGCGTTGGCCGGCGTCTGCGGATCGCCGGGCAGCGGTTGCTTGCCCAGCGGCTTGATCAGCGACGCCATCAGGGCCCGCGTGGGCGAGTCGTAAACGGCGAAGGCGTGCAGCTCCTGCGGCCCGGTCGAGAGAAAGCCCGGCAGCAGATTGAGCCACGCCAGCCCGAGATACTCCGGCCCCAGACGCAGCGGTTGGCGCGGCTCGGGCAAATTCCGATCCACGCTGGTTGAGAAGCTCGAAAACAGGATGTCATCCTCGCGGATGCACTGGTCCAGCGTGACCAGCGGCCGGCCGCCCGCCTCGGGCCGCGCAAACTGCGTCTGCTGCTGCTCGATCAGTTCGCTGCGGAGATCGAAGCTGCAGAACAGGTCCAGCCGCGCATAGCGCCCGGCGCCGTCATCTCCGAAGCGCCACGATTCCTCGCGCACGCGCAACCCCGCCTTGCGCCGCGCGCCGGGCGAAGACGCGTCCAGCGCCCGCTCCTCGCGCGTCAGCTTGCGCGTGAAGTAGCCGATCGGTTTGTCCTTGACCAGGATCAGGTAGAAGCGCGCCGATTCATCGATAGACACGCTCTCCGCCCGGCCGCGCAGCGCCGCCAGCAGCGCCCGGCCGCGCTTAAACGCCTCGGCCAGTTGCTCACCCTGCTCGGGGGCGTACTGCACCACCAGCGTGCCGACGATCTCCTCGAACTGCGCCCCAACCGCGGCGTCCGATTCCGGCGTCGGAACCACGCTCGTCAGCAGAAACACCCACACCGTGCTCGGATCGAAGAGGACGCATAAGTAAGACGACAGCGTCCGCTGACCGCCCACGCGGGCTTCCAGGTTGATGACCGCCGCCGGACGATCGAGGCGGGCGTAGTTGCGGCTGGCGATTTTCGTGACGTTGCTCGATGCGGCGAGCTGCTTTTCAAATTCCTTGATCCAGTCGGTGAACCAGGGCATGCCGAATGAGCGGAACACGACTATTTCGAGTGACTGCCGCCCGGCGGGCTGGCGGCCGCGCAGCAGGCCGATCGAGTCGCCGGCGCCGCGGAAGCGCGAGCGGTCCAGCTCCCACCCCGCGGGAAGCTGAAGCTCGAAGCCGAAACTCGGATCGGCGTAGGGCGTCACGACCGGCGACGTGGCCGGCGGAGCGGGAGCGGGCGCCTGGCCGGGGCTGTGCGCTGCGGGCGCGATCAGCAACAGCAGCGCCGCGAGGCGAGCACAATGGGCTGGACGGCGGACGGGCATTCCGTTCATGGCGACTCCGGCAGAGCGCAGAATGCCGCCACGGCTCGCGATCGTCAACGCGCGCACGGAGCGCCGGGGGCTGCCTGTCCGAACCCGCCGCGCCAAGCGGCGGGTTGACGATCGTGAGCGAGTGGCGCCACAAAGGCCGGGGACGTCAACCCGCCGCTTGACCGACGGCAGCGTCGGACCTCCGCGTCCGACGGTGTTTTTCCGCGGTTTCTTACATCGTCGGACACAGAGGTCCGACGCTACAGCCGTTTTTCAACGGGTTGGGTCATATTCAATCACAGCCGCCCCGCGCGGCCCGGCCTTAATCGTCCAGCGCCTGCAGGATGAGAATCCACGCCTCCGCTTCCGGCTGGTTCTGGTAGTAGTCCACCATCGCCGCCGCGACGGCGAGGAGGGCGTCGTAGTTTTCCGGCGCGACATTGTCGAACCACCACGCCGCGACAGACGCAGCGTCGCCGGCCGGCGGCACGCTCACGCCATTACCGTTGGCGCCGCCTGCGCCGCCGAATAGGCCTTCGCCGCCGCCGCTGCTGCACATGTTCTGTTCTCCGCAGTGGTCGCATGTCGCGTCGCAACAGCAGTTTGCGACCAAGGCGGTGAACGGATTAATGTCGAGAATGTTCACGCTGCCGTCACAAGTGGCGTCGGCGTGGAATAGCGCGTTTGCAACAAAGTGATCGTTCTCCCAGTGTCCCAGCCCGGGCCACGCCTGCTCATACGCCGTGCCGCCCGCGACGGCGAGAATGAACGGGTTGATATCCAGAATATCGACCGACCCGTCATTGGTCATGTCGCCGACGCACGCGCTGGTTTCCCAAAGCCGGATTTCGGGGTCAGTCGATGGTCCGGTGTACTCCGTATGCCCCACGAGTATCGAAGCGCCGACTTCCCAGTCGTTGCCAGCGTCCCAGCCGTCGTCGTCGATCGTGACGGCGCCCGACTCGCTCATTCCGCCGCCGAACTCCAACTGCGCGCCGCTTGCGAGCGAGCCATTGATACGAATTCGCCCGCTGAGCTCGCCGCCGAGTCGAATCACGCCCGCACAGTCGCCGCCGATCAAGACGAGGCCCGCGATGTCATTGGTCGGCGTCGGTTCAATGCCCGTGCCGTATCCAATCACTCCCGAGTCGGCCAGTGACCCGTCGATCAGAATGCGACCGGTATCGAGAATGTCGGTCCCGCCAGTCTGAATCTGCCCGGCAACGTCTCCGAGTACATGAACAGTTCCCGCGAGGTATGAACGCTCCATCTTGAGGCCACGGCTCCCCGCCGCAATTCCATCGATTGTAATCGTCCCCGAGTGAGTGACAAAGTAATCCACGAAGCCCTGAATCTCAACCAGACCTCAATCGAGCACGAGGCCGATATTCGACACGTCGCCGCTACCCCAGAATCGCAAGTATCCTCCGAGATCCTGACCGTTCAGGTCGATGTCGCCGGTGAGTTTTGGGATGATCAGTACGCTCTGCCCTGGAACATCGCACGCCCCGGCTTGGTCGAGGCCGAGACCGCCGACAACGAGATGCCCGGCAAACTCTCCGGAGTAAGATCCCAGGCAGAGCAACTCGGCGCCCGCGAGTCCGTCGGCGAAGTCGCCGACGTGAATGTTCGCATCGCTTGAGATCAGTTCTCCGAGGATAACGAACGAACCCGTGAGCAGGTTGGTGCTGACATCGCCGTGAACGTCTGAGCCAATCGTCAGCGCGCGGATTTCGGGCACGTCGATGACGCCGGCGGAGGTGAGGTCGCCGTCAATCGTCAATGTCAGCTCCCCGCCGTCGCCGTTGGCGTCGCTCTTGAGCGTCAGCGGGCCGGTCAGGTCGCCGGTGATGTGCGAGCCTTGGGCGATCGACGAGTGCCCGGCCCAGCTTGCTGCGTCGAGGGTGATCGTGCCGACGTTGGCGGCGCCGGGCCCGCCGTCGCGGGCGATCGTCACGCTGAAGATTTCTGCCGACGAGCTGGGGTCGATCGTTAGCGACCCGATGTTGGCCGGTTCGTCCGTGGGCTGACCATTGACGAGCTGCTCGGACGAGATGATCCAGTTCGCGCCGGTCCGTAGCTCGATCGCGGGATTGGAGGCGTCGGCGAACGAGACGGTGAAGTCCTGATTCGGCACCGGGTCGGGGCCCTGGTCCCAGGCCACGCACACCCGCGCGCTCGCCCCGGGCACGCAGGCGGAGCCGCCCGCCCAACACGCGCGACTGTGTGAAATCGCGCACCCGAGCGCGAGAATCCTCAGCAGGCAAAGCGAGTTCTTGAATTGCGTTGTCATGTTCCACTCCTTTGGCTAGGATACGTGCAGCCTGGTCGCGCCGGCCGACGGCGCGTCCAAGCGCCGACAGCTTCCTCGCAATCGGCGTGCCAAGTGATGCTTCGTGCCGCTTTTTTTTTGGTTTTCGTGTCTACCCAATCGGTGGGCGACGTTTTCGTGTACGAGTGCGCGCAACCCCCACCTGAAGCCGGATGGCAGGTCGTCCAGATATGGTGCGATCCACGCCAGTGGATCGACGCCGGGTGGTTCAACCAGCACGTCGAGCTGTGTCCCGGGTATCCGCCTCCTGGCGGGCAGCAGGGCGTCTATCGGCGACTGCTGGCCGAACTCGCGGGAGCGACAGATTCGTACGTTGAGTGGCGTGTGGAGACTGACGCAGCGCGAAGCGAGATTCCGTGGGGCGGAGGAGCCATAATCGCAGCGGCGGACGACGGCTCCGGCTACAGTTTTTACATCGCTCGCGATCAGGCGAAACTCAACAGAAGTAACTCGCTGCCGATCATCTTCGTGGACATCGTGCCCGGCACCCCCCATACTTACCGCCTCGAGGTCCGCGGCGCGGCGCTCTACGTCTGGTACGTCGATGGCCAGGTCGCCGATTCGGGCGTTCCGGTTGCGGCATTCCCAGGTGCCAATCCCGAAATCAGTTGGCGGGCCAAGGCTGCGTGGCAGGCCAACACGACACGCTGGGATTACATCCGCTACGGCACGATCCCCGCCGACGCCAGCGGCGACTATGACAGCGACGGCGACGTGGACGAGAGCGATCTGTATTTCTTCTCAGAATGCCTGCTGGGCGAGGGGGTTCCGAGCGGCCCCGGCTGCCGGTTTGCGGATTTTGACGCAGACGGCGACACGGACTGCGACGACTGGGTTGCATTCCAGGCTCATTGGACCGGCCCTCCCGCAGTCCCGCCCATTCCGCCGCCGTGCGCCGTAGTCGGCGACACGAATTGCGACGGCGCCGTCAATGTCCTCGATATCAATGCATTCGTCATGGCACTGTCCGATCCGAGTGCCTACGCCGCCCAGTTTCCCACCTGCCCCATTTCCACCGCCGACGCCAATGGCGACGGCGCCATTGACATCCTCGACATCAATGCCTTCGTGACGCTGCTCGAGTAGGGTGGGCATCGCCCACCAATTCCATCCGTCGCGTGATGGACATTGAATGGCGGGCAGTGCCCACTCTACAAGTCTCCATTGCAGCTTGCGGCGCGGTTTTCTACGAGCTCAACGCGAAATCCAAGCGCTTGGACTGCGAGCGAGCGGCGCCACGCGGGCCCGGGACGTCAACCCGCCGCTTGGCGCGGCGGGTTCGGACAGAACCGGCTCCGACGAAGGGTCCCACGGCCGTTGCGTCCACGAACGCCGGCCGGTAGTCTCCATAAGCAGCTTCATGGACGACACTTAACTCCAGGCGCCAGGATGGCCGATAACCTCTCGAAAGAGGAGAACGTGCATGGCAGCTCCGCGCGCTACCTGGAAGGGCCAGATCAAGCTCTCGCTCGTCGCGTTTCCGGTCAAGCTCTACACCGCCGTGTCGAGCGCCAGCCGAATCAGCTTCAACCAGCTTCACAAGGGCTGCCACCGCCGGCTTAAGCAGCAAATGGTCTGCCCGGAGCACGGGGCGGTGGAGCGCGGCGACATCGCCAAGGGTTACGAATACGAAGAGGGCAAGTACGTCGTCATCGACGAGGCGGATTTCGAGAAGGTCAAGCTGGAGACGAACCACACGATCCAGCTCTCGCAGTTCGTGGACGCGAATTCGCTGAACCCGCTCTACTTCGAGTCGTCCTACTACGTCGCCCCCGACGGCCCGCTGGCTGAGGAGGCCTTCCGCGTCATCCGCGAGGCGCTCCGCGCCGCCGGCAAGATCGGCATCGGCCGCGTGGTTCTCAGCGGCCGCGAGCAGATCGTTGCGCTTCGCACCGAGGACAGGGGCTTTCTGCTGACGACGCTGCGCTGCGCCGAAGAAGTGCGCGGCCCGACGGCCTATTTCGAGGATATTCGGAACGGAGACGTCCAGCCCGACCAGCTCAAGCTCGCGCGCCAGTTGATAGAGAGCATGGAGGCGGAGTTCGACCCGTCGCAGTTCAAGGACCGCTACCAGGATTCGATGCTGGAGATCATCAAGGCCAAGATCGCCGGCTCCGAACCGGTCATCGTGCAGGAGCAGGAAGCGGACAAGATCATCAACCTGATGGACGCGCTGCGGCAGAGCGTCTCCGCCGCGCCCCCGCTGCGCAAGAAGCCGCCGGCCAAGAGCGTCGCGGCAGCGGCGCCCGCCCGGCGAAAAGCAAAGGGCGCCTGAATCGGGCGGGGCATCACGTTGTTGCGTTCACACGGGGAGCATCGGCGTCCCGCCGGTGCGCATCGGCGAGACGCCGATGCTCCCCGAATACGCGATCGTGACGAGGTGCTAGTCTGACGCGGCTGCGGTCGGCGTCTCGTGCGTGGTCTCGAAGAAGACCTGCGCCGTCTCGCTCTTATCCGCCGCCACCGTCAGCGTCATCATGTACTTCACGCCGGGAATCAGCTTGACGCCGGTCACGTCATTGCCGTTGATGTCGAACACGCGGAAGCCCTGCCCGGGTTGGGCGAGATCGTACACAATCCCCGGCTTCATCTGGGCCTGCGGGTCCTTGTCGCGGGCGACGAGCGTAAACTCGGCCCGGTCGGAGTACTGCGCCTCGAACTTCTGGTAGATGGAGAGCATCACCGAGCCGATGCGGCCGAACCGGTCGGGATCTTCGATCTCAAAGCGAAGCTTGGGCGTGGTGGAGCAGTGCTTGACGTCCCAGCGCGAGTAACCGGTGGCCGCCTTCTTGACCTTGTTCTGCTTGGCCTGCTCCTCGTCGAGCCAGATCTTGAGATGGCTGTCTTTTTTCGCCAGGTTGAGGCCGAACCGTGCACCGGTCGACGCGTCGCCCGTGCTGCAGCCGGTTGAAAGCGCCAGGCCACTCAGCAGGCCAAGCGCGTGCGTCAGCGTCCATTTCATGCGAGCCGTCCTCTCTGTGTGAGATATCGCGAGCCAAACGGCCGTCCGCCAGCAGACGGCGCAATCCAATAGCAGAATCGGCGGAAAGCCGGCCGCCGATTAATGAGCGAAGGTTGCGCAGGGGTAGCGACAGTCGCGACCCGTGACTCACGCGCGGGCCGAAAAAAAATTCGCGGCCGGCCGCGGCTTAGGACGGGGCACGCCGCGCCACCCTCTGCCCCGGCAATCGGCGAATCAGTCCCTTCAACTCCAGAGAGGTCATCGCCGCCAGGAGCTCGCCGGGCGGAAACGACTGGCTGCGGAGCACGGCGTCCTGCAGAATCGGCTCGCTGTCCAGCATCTGGTATACGCTCGACTCGGCCGCCGTCAGGGGCGGCGCGGCGGCGGCGCTTGTATTCGTCGCCGCGGCTGCGGCGCGGGTGCTTGGAACGCTGTCCGCCGGCGGCCGCATCCGCTCGCCCACCTCGCCAAGTCCGTCGAGTACGTCCTCCAGGCACGTCACGAGCTTCGCCCCGCCGTCGCGTATCAGCCGGTTCGTGCCCTTGGACATCGGATCACCCACGCGGCCCGGCACGGCGAAGACCTCGCGGTTGTACTCCATGGCCAACCGGGCCGTGATCAGCGCCCCGCTGCGGTCGGCCGCCTCAACCACCAGCGTGCCCAGCGACATGCCGGCGATGATGCGATTGCGGTTTGGAAAATTGTTCGCCCGGACGAGCGCGTTCATCGGCAACTCGCTGATCCACGCGCCGTGGTCGAGCAGCTTGTCCGCCAGCGCCTTGTTCTCCGGCGGGTAGATCTCATGCAGCCCCTGGCCCATCACCGCGATCGAGCGTCCGCCGGCGTCCACCGCGCCGTGGTGCGCGAAGGCGTCGATCCCGCGCGCCAGGCCGCTGATCACGGTGAAGCCGCCCTGCGCCAGCAACTCACCAAACCGCCGGGCCTGCTCGCTGCCGTAGATCGTGCAGGATCGGCTGCCCACGACGGCGACCGCGACGGCGTCGGTCTGGCGCAGCTCGCCGCGGACAAAGAGCACAATGGGGGCGTCCGGAATCTGCCGCAGGCCGGGCGGATAATCGGAATCGTCGCGGCTGATGATGCGCACGCCGTGCTGCTGCGCCGCGGCGATTTCCTGCTCGGCAGCGCGGAGACCGTCGCCGGCGGCGATGTTTCGGGCGGTTTCCTCGCCGACTTTTTCAACGGTCGTCAGTTCGCGGGCGGGGGCTTTCAGAACCGCGTCGGCTGAGCCGAGTTTTTCGACCAGCCGCGTGAAGCGGATCGGGCCGACGCCGTCCGTGAGCGCCAGCGCCAGACAGGCGCGGCCCTGCTCGGAAATGGTCCCCGGTGTCGCGCTCATGCCGCCCCTCTTGCGAATTGGCGGAGCGACATCAGGAATTCAACTTCGGCCGTTCGTCCGCGCTCGACGCGCTCAATCAGCTCGCGAAGGTCGCGGGCCGCGGGCGCGCCCCGTGCTGCAGACTGACAGGTCATCGCAGCGGACGACTCAAGCGACGCCCGCGACCAGGCCCGCGCCAGCCGTGCCGCCGCGCCATCCAGGCCGGCCCCAAGCAGCTCGCAAGCATCCGACACAGACGTTCGCGCCGCGCCCAACCGGCGGCACAGTTCGTAATGCGGTTCGACCGAGGCTTCGGGCCCCGCACCGCGCGTTGTCGCAATCCAACGTACGTATGCCTCTTCGCCGCTCTGAACGCCATGCGAGTCCGCCAGCGATCCGTCCCAGAAGCGAAGCGTGGACGCCACCGCGTGAGCAATGACGTCGGGCGCGCTCGGCGCGGCCGGCACAACGTCCTCGACGACATACGCCTGCGGCGACGATCCGGCGTGGCGCACTGCCCGACGGTCGCCGCCATTGACGAAACCCAAGAGCGCCTCGCCGCGCTGCTCGCAGATCACGCCCCACTCGTGCTCGGCCGGCGGCGGCCAGCCGCCCCACGCCAGCACGACCTGCCCGTATTCCAACGCGCGCCGGATGAGCGGACGGTAGCTATCCTCGAAGTGCTGCGGATACTCGGCCGACGATTCCAGCCCGACGGCCGCGTCCGGCGGGTGCATGTCGCGCACGCGCAAACCATGCAGGGCGGCGGTTTCGACCAGTGCGGCGTCGCGAGCCAGTTCGGCCCACTGCCACACCGGCCGTCCCGGGTCGGCGGTCAGCGCCATGCCCAGCCCCAGTTCGAAGACAAGCTGCTCGTACGAAACGGAAACGCCGCGGTCCGCAAGGACGGCGCAGAGCGCCACCGCCAGTGACTCGCACGGGCCGGGCCGGTGGGTCCATTTCACGTGGCGAGCTCCCGATACACCGGCACGAGAATTGCCATATCTCACCCGCAGCGACCTGCGCATCGTTACCACGATCGCGCGGCCACGACAAGTCGCGCCGCAGGCGGAGCTTGCGGAAATAGTACAAGGAGCCGCCGAATGAGTCGTTCTTGCTTGACGCGCAACAGGTGCCGAAGCCACGCAATCGTCGCGCTGGCGACCGCTTTCCTCGGCCTGGCGTCGACCGCCTGTCAGGACGCGGTCTTCACGGAATTCCGCGCCGCATCGAATGACCTGCTCCAGACCGGCGCGCGGAATATCGCGCTGGGCCTGGTCGATGGGCTCTTCGCCGTCACCGACCCGGAAGGCTCGGGCACCGCCGGTGCAACCACGGACAACAACACCGGCGGCGATGCGACCGGCGGCAGCGCGACCAGCTCGCCGCGCCGCTGACCGCGGTCATTCATCCTCGCCTGGCGGAATGGGCGAGTCGTCGGCGATGTGCACGCGCTCGATCGAGCGCGCCCGCCCGCTCTCCGCGTCGCAATCGACGATGACGCCCGACAGGCGCGCCGCCCGCTCGGCCACGTTGTACGGATGCGGCATGCCCGTCACCAGCGCCCGGATCACGGCCGTTTTGTCGCGGCCGAGGACCGAGTCGTATGGCCCGGTCATGCCCAGATCGGTGATGTACGCCGTGCCCGCGGGCAGCACGCATTCGTCGGCGGTCTGAATGTGCGTGTGCGTGCCGACCACCGCCGTGCAGCGCCCGTCGAGGTACCAGCCCATCGCCCATTTTTCGCTGGTGGTCTCGGCGTGCACGTCAACGACGATCACCTTCACCTCCGCCGGGAGCTGCGCGAGCACACGATCGACGGCGTGAAAGGGACAGTCGGCCCGCACGTTCATGTACGTGCGGCCGATGACGGAAATCACCGCCACGCGCGCTCCGCTGCGCGACGGAACGATGGCCATGTCGCGGCCGACCGACTCGGCCGGGTAATTGGCCGGCCGCACGATGCGATCGCTGGACTCCAGCAGCGCATAGATTTCGCGACGCTTGTAAATATGGTCGCCCATCGTGCAGGCGTCGACGCCGTAGTGCCGCAGCTTTTTGAACATCTGCGGCGTCAGCCCGCTGCCGGCGGAAGCGTTTTCGGCGTTGGCAATGACAAAGTCGATCTGCCGGTCTTGAATGAGACGGGGGATGATCTGCGAGCAGGCGTGCTTTCCCGGGCGACCGACAATGTCGCCGATGATCAAAAGCCGCATGGCTCCGGACTTTCTAGGTCAAGCCGATTCGGTGGCTGACGTAAGCACTCATGATAACGACCGGCCGGGCTGCCTGATACGGGAAAGTAGCGCCGACAGGCGGCGTTGGTATAAACTTCATGGTGCGGCCCGGAGACGGTCGCACGCCGCCCGAAGAAGGGGTCGGCGTTGTTGAATCCGGCGGAAAGCTGCGATGGCCGAGAAAAACACGGCTGACGAGAACATCGACGCCCTGGAGCGGCTGGCGCGGCAGTCGGAGGGGCCGCATCGACCGCCGTCGCCGCGACCGGCGCCCGCGCCGAAGCCCGCCCCCGCCGCGGCCAAACCGCCGCCGACCTCGACTCAAGCCCCCGCCGCGCTGCAGAAAGCCCCGGCGGCGGCGTCCGTTGCGCCGCGCCCGGCATCCGTCGCGCCGCCGGCCGCGCAGCCTAAACCGGCGCCCGCGCCCGTGCCCACAGCGACGCGATCCGCCGCGGCGACGCAACAATCCCCCGCTCCGCCGGTACAGAAGCCTCCCGCTGTGGCAGCGCCTCCGACGGCTCCGAAGCCGACCGCTCCCCCCGCAACGCCTTCCACCCCGAAGCCGAAGCCGCAGCCCGCCGCGCCCGCGACTTCCCCCGCGCCATCGCCATCTCCGGCCCCGTACGCCGTTCGCCCGGCGGAACCCAGGCCACCGGCCGCGAATCCGCCCGGTGCTCAAGCTGCTCCCATGGCTGCTCCTGCAAATTCCCAGCAAAAACGGCCGTCAGTGGCGCCGCCGATGCACGCACCGCCGATTCACGCCTCTTCCAAGGACGTGTTTGACGTCGAGCCCCATCACGCGCTGCGCTGCCTGGCGTGCGGCTATCCGCTTCAACCCGGCGGAAAGCTGCGCTGTTCCGAGTGTGGCAAGCAGTTCACCATGCCCACGCTGGCGCGCTGGTTCGATGGCGACGGGGAAGCGCACCTGAAGGTCATCAACACGCTGGTGCTGATCGTGCTGACGCTCAAGCTCTGGGTGCTCGTGCCGAATCTGGCGGTCCTGGCGCGGCTGGGCGACGCCGCCATGGCCGCCTGGGCCTGCGCGATGTCGCGCCAGAACAAGGAAGGCTCGCTGGGGGCGATCTTCGGCATGGCCGGCGCGATCGCAGCCGGCGCGGGGGTTCTCTTCGCGTTCGGCTCAACGCTCGAGTTCTACACGCTGAATCTCGTCGCCGCCCCGCTGCTGGTGTGCGCTGTGCTTCATGATCCGGAAATCGGCGACGTGCTCGGCCGCAGCGCCACGCGGACCGTCGGCGTTGCAATCGTGATCGTGGCGCCCCTGCTGGCCGCAGCGCTGTATTTCCTTGAACGCGTCGCCCCCGCGAATGCCGGCCCGCCCGGCGCGAGCTTCGTTCTGAAAACGCTGATTCCGCACCTGCTGGCAACGGCCGGATGGGCGTGGGCCTGGTGGTCGCTGCGGCACGTGCGGCGGACGCTGTACGCCCCGCTTGAAGAATCCGAGTGAGTTCGTGGGGCTGGGCTGTAGCGTCGGACCTCCGCGTCCGACGCTGAAGTCACCGTCGGACACAGAGGTCCGACGCGACGGGCCGGCCGGGGGCGGCCGGGCTACTGGTCGCATTTGTCCTTATGCGCATCGCGCGGCGCGTGCAGCTTCAGCCATCCCGGGCGGAGCTTGTCCCGCAGCGCCTCGGTCATCCGCAACCCCATTCCCCGCGCCTGCGATCGCTGCAACAGCGCCCGGACGTGGGCATCCTTCTGCCGCGCGCGGCGCAGCGCCAGAAGCCACGTCGCCACGTCCCACAGCCAGGTGTGGAACCGCGTGCGACGGCGGCGGCGGACTAGCGCTGAACGGCCAAGCGAACCGTTGCCAGAACTTCGTCCGCGGAGCGGGATGGTACGCTGCTGCTCCATAACTGCCGGCGATCGAGCAGTGTTTTCTGCTCGCCATAGTAGTTTGAAACGTGACTGACCCCGCCCTCCACCGTGTCCCCGCCGACAAATCCGCACTCGATCAGCCAGCGGCAAACATCGTCGTCGAATTCGGCCGGGTAGATCAGGGCGGTGACGTAGCGGCCGCGATCGACCTGCGAACCGCGATCCGCAAGCTGGACGAACGCCCGGCTGGGGGGCGGCGTGTCGTCAGCGATCGCGTTCAGCTCCTCGAAATCCCGACGAGCGTCGTCACCGGCGTCGCGATAGAAGAACAGTCCGCACTCCGTGTTGAAACGGACGCCTGATATTCCGCGGATTTCGAGCCGGCCGTCGGGAGACGCCCGATGAATCTTGTACACCTTCCCGCCCTTGTAAACCTCGCTATCGAGCAGGATGGCGATCTCCTCCGCGGTGTAACCGACCGCCGTCCATTCGCCGAAGTCGAAGATGTAGAGTCCGCGATAGCGCTCGGGCTGGCTCAGACTGGGCAACTTCATCGCCGCGACTCCGTCTCCCCCGCAAGTTCTTCCGCCGCGGCATTCTATGGGCGCTTTTGGCCGCCGAAAAGCGCCGCAGGGCGGGGGCGTCCGGCATGGCCCTGGCGACCAGGGATGCCCGTCATTCTAGGGCGGTCCCGGCAAGCCGCGGCTTTCGTACAGATATGGGCGAATAAGCATCGCACCCGCCTGTGCTGGTGGTCCTGGTAAGCGGAGCGGGCCTCGGTACTCCAGGACCGCCGATAGGGACGCCCCCTCCACGCAATCCCAGCCCGCCCGAACTCAGATCGGTAGCCGTCCCTCGTCGAAAGCTTCGGTCAGGCGTTCGTACGCCGCCTGGTAGGTCAGGAATCGCACCTGGTGCTCGGCGCGCTGCTGTTCGTCGGGCGCTTTGTCCGGGTGCCAGCGCTGCGCGGCGCCGCGCCAGGCCGACCGCAGATCGTCGCGCGTGGCGGACGGCGACAGCTCGAACAGCGCGAGCGCTTCGGCATCAGGCAGTTCGCGCGCCGCCCGCTCGACGCGCCCTTCGGCGGCGCTGCGCTGCTCTGGTTTGAGCCGGGCGAACAGGTCCCACTCGAAAACATCCGGAGCGATGGCGCCCAGGCTCGACCCCATGACCGTCAAAAAGCGGGTGAAGGGCCGGCCGCGCAGCCGCAGCGCGCCGTCCAGCAGAAGCCCCGCCGCCGCGGCCGCCTTCCCGCCGGCTCGGGCATAGCGCGCCCGGCGATCCGCCTGAACCCCGCTCAGAAGCGGGCGAATGTCGCGCTGCCAGACGCGGCGCAGAAAGCGGTGAAACGCCTCGCTCGCGCCTTCAGAAGCACCCATTCCGTGGCTCCGCCAACGCACAGGAAAATGTCGAATGTCGAATGCTGAATGTCGAAATTCGCCGCGGACGCTTTCATCATTCGACATTCGACATTCGACATTCGCCATTACCCCGGCGCCGCCGCCGGCTCAGGCTGGCGCTCCGCGGCCGGCGCGCTCGCCGGCGACTCGCTCGCGGCCGGCGCCGCGATGACGCGGAACGTCCGCTCGGGCTTGTAGTACTTGTTAAAGACGCGCTTCAACTGTTCGGCGGTCGCCGATTCGAAGGCGGCCTTGTCGCGCTTCTCGTCGTCCAGTTTGCGGTTATGCAGATCGAGCGTCGCCAGCACGCCCAGCCAGTAGCCCGGTTCCTTGGTCTGCGTGTCGAGGTTGTTGAGAATCTGCTTCTTGGCGTTGGCGAGCTCTTCATCGGTCGGGCCGCTCTCGGCAAAGGCGGCGTAGATCTTCTCGATTTCCTCGGCGACCTGCGCCGCCTTGCCGGGCGCGCACGCCGCGCCGGTGAGGAACGTTCCCATGTCGCGATAGACCGTCGCGGCGCGGTTGCTGGCCGAGAGCGAATAGACCAGCGCCAGCTCCTCGCGCACGCGCTTGATCAGCCGGCTGCTGAGGATGTTCGACGCCAGTTGAAGGGCCCGGTCGTCATCCACCTGGCGCGCGTCGGCGCCGATGAAGCCCGAGATCACCATCGCTTTGTCAGACTTGGTTTCCACGGAGGCCTTCACGTCGATCGGGCCGGGCCTGCGTTTCACCACCCGCAGCGGATCGAGCGTCTCGGCGAATTTCGGCCGCCGCGGCAGCGAACCGAGGTACTTCTGCACCAGCGGCAGGGCGTGTTCCATCGCGAGCTCGCCCACGACGGCGACCTCGATCGGCGCCTTCTGTCGGATGCGATCGAACCACGCCTGGGCCCCGTCGAGCTTCTGCCGTTCGATCCGTTCGCGGTCCGGCAGCGTCATGCGCGGGTCATTGTTGGTGAGCGTTTCGATCAGCGTCTTTTGCGCAATGAACTCCGGGAACGACGCCAGCAGCTCCAGCCGCTGAACGGCGCCCTCGCGCCACTTGTCGAACGCGGACGACTCGATGCGGCCGTCGGTGAGCAGGGCGTGCGCGAGCCGCAAGCCGTCCTCCAGGTCGCGCGGCGAACCGGAAATGCGGATCGTGAACGCGTCGCCCGCCGCGCCGCCGCCGACCTGAATGTTCTTTCCGGTCATCAGGTCGGTGATGTCGGTCGAGTTCAGGCGGCTGGTCGCCTTCTGCCCCAGGATCAGCGCGGCGACTTCCGTGATTCCCGCGTTGTCGGCGGTTTCTTCGATCTGCCCGCCGGCGAGCGCGATGGAGACCAGAACCTGGTCCTTCTTGTAGTCCATGAAACGGTGGTGAACGCGCACGCCGTTGGCCATCGTGGCGGTCGTGATCTGCAGCTCCTCGTCGAGCATGCGGTCCGTCGTGTTGCCGGGCGTCGGCTCCTGCGCCAGCAGTTGCTTATCGTGCGATTCGTCCACGGGTGGCGTGACGCTGCGGGCCATGGCGGCGCGGGCGGCGGCCAGCAGCTCGTCGCGGCTCGGGTTCTTCAGGTCATCCCGCTGGTCGGTCGTGCTGACGTACGTGTACCGGCCGGGGGCGAAAGCCGTCGCGAAGACGGCGCCGACTTCCTCGACCTTGATGGTCGGCAGCAGCCGCTGCGTCAGCTCCAGCTCCTGCTGGGCGGACAGCACCGGTTCCATTTCGTTCAGGCTTCCCCGGATTTCCGCCAGGATGCCGTTGGAATTGCGGGTCGACTCGGTGCGGACGGCCCGCTCGGCGTCGGCCAGAATGTCCTTGGAGGCCAGCTCCAGCTCGCGAGGTGTAAAGCCGAACTGCCGGGCGCGATTCAGTTCTTCGATGAGTTGATCGAGCATCTTCTCCCACTTTTCCGGCGGGCCGCTGGCGACGGCGGTGGCCAGCGTGGCGTCGCGGAAGAAACGCCCGACTCCCGCGCCGGCGGTCTGGAAATCAGCCTGACCCTTCTTGACGCGGTCGCTGCAGCGGCGCTGAAGGATCCACCCCGCGATGCCCTCGATCAGGTCGCTGCGAAGCTGCTCGACGGTCGTCGTCGGCTCGCGGCCCGGCAGAATGTTGTAAATGGTCAGCGTGCAGATCGACATCTGCGGCTCGCTCACCACGATCGCCCGTTCGCTCTCGTACGGCTTGAACTCCGCCCCCTGCTGCGGCCGGGCGGGATCGTCGGACTTGTACGACCCGAACCACTTCTCGATGAGCGGCGTGACGCGCTCCGCCTCCGCGTCGCCGACCATCATGACCGTGATGTTCTCCGGGCGGTACCAGGCGCGGTAGTAGTCCACAAACGCGTCGCGCCCGGCCTTGGAGACGATCTCCTCCGTTCCGATCGGTAGCCGCTCGGCGAAGCGCGAACCGGCGTAAAGCTCGGGCCACAACTTGTCGCGGATGCGTTCGCCCACGTTTTCGCGGGCGCGCTTCTCCGCCAGGATGACGCCGCGCTCGTCGTCGATCTCCTTGGGATCGAACGTGCAGCGAAAGGCGTAGTCGCTGAGAACCATCAGCGCCTTGTCGATCTGCTCGGCGGTCGTATCCGGGAGAAACAGCTCGTAGGCGGTCTGGTCGAAGCTGGTAAAGGCGTTCAGGTCGGCGCCGAATTCCATGCCGATGCTCTCGAAATAGGGCACCAGCTTGCCGGGCGGGAAATTCTCCGTCCCGTTGAAGCACATGTGCTCGATGAAGTGCGCCAGGCCGCGCTGCGCGTCGCTCTCATTCAGCGAGCCGCTGCGCACGTGCATCGTCAGGGCCATCTTGCCCGGCGGGTTGTTGTTCTGCCGGTAGATCCACGACACGCCGTTGGCCAGCTTGCCCGTCAGGTTGCGCTCGTCGCGCAGCAGCGGCTCGGCGGCGTTCAGGCCCGGCGAAATCAGCAGCGCCAGAAGCACTGCGAAGCAGGAAGGGCGGCGGTTCATCAGCGACAGTCCTCGGGTTCATGGTTGGTGGAATTTCCGTACCCGCCGAGGAGTATAGCCGCAAACGCACGGCTCCATGTGGCCGCCGGCACACGAGCGTGACAGACTTCTTGTGTGGCGGTTCCCACAGCGTTGTGTGGAATTTTCACGCAGGTGCCCCCCCCCCGCGTGGTCGTCGTGTTTGATTACGATAGCGTCGTAGTCGCGCTGTTTGCATCCTGCTTGGGTGGGACGGGCATCTCGCCCCGTCGCGCGCGTCGGGCGAGACGCCCGTCCCACCCGAATAGGTATGCGAACCGCGTAACCGCGGGCAGACGGATCAGTGGCGGAACCCTCCCGTCCGCCCATAATCCCCCTCATGACCCCCACCGCCCCGCCTGCCGTCGTCCGCGAGACGTCACTGCCGTTCCCGTGCCGCCGCGGAAAGGTCCGCGACGTCTACGACCTCGGCGCAGAACTGCTGATCGTCACCACCGACCGCATCTCCGCGTTCGATGTGGTGATGAACGAGCCGGTGGCGGGCAAGGGGGCGGTGCTGACGCAGATGTCGGCGTTCTGGCTCAGCGCACTGGCTGACTGCTCACCGCACCATTTGAAATACGTCGCGAGCGAGTCGCGCGTGCCGCACGGCTGCCAGCCGCACGCCGCCACGCTCGCCGGTCGCGCGATGGTCGTCCGCAAAGCCGCGCCGCTGCCGATCGAGTGCGTCGTCCGCGGATACCTCTTCGGCGGCGGATGGAAGGAATATCAGCAGGCCGGCAGCGTCAGCGGCGTGCGCCTACCGACCGGTCTGCGACAGGCGGAGAAGCTCCCCGCGCCGATCTTCACGCCCAGCACCAAGGCCGCCAGCGGCCACGATGAGCCGGTTTCGTTCGAGCGCGCCTGCGAGCTCGCGGCCGGGCAGGCCGCGGGCGGCGCGGCGCTGTTGCAGGAAGCCCGCCGCCGCTCGCTGGCGATCTACTCCGCCGCCGCCCGGCACGCGGAGGCCCGCGGCGTCATCATCGCCGACACGAAATTCGAGTTCGGCGTGTGCGCTGGCGAGCTGCTGCTGATCGACGAGGTGCTGACGCCCGATTCGTCGCGCTTCTGGGCGGCCGAGCAATATCGCGTCGGCATCAGCCCGCCCAGCTTCGACAAGCAGTTCCTGCGGGACTACCTGGAAACGCTGACCTGGCCGAAAACGCCGCCGCCGCCGCCGATCCCGCCGGAAATCCTCGCCCAAACTGCCGCCCGCTACGCTGAGGCGCTGCGAAGGCTCACCGGCAGCGAAGCGTAGAAGACTAACCACGGAGGCGCAGAGGCACAGAGAAGTGCGTGGCGCGGGGCAGACCGGGATTCACCACGGCCGGGGCGCCGCAAAGAACGTCAGCGTGACACAAAAAGGCCCGCTGGACCCGCGGCGTGCGGTGTATTTCACCTCGCATTCGTGGGATTCGCCAGGCTCGAGGCGCTCGATCACAATCGGACCGATCGCGTTGCCACAACCGGAACCGTTGCGCCACACGCACACGGGCTCCTCGCCGCGGTTCGTGATTTGAAAGCGCATCGGTCGAGTCTCGCCGGTCCACAGTTCCCCGAGGTCGATTTCGCGCGGCGTCACGTCGATGAGCGCATGGGCCGGCATGTCCGCGGCGGCAGGTTCGGATTCTTCGCACACCGCCGACGACGCACAACTCGCCGCCAGCACGGCCAGCGAAATGGTCAGCATGAGACCAACGGTTCGCACGTTGTGTTATTCACGTCCGTTGCGATCGCGCTCGAACCGTCGCCAGTTCCTCCGCCAGCCGAATAAGCCGCCGGGCCGTCTGCCCCTTTGGCGCGTTCGGCAAACTCCGCCATCGCCCGCCGCACACCAGAATCTCGACGCTCGACCGCGCCCGCCCGATCGCCGCCGGGCTGTTCAGCACGATCGCGTCCAGGTTCTTGCGCCGCAGCTTCGATTCGGCGTTTCGCCGCGCGTTGCGGTCTTCGAGCGCAAATCCGATCACGCGCTGTGTCGGTTGCCGCCGCCGCGACAGGTCGGCCAGGATGTCAACCGTCGGCCTCAGCTTGAGCACGAAATCCCGAGATGACTTCTTCCGCTTCGAATCGAGCCGCATCGCCGGCCTGTAGTCCGCGACCGCCGCCGCCATGATGAGCACGTCGCGCGCCGGCCACGCCTTGCGGCAGGCGGCCAGCATTTCGGCCGCAGAGATCACCGAAACCGCGTGCACACCACGCGCCGCGGCGAGACTCACCGGCCCGTGAATCAGCGTCACGCGATGCCCGCGGGCGGCCGCGGCCGCGGCCAGCGCGAAGCCCATCGCGCCCGATGAGTCGTTCGAGAGATAGCGGACGCTGTCGATGTACTCGCGCGTCGGACCGGCGGTGATGAGGATTCTCAACGGTGCGCCGGCCCGGCGGCGAGCCGGTTTGCTGCGGCGCGGTGGGACGTCGGTGGGCATCTACGCCGTCGCCAGAATGCTCAAGGGCGTCACGCCGTGCCTCGGCAGAGGCGCATCGTTCGAATTCGGAACCGGCGCCGGCCGGCGGCGCGGCGAGCAGACTTCCGCCACGCGGCCGATCAGCGTCAGCGGCGTCGCGTCGGTCACTTCGACCTCGACGATCGCTCCGATGAGCGACTCGTCGCCGTTGAAGACGACCATCGTGTCGCCGCGCGTGCGGCCGACGAGCTGAGCCGATCGCCGCTGCGAGATTTCGCTGCCACGGTCTTGCTCGCTATCCTGAAGCGCAGCCGCCGTGATGTTCCGCTGCATTCGAGTCCCCACGCGCGCCCCGCGCGCCGCACTCCGATCGATCCGCTGTTCCCCGTTCCCAGATCCCTGCGATCCGGCACGCTCCAGCTCGCGCCGCCCGTGCTTACTGAATCCCTCGACCAGCACTTCCACCCGTCGCCCGACTTCCGCCCGCCGCAGCCGATGACCGATCTCAGCCTGGACGGCCAGCAGCTCGTTATTCCGCGCGGCTTTCAGGCCGGCCGGCACATCGTCGGCCGCGTTGCGATCCGCTGCGGTCCCCGGCCGCGGCGAGTATTTGAACACGAACAAGCTCTGGTACTCGACCCGCCGCACCAGCTCAACGGTCGCGGCAAAGTCCTCCTCCGTCTCGCCGCAGAAGCCGACGATCATGTCGCCCGCCAGCGCCATGTGCGGCACGTGCCGGCGTGCCGCGTCCATCAGTCGCAGGTACTCGGCGACGGTGTACGTCCGCCGCATGGCCTTCAGCATCCGGTCCGAGCCGCTCTGGGCCGGAATGTGCAGGTAGGGCATGACGCGCGGGCAGTCGCGCATCACGCGGAAGATGTCCTCGTCCCAATCAGCCGGAAAGCTGGTGACGAATCTCACGCGGTCGATTCCCTCCACCGCGTGCACGCGCTCCAGCAGTTTCGCAAACGGAACGGGCCGGCCGTCCTCCTGGTGCACGTACGAATTGACCGTCTGGCCCAGCAGCGTCACCTCGCGGCAGCCGCGATCCGACAGCATTTTCGCTTCATCCACGATGTGCTGCGGCGGACGGCTGCGTTCGGGGCCGCGGGTGAACGGCACCACGCAGTAGGTGCAGAACTTGTCGCAGCCGCGCTGCACGCGGATGTAGGACTGAAGCACGTGCTCGCCCAGGCTCGGGGCGCGCGACAGGTCGAGCGCTTCGAGACTGTCATACTCCATCGCCCGTTGAAGCACTTCGGTGCGGCGCGAGAGGCTGCCGGCCAGCGCGGCGACCTTCTCGTTTCGCTCCCACACCTCGGCCAGCAGGCCCGGGAGCCGGTTCAACTCGCCCGGCCCGCAAAGCAGATCGACGTGCGGCGCCTTTTCAAAGAGCCCCTGCTTCTCGCGCTCCGCCATGCAGCCGATCACGCCGACGATCGTCTCGGGCCGCCGCAGCTTGTGACGGCGCGTCTGGCCGAGCCGCGCAAGCACCTTGTCTTCGGCATGCTGGCGCACCGAGCAGGTGTTGAACAGCACGACATCGGCGTCCGAAAAGGACGCGACGGGCGTCAGGCCGAAGGCGCGCAGTTGCCCTTCGATCAACTGGCTGTCCAGAATGTTCATCTGACAGCCAAAGGTCTCAAGGAAGTAGGTTCGGCCGGTGGTTTCGCCCATGGGACAGGCATCATAGCGGAAATCAGGGGGACCGGCCTCTGGCGGGTTGTCGCGCCGCGCGGTGGGTGCGGGTGCCGAGGCGAGTACCGCCAGCGCTTTTTGCGCGCTTGGCAGGCTTGGCTGTCCGAACCCGCCGCGCCGAGCGGCGGGGTGACGCCCCGGCCTTGGGTGCCGCCGCTCTTCTGCGATGGTCACCCCGCCGCTTGGCGCGGCGGGTTCGGAAAGACCCGGCCGCCGGCGTCTGACCAGCCCGAAACCGTCGAAAAATGTGCGAACCGCCGCGATTATCCGGCGTACGGTCGTTAACCGACTTCGCGCGTCTGAAACAGGGCGACTCCCAGGCCGATGACCGCCAGGGAGTAGCACCCGCTGTAGGCCGCGACCCGGGCGACCTGGGCGAACTCGATCGTCAGCTCCTGGGTGAGCGCGTCGCCGACCCAGAAGAATTGGAAGTTCGGCAGCAGGCGATAGGCGACGTCGTAAGCCAGAGCATCGTGTTGGAAACGACCGAAATAGTGATCCGAAACCAGTCCCAGCACGAACAGCGCCGCGCAGAAAACCAGCGTCAGCGCCTGCCCGAAACGCGTCGACAGCGACACCGCCAGCGCCGACAGGATCAGCACCGCGCAGAACACCATCGACACGGCGTAGATGATCTGCATATTCCCAAAGTCTTTCGCCGCAGATTGCACCTGCCACTGCGGACCGATGAACAGCACCGCCAGCAGGGCGCACGCGGTCAGCGGCACCACCCAGGTCGTCAGCGTGGTCGAGAAATGCCAGCCGTAAACATAGTTCCCCCAGATCGCCGCCGCCAGGCTGACGAGCAAGACGATCGCCGAGAAGACCAGCACCGGCTGGTCGTAGGGATCGCTCACGGCTTCCATCACGCCGTGCCGCACCGTCAGCAGAAACACCAGCGTCAGGAAGAAATAGCCGAGCAGCACGCCGCTGCAAACGCCCAGGAACTTGCCCAGCAGGAACAGCGGCCGGCTGACCGGTTTGGAGATTACGGTCAGGACGGTCCTGCTCTCGATTTCGCGCGAGATGACGGAGCAGGCGGTGAACGCGCTGGTCAGCAGGCCGTACAGCAGCAGCGTCGCCAGACCCACGTCCTGCATGATCTTGGAGTCCTTCCCGCTCTCCAGCGAAAAGGCCGAAATGCTCGGGTTCAGAATCAGCAGCCCGACCGCCACCCAGGTCAGCACGCCGAAGATCGGCTGCCGGATGGTCTCGTGAAAAGTCGTCGAAATGATCGCCGCGAGTTTGTTGAACATGGCTAGTTGCGTGCCGGGCGGCTCCGGGTTACACCGTTACCCCCGCGCCACGCGCGGGCCAGGCCGGATTATGCGGCCCGTTGTGAAATATTCAATGGCTGATGGCCAATGGCTAATACTCTCCCGGTCCGCGCCGGTTCGGACAGAAAAAGACAATGGCTTGAGCCTATCCGGTAATCGCCGTTTTGATCCGAGCCGCGCGCGTGAGCAAGCGGTCTTGAAACCTCGCTCCCTCACGGTCGCGGCTCGGAAAAAGCGCCAGTAGCGATTAGCCGTTCAGTATTCGCCCAAGGTGTCCGTTGACGGAAACGCTCCACACCCGCAGCCGCCGCATCGCCGTCGGCGGACTGCTGCTTCAGACCGCTGCATTCGGCGTCACGCTCGGCCTGGCGTACGCCAGCGGCGCCACGTCCGTCTACTACCTCGCGTGGTACATCCTCGGCGGGCTGCCGCTCTGGTTCGTGTCGATGCTCGTCTTCCGGCAGCGCGAGCTGGCAGCCTACGAAGAGGCGGACCTGGAGGCCCTGCGACGCGAGAAACAGTCCACCGGCGGCGGCGAGGCGATCTTCGGAGATGAGGGCGCCGCCTCGCTCGGCTTCCGCGTCGCCGAGGCGCGCCTCCAGTGGATGATCCGCTGGATGGCGCCGGCCTTCAGCTTGCTGGCCGCGCTCTACCTCGCGATCAACGCCGTTTTGCTCTGGACACGCCTCGGGCTGGCATTGGACGACCCGCGCTGGGGAGCGCTCGAAAACCTGCCGATCGCCGTCATCATCCTCGCCGTCCTGCTGCTGCTGATGTTCCTCGTCGCCCGCTATGCCTCCGGCATGGGCCGCACCCCCATCTGGCAGAACCTTCGCGGCTGCGGCTCCTACATGCTGGGCAACGCCATCTTCGCGGCGGCCACGGTCATCACCCTGTCGATCGCCCTGTACGCCTCCGACCCCCGCTGGGAGCACGGCGTCGCCTACGCCATTCCCATCGTCATGGCCCTCCTCGCGGCCGAAATGCTGATCAACTTCGTGCTCGACATCTACCGTCCGCGGGCGGCGGGGGTCGAGCCGCGGGCGGCCTTCGACAGCCGGCTGCTCGGCCTCTTCGCCGAGCCGGGCGGAATAGCCACCTCGATCGCCGAAGCCATCAATTACCAGTTCGGCTTCGAGGTCTCGCAGACGTGGTTTTATCAACTGGTGCAGCGGGCCGCTTTGCCGCTGGTGTGGTTCAGCGCGGCCACGCTCTGGGGGCTTTCGTCGATCGTCGTCGTGCTGCCCGGCGAAAATGCGATCATCGAACGCTTCGGCGTGCAGCTCAATCCGGAGAAGCCGTTCGCGCCGGGACTGCACGTCAAGTACCCCTGGCCGATCGACGCCGCCGCCAAATACAACACCGGCGAACTGCACCAGATCCTGGTCGGCTTCCGCCAATTCGACTTTACCCCGCCGCCGCCCGCCGATGACGCCGCCCGTCAGGAGGCCCGGCTGGTGCTCTGGACGCAGCAGCGGCTCCTGGGCGGCGAGATGTTCAACTTCGTGATCCCGCCGCGGCGATCCGATTCGACCCGCGCGCCCGCGTCGCGCCCCGCCCGCCACGACGAGGATTCGATCAGCAAATCCGTCCCGGTCAACGTGGTGCGGATGCTGGTGGCCGTGCAGTTCAAGATTCTGCCCGATCGCCTGGCCTCCTACACCAGCAAGGCGACCGAGCCCGAGCAACTGCTTCGCAATGTGGCGTGGGAAGAGGTGGTCCGTTTCGCCGCGGCCCACGACATTGAGCAGCTCCTGTCCGGCAGCGATGAGAGTTTCCACCGTTATCTGCGCAAGCGGATCGCCGATCGCGTCGCGGAGCTGGACCTGGGGCTGGAGGTGGTCTACGTCGGCGTGCAGAACGTGCAGCCCGAGCCGACGGTGGCGGAGGCGTATCGCAAGGTAATCGGCGCCGAGCAGGAAAAGCTCACCTCGATCCGCCAGGCGCTCGTTTCCGAAAATCAGAAACTCTCCGAGGCCGCCGGCGAGAAAACCAGGGGAACTCAACTCGCGCGGGCCAGCGACCGGGCCGGAAAGGCGGACGTGCGGCTGAACAAGGCCGATCTGCTGCTGCGCGCTGCGCCGGCTCCCGCGCTGGCGGAATTGGACAAGCGTTTCAAGCCGCTGGAGCCGCTGTTCAACCAGCGCATTGACGCCGATGCCGTGCTCGATTTCGCCCGCCAGCGCAGCGACGACATCGATCTCGATTACCAGTTAGGCATCGGCCGCAGCCAGCGGCAGCGCGACGCGGCCGCCGAAGCCGTCCGAAGCGCCACCGCCGCCGCGGCCAAGGCGACCGCGGAACTGGACGCGGCATTGAAGGCGCTCCGCGAGCGATCCGCCGCGTTCGGCGCCGCGGTGGTCGAGGCGGCCATTGAGCGCGAGTCGGCCCGGCTCGAGCTGGCCTACTGGAACTGGCAGCTTGAAGCGCTGCTGCCGGAGCTGGAAGGTCGGGCGGCCGCGGTGCTGGCGGCGTCGCAGTCGGAACGTTGGGAAATCGAGATGTCAGCCGCCGCCGACGTGGCGCGGATCAACAACCAGCGCGACGCCTTCCGCAGTTTCCCCGAGATTTTCAAGACGCGCGCCTATCTGGACGTGCTGGTGAGGAACATGCTCGGCAAGCGCAAGTTCTTCCTGGCGTTCGACCCGACCGGCCGCGACGTGCGCATCCGCGCGGATATCCAGGACCAGGCCGGCGCACGGCCCGAGGATATGCCCACGCGGGGTCAGCCGAGGTAGAGACTCACGCGGGCGGACCGACCGCCCGCACGGCCCAGGAGCTGTCCGGATATGAAAGGTACGCGGCTGCCATTGCTGCTCACCGCTCTCGTGGTGGTGATTGCGTTCATTCTCAAGCTCTCCTACTTCCAGGTTCGCTTCTCCGAGGCGGCCGTGAAGGTCCGCCTGGGGCAGGCGGACAAGAACAGCGTCATCACCAAGCCCGGCTTCTATTCGCGGCTCATCTGGCCGCTCGAGACCATTCACAAGTACGACATCCGCCTGAAGACCACCGAGCTGCCCGAGATCGAGTTCACCACCCGCGACGGCAAGAACCTGATCGTCGGCTCCTACGTCGTCTGGCGCATCACCGATCCGCTCAACTTCTACATCCGCGTCAAGACCGACCGCGAGGCCGAGAGCCAGATGCGCTCGCGCCTGAACCAGGTCCGCGCCACCGTCATTGGCCGCCAGGAGATGTCCTACTTCGTCGGCCTCGACCAGGCCGCCGTCGATCAGAACCACGCCCAGCTTGAAAGCGACATGCTCGCCGCCGCCGCCGGCGAGCTCGAATCCGCCTACGGCATCTCGGTGAAGAAAATCGGCATCCGCCGCATCTCGCTGCCCGAGCAGGTGACGCAGACCGTCTTCCAGCAGATGAACCAGTCCGCGGAAACGGACGCCGCCCGCTATCGCGACGAGGGCAAGTCCATCGCGGCCGCCATCAACGCCCGCGCCGAAGCCGACGCGCGCGCGATCCTGGCCTTCGCCGAGAAGAAGGCCAAGGAAGTGACCTCCACCGGCGTGCAGGCGGCGACCCGCATCCTTTCCCAGATTTCGGCCCAGGACCGCGAGTTCTTCGAGTATCTCCGCTGGTTGGAGGCGCTCTCCATCGCCTTGCGCGAGCGTTCGACGATCTTCATCGATTCGAACAGCCCGATCTTCAAGATGTTCCGCGAGCCGCTCCTCAGCAACCCAACCGGCGGCGGCGTGCCACGGCCTGGCCCGACGTCAGCCCCGGCGGCGCGGAATTGAACCACGGAGTCACGGAGACACGGAGAATGCGAGAGAGAGGGATAAAGAGACAGACGGACAAACGGCGCGCAGGACTGTGCGCTGGATTGCGCGCAGCATCGCGCGCGACGCGGTCGCCCAGCTTGCCGCGCCGACTACCCATTTCCCCCGCAATCCCCTCTTCTCAGTGTCTCCGTGTCTCCGTGGTTGTTTTCAACTCTGAGGACGCGCGGCCATGTCGATAAATTCAACCCCGCGCCCGCAGCGCCCGCTGACCGCTCCGCGGCCGGTGGACCAGGCCCAGGAATCGCTGGTCAGCGCCCTGAAGGCCTCGTTCAACGTCCTGCGCCTGATCCTGCTGCTGCTGCTCATCGCCTACGTGGGCTCGGGCGTGTTCCGCGTTCAGCCCGGTGAACAGGGATTGATCGTTCGCTTCGGAGAGCTGCTGACCAACACAGACGCCCGCAGCCCGCACCACGGAACGCCCCTGTTCGATCCCGGCTGGCAATGGGCCTTGCCCGATCCGCTGGATGAGAAAATCCGCCTGTCCGGCAAGCTGCAACAGGTCCAGATCGACACCTTCCTGTTCAAACGCAATCCGGACGACCTGACCAAGAGCCTGCGCGACATCTCCACGCTCACCCAGCAACTAAAGCCCGGCGTCGACGGCGCCATGCTCACCGGCGACAAGAACCTCGCCCACGGACTGTGGACGGTTGAGTACCACGTCGTGGACGGGGCGCGCTTCGTCCAGAACGTCGGCGAAACGCCCGAAGCCGTCGCCCCCCTGATTCGCAATCTGGCGGAGACGTCCGTGCTGCAGGAAGTCGCGTCGCGGCGATTCGTGGACGTGACCCGCGGCGAGCTGGCCGCTGTCTCCGCCGCGGTCCAGTCACGGCTCCAGAAGGAGCTCGACAAGCTCGACGCCGGCGTCACGGTCGACAAAGTCAGCGCAGAGACCATCGCTCCCATCCCGGTCCGCGACGCCTACACACGCCTTTCGCTAGAAGAAAACAACAAGAAGCGCGAGGAAGACCTCGCCCGCCAGCAGGCGGCCGAGATCCTCAACAAGGCCGCCGGCCCGCAACACGTGCAACTGCTCGAGAAAATCCGCGCCTACGGCGCCATGCAGACCACCGGCTCCGCCGACCTGGCCCGGCAGGAGGGCTTGCGAACCGAAATTGAGACCATGCTCGAATCCGCCGGCGGCCAGGTGGCCGAACGGCTGCGGGCCGCGCGGGCCGAGGCCAACGAAGAGCGCACCCGCGTGCAGCGCGAGTACGAGGAATTCGTGAACTTCCGCGACCAGTGGCGCGAGAGCGGCAATATCACTACGCTGGGCCTGTGGAACGCGATGCTGCGCAACGTGCTGGGCAGCCCGCTCAACGAACTCTTTTACATCCCGGCCAGCGGCCCGGTGGACATCGTCATCAACCGCGACCCGGAGCGCCAGCTCGATATCCAGAAGACATCCATCTCGCGCCCGCCGGGAAGTTGATGTGTCGCGAACAGAATCGAACCACGGAGACACGGAGAATGCGAAGAAAGGGGACCGCGGCACAACGAGACGAATGGCGCGGGGATTGTGTGCCGCCTCGCGCGCCCCGCGGCCCTATACCCCTTGCTCCCTCTTCTCCGTGCCTCCGTGTCTCCGTGGTTTTCATTCCGGATTCAGCATTGACCCAGAGAAGACATGCATCTTGCGCCCGCCGGGAAGTTGATGTGTCGCGAACAGAATCGAACCACGGAGACACGGAGACACAGAGAATGCGAAGAAAGGGGACCGCGGCACAACGCGACGAACGGCGCGGGGATTGTGTGCCGCCTCGCGCGCCCCGCGGCCCTATACCCCTTGCTCCCTCTTCTCCGTGCCTCCGTGTCTCCGTGGTTTGTATTCCGGATTCAGCATGACCCAGTCCTCCGTCATCTCCGCCGTCGGCCTCACCAAGGTCTTCCGCGACTTCTGGCAACGCGCCCGCGTCCGCGCCGTCAGCAACGTCGATCTCGAGGTCGTCCCCGGCGAAATCTACGGACTGCTCGGCCCCAACGGCTCCGGCAAGAGCACGACCATCAAGATGATCCTGGGGCTGCTCTACCCGACTCGCGGCCGCGTCTCGATCTTCGGCAAGCCGGCCGACGACGTCGCGATCAAATCCCGCATCGGCTATCTGCCCGAAGAGTCTTACCTGTACCGCTTCCTCAACGCCCGTGAAACGCTCAACTACTACGGCCAGCTCTTCCAGATTCGCCGCAGCGAGCGCACGCGGCGGATCGAAGAATTACTCGAAATGGTCGGACTGCGCTCCGCCGCCCGCCGGCCCGTCGGCGAATACTCCAAAGGCATGCAGCGCCGCATCGGCCTGGCGCAGGCGCTGATCAACGACCCCGACCTGCTGATTCTCGACGAGCCGACCAGCGGCCTCGACCCGATCGGCTCAAAACTCGTCAAGGACATCATCGTCCGCCTCGGCCAGGCCTTCAAAAAGACCATCCTGCTTTCGAGCCACCTGCTGGCCGACGTCGAGGAAGTGTGCAGCCGCGTCACGATCCTCTACGGCGGCACGATCCAGGTCGGCGGAACGATGGAAGAGGTGCTCAAGCGGCAGGACATGGTGCAGATCACCTGCGATCGGCTCTCGGACGAGACCATCCGCGAACTTCAGGCGGTCGTGCAGAAGCGCGAGGGAAAGTCGCTCAGCGTCGCTGTCCCGCGCGACCGCCTCGAATCCCTCTTCCTGCGCATCGTCCAGGAAGCGCATACCAAGAAAGTCGAAACCGCCGGCAGCGCCCAGGCGGGCGAAATCGCCGGATTCCTCGGCCAGCCCGACCAGGCCCGCATGCTGCTCGAATCTCTGACGAAACCTGAGCCGGTCCGTCCGGCCGCAAACGCCGCCGCCGCCGCCCAGAAGCCAGCGGCCGATGCGGCCGTGCTGGGCGAGCTGACCGGCCAGCGGCCCAAGCCGGCGGAAAAAACGCCCGCGCCGGCGCCGCCCGCCGATGTCGACCGCGCCCTGCTCGATGACCTGGCCGGCCCGCAGGAGCGAAAGCCCTGATGATGCGCACCTGGGCCATCGCCCGGCTGACTTTTTTCGAAGGCATCCGCATGAAGATCGTGCTGGTCTTCCTGCTGGTGCTGGTGTTCATCGTCCTGCGGCTGCCGTTCGCCTTGAAGGGCGACGAGACGCTTTCCGGCCGCCTGCAGACCTTCCTGGCGTATTCGCTGGGCTCGGTCAGCATGCTGCTGGGGCTGGCGACCGTTTTCCTCTCTTGCTCGACGCTCAGCAACGAAATCAAGAACTTCTCGATTCACATGGTCGTGACCAAGCCGGTGGCTCGTTTTCAGATTCTGCTGGGCAAGTGGCTGGGCGTGACCCTGCTGAACGTGATGATGCTGGCGATGTCCGGCGCCACGATCTACGGCTTCGCGCGTTTCATTCGCGAGCAGCCGGTGCAGTTCGAGCGCGACCGCATCAACCTGCGCGACGTCGTCTGGTCGGCCCGGGCGGTGGCGCTGCCGGTCGTGCCGCAGAAGGAAATCGCCGACGACGCCCGCCGCGACGTGGATGAGAAAATGCGGCAGGGCCGGGTGGACAGGGCCGGCGAGGATGCAGCGCTGGCGGAGGCGGTGCGCGAGCGGCTCGGCCAATGGTTGCGCGTTCCACCGGGCGAGGTGCGCACCTTCCGCTTCGAGAACCTGACGCCGCCCGAGAATGACGACGCGGCCATCCAGGTGCGCTTTGACGTGCGCGGCATTCCGCTGCCGCTCGACGAGCTGGTCGTGGCCGAGTGGACCTTTCTGGACGTCGACACGGAGCAGATGCTCGCGCCGCCCTTCCGCTCCAACGAGCGCAGCGGAAACCGCCACCAGTTCCTGGTGCGCGGCAACCGCGTGATCAAGAACGGAAAGGCCCTGCTCGCGATCGCCAATCCCGACCCGGCCACCAGCATCACGTTTGAGAACGAAAAGTCGCTCGAAATCCTCTACCGCGTCGGTTCGTTCGAGGGCAACCTGGTCAAGGCGCTGCTGCTGACTTTCTTCGCGCTCACGTTTCTCAGCGGCGTCGGGCTGTTCTTCAGCGTGTTCGTCTCCTTTCCGGTCGCCTGTCTGTGCACGTTGGCCGCCTACCTGATCGGCATGGCCTGGCCCTTCTGGTTCGAGGCCATCGGTGGAAACATCAAGGCTCAGTACTGGACGCCGAGCATGGACCCCTACGGCCAGTTCGGGCCGGCGGTGCGTCTGGTGATGGTCCCGTTTCTGAAGCTCTTCCCCGACTTCGTGAAATACGACGGCGCCGCGCCGCTGGTTGACGGCGCCTACATCTCGGCTGACCTGCTGGCAGACTGCGGGCTGCGCACGCTCGTACTGGCCGCGGTGCTGTTGCTGCTCGTCGGCTGGTTCATCTTCCGCCGCCGCGAGATCGCCCAGGTGACGGTGTAGTGGTTCCGAAGCTGATGTGGTACCGGCTTCCAGCCGGTCCGGTGTGTTTCTGCCGGCTTCCAGCCGGCTAAGATCAGTAGAGCCGGCTGGAAGCCGGGAAAAACAGAAGGCACCGGCTGGAAGCCGATACCACAAGACAAGAGACAAGAAACAGGAAACAAGAAACAGGAAACAAGAACCAACTGGAAACCGGAAAGCAACAAGAAAACCCATGAACGCCCGGCTCGTACAACTTTTCGCCGTCGTCGCGTGCGGACTGCTGGCATTCGTCTCGTCCTCGCTGACGCCGTCGATCAACGCCGGCCGGCAGAAGCTGAACATGATCGGCACCGAATCGGTGCTGGAAAACACGCCGCCCGAGTACACCTTCGCCGTTCAGGCCTTCGGCGCCTTTCGCAGCCTGATCACCGACATCGCCTTCATGCGCGCTGAGCAGTTCAAGGAGGAAGGCCGATACTACGACGCCGTGCAGCTCGGCACCTGGATCTGCAAGCTCCAGCCGCGTTTCCCGTCGGTGTGGGAGTTTGTGTCGTGGAACATGGCCTGGAACATCTCCGTCACGACGTATACGCCCGAGGAGCGCTGGAACTGGGTCTATAACGGGGCCCGGCTGCTGCGCGACGAGGGGCTGCGCTACAACCCGCGCGCGCTGAACATGTACAAACAGCTCGCGTGGATCTTCATCAACAAGATGGGCGCGACGGTCGACGACCATCACTGGACGTACAAGTGCAACTGGGCCTGGCGTATGCACCTGCTGCTGGGTCCGCCGCCCGATCCGCTGGGCGAGAAGCTCTCACCCGAGGACGCCGCCGCCCTCGCCACTGACGTCGTCGCCGACCCGCTGCTGCAAAAGGCCGAGCGCACCCGCGAGCAGTTCGACGCCGAGAAGCGAAAGGCCGCCGCCGCCGAGGGCCATGCGCTTCCGCCGCCGCCTACGCAGAAGACCCCATCCCCGGCCGGCGAGACGCCGGCCGCCGTCCCGGGCGCTTCCGAGTCGACCGGGTTCGACCTGGTGCGCAAGGCGGCCATCGACCGCATTCAGGCGATCGCGGACGCGCCGCGCACGCTGGACGAGCTGTTCACCCGGGCGCCTGAGACGGAAGCGATGGTCGCCAAGCTGCGGACGCTGGGCGTGAACATCGTCGACGACGCGCTCACCGAAGAGGCCTACTGGGCGCAGGGCGGTCTGGCCTGGACGTTTTTCGAGCGACGCCTGAAGCTCGTCGCTCAGCCCTCCGTACGCAATTCGATTTCGCGCGAAAAGAAAAAGGACCAGGCCGCGACAACCGAAGAAGTCGCCGAAACCCGCCGCGTCGAGCAGTTCGACCAGATCCTGGGCGTCAAGGCCGGAAATCCCGGCGGCCTGCTGCTGACCCAATACATGCAGCGCAAGGCGCTGACCGAGGTTTACCGGCTCACGCCCGAACGCATGCTCTACGTGCTGAGGCAGTTCGGCCCGGTCGACTGGCGCCACGTCGCGTCGCAGGGCCTCTACTGGGTCAGCGAAGCCCTCATCCGCGGCGGCGAGACAATCCACAATTTCTCGAACGACAAGACCAACACCGCGCGCCTGGTCTTCTTCAGCCTGCGCGAGCTGTTCAACTACAACAAGGTCACCTTTGAGCCGGACACGGAGAAAATTCACCTCTCCTATCTGAACCAGTCGCCTGATGTTCACTTCATCGAGCCGATGCACCAGGCCTACATCCGCTACGGCCCGCTGCTGGATGTCGACCCCGGCGACGACGCCCGCGGCGCGGGCGAGACGTTCCGCATCGGCCACGTGAACTTCCTGACCGAGGCCATCCGCCTGCTCTACCTGGCCGACGAAGAGGCCGAGGCGCAGCGCTACTTCGAGTACCTCCGCGACACCTACGGGCGCGACCCGCTCGGCCAGCCGGAGCCGCGCTACGCCAAGTCGCTGAGCCAGTTCGTGATGGAAAGCTTCTTCGAGACGATCGACGGCCCACGCGAAACCGTCACCGCCATCGCGATGCTCCTGAGCCTGGGATATGACTCCCTGGCCGATGGGGACGTGACGCGCTACAACAAGCTGGTCGACAAGAGCCTGGAGCTGTGGCGCGAGTACATGAAGGAAAAGTACAAGCAGACCTCCGACAAGCTGCGGCTTCCGCCCTTCCAGGACATTCAGACCGACGTGCTGCGCTTCAAGCTGAGCGTGCCTACGATGAACCCCAACGGCGTGGTCTTCAAGGCCCGGCTGTGGCGCGCGGCCCCGCCGAACCTGAAACGCTGGGTGTACGACGACCTGATCGAGGGGCTGGCCGCCGAATGCGACGAGTGGGAATTCGAAGCGGCCCGGGCCTTTCCCGAACCCGAAGGCATGAAGGAATTCCGCGCCGCCAACCCGCGCCGGACCAAGGAAGACACGCAAGGCGACGTCGAAACGCCGGTGCAGCCCAGCAATCCGAAAGAGTAGCGCGGCACCATTTTCAGCCCCGTCAGGGGCAAAAGAGTAATGCCCACGGCGTGAGCCGTGGGAAAGACGTCCGCGACGCAACGCAGCCCCGGAGGGGCGAAAGAACCGGGGCGCCTCCCGCGTCCGTCGCTTCGTTCGCCCCTGCGGGGCTGCGAATTTTGGGGATGCGGAGGTTCCCGGCCGGGTTCCCACGGCTGACGCCGTGGGCTTTGTTCTTTCGCCGCTCCGCGGCTGCCGGAACGATCGCGGCTCGGAAAAAAGGCTCGGAAAGAGCGTTGGGATAGCCTACGCGTCCGCGGCCGCCTTCCAGCCGTACTCGACGTACTGACTCTCGAATCCCCCGTCGGCGAACAGATCGATCATCGCGTAGCCCGGCTCGCATTCCTGGTTGGCGCCTTTCCACCACCCGCCCGAAACCGCCCCGTTGCACAGGTAGCTCACGCCGAGGTAGTCCACGCGGTCGACCAGGTGCAGGTGTCCGCTGCACGCGAGCTTGACGTTCGCGTGCTTGCGGCAAAGGTTCTTCAGCCGCCGCGCGTCGCGGTGCATCACCGAACCCGAGACCACCCAGTTGCCGCTCTTCTCGGCGCCGTTTCCCATGTACGCCGCCGCGCTCAGGATCGGGATATGCGACAGGATGAGCACGGGCGTCGTCGCCGGCGTGGCCGCCAGGTCGCCCTGGAGCCACTCGAACTGCTCATCATCCAGCTTGGCGATGTAGCCGTCGCCGCCGTCGGGCTGCGTGCTGTCGAGAATGATGAAGTGCCACCCGCCCTTGTCGAAGCTGCGCCAGGGCTTCTCGACGCCGAAGATTTCGAGCACCCACCGCTTGCCGTAGCGCGCTTCGCTTCCGCTGGTTCCGCTCTTGGACTTGTTCCAGCCCCAGATGTCATGGTTGCCGATGCAGCAGGCATGCTCCGTGCCGCATTCGTCCTTCAGAAGCTTCTGCCACAGCTCCCACAGCATCCGGGTCCGCGACTCGTTCTCATCGAACGAGTCAAACACCGTGTCGCCGCCGAACAGGATCAGGTCGGCCGGATCCTTCTGCGCCCGCAAGTGCCGCAGGCACGCGGTGAAGCCCTGATCGCCCTTCCGCTCCGGCTGCACGTGCATGTCGGTGAGGTGCGCGATCCGCAGCGCCCGCTTGCGAGTCGCGGCGGCGGGCTTGCCCTCGTGCTCATCATGCGCCCGCGCCACGCCCGGAAGCGCCAGAACGGCGGCAAGGGCGGAAGCCGAGTGGACAAACTCACGGCGCGAGAGCGACGGCGCTTTCATGTCAAACTCCATAAAGGGGGCGGCGGATAGTCCTCGGACGATAATCTGACAGCGCGGCGTTCTGCACGCAACCGCCAGACCGCCGCCGACCGCTCCCTCACGGTCGCAGCCGTTCGTCCGAACCCGCCGCGCCAAGCGGCGGGTTGACGTACCGGCTTCACCGGCGTCAGATCGCCTGTAGTACCGTCGTTCGCCGCGCCGTGTGCGCCTGATCCGCGCCGCCCATCAGGTCTCACCCGACCAGCAACCTCTCCAGCCGTGCCTTAACCGCCGGCCATTCCTCTGAAAGGATGCTGTACATCACCGTGTCCCGCTGCCGTCCGCCGCGCGTGGCCTGGTAGCGCCGCAGGACGCCCTCGCGCAACCCGCCGATGCGCTCGATCGCCCGCTGCGACTTCTCATTCAAAAGATCCGTCTTAAGCTGCACGCGCAGCGCACCCAGCGTCTCAAACGCGTGCCGCAGCAGCAGGTACTTGCACTCCGTATTGGCGGCGGTGCGCTGCCGCGCAACGCTCAGCCACGTCCAACCGATCTCCAGCACGCGGTCGGCCGGCAAGATGTTCAGGTAGCGCGTCGAGCCGATCACTTCGCCGCACGCCGCGTCCAGCGTGACGAACGCAAGCTGCGTCCCGCGCGCCTGCTGCTCCAGCGCATCGGAGATATACCCCCGCGCATCGTCGACGCTGCGCAGCGGCTCGCGAATCAGCCAGGTCCAGATCGGCTCGTCGCGCCCCGCGGCCAGCAGCCCGGGCGCGTGCTCCAGCGTCAGCGGCGCCAGCCGCACATGGCGTCCGGCGAGCGTCACCGGGATGATCGGGTTCGTGAACATGCTACGAGCCGCTCGCGGGCTGAGTCGCCGCGGCGGCGCGGCGGACGCACTCGGCGATCGCCTCGTCGCATTTCGCGATCGTCTCGGGTACGAACGTGACGGCCCGGGCCCCGTCCGTCCCGCCCATTCCGCGTTTCTGCATGGCCTCGAACGTCTCGCCGCAGCGCACGTACCACTTTCGCGCCGCGCGGAGCAGCTCGATCGCCTGCTCCGGCGGCGCCAGCTCGGCGCGGTTCTGCGTGACGGCGCCGAGGTTGAAGCAGGTTCGCGCGGCGTAGGTGGCGGCGTCGGCGTTGTCCGGATCGGCTTCGCATAGCTCGTCGTACATCGCCAGCACGTCGCGATACACGGCTTCCGCCGTCTCGTTTCGCCGAAGCTTCGCCAGCGCGTCGCCCACCTGGAATAGTCGCATCGCGACGCTCAGGCGCGCGTCGCGATTGCCGGGATTGGCCTGGGCGACTTCCTGCGCCGCCGCGGCGCTGTCCAGAAACCACTCGAGCGCCTCGGCCGGCCGATCCAGTTGCAGCAGGAGAATCCCGAGCTGCGAGCAGCAGATCGGCAGGTCGAATCGCAGCATCGCGTTGGTCGGATCGGCCTCCAGAAGCTGGCGGGCGGTCTCCACGCGGCGCTCGTAAATCGGCAGCGCGTCGTCATAGCAGCCGAGCTCGAACGCGGCGTTGCCGATCCGCTCCTGCGCCAGGGCCACGTCGCGCTGCCGCCGCGTATTGGCGGGGTCCTCATCCGCCAGCGCCGCCAGTTGCCCGGCCGCGGAGCGATAGCATTCGAGCGCCTCGCCGGGTCGACCCAGGTTGAGCAGGATGTCGCCCAGGTGCATGTCGGCGCTGGCCAGGTTGGTCCGCCGGCCCTTGTTCTCGGGCAGGGCCTTCAGGAACTGTCGGTGCAGCTCGCGGCTGGCGCGGACGGCGTCCAGGGCCGCGTCGAAGCGCCCCATCTGTTCGTGCCCGTTCGCGATCCGGTCCAGCACGATCGCCAGGTCGCGGATCAGGCGCGGATCGCCGGGAGCCGCGTCGTAAAGCGGCTGGATGAGCGCCCGGCTGGCGTCATACTGCGCCAGCCCGTCCTGGAGGCGGCCGACGACGTTCAGCATGTCGCCGATGTTCAGTTGCGTCTTCGACAGGCTTCGCAACCGCTCCGGGTTCTTCGGATCGGCCTCCAGAAGCTTGCGTCTCAGGGCGAGCGCCTTTTCATAGCTCGCCATCGCGCCGGCGGAGTCGTTCAGATTGGGTGCGCCGGGATTTCCCTGCACGTCGCCGATGCGGTCGTAGCTGTCGGCCAGCTCGGAGAGCAGCTCCGCGTCGTCGCCGGCGTCGAGGGCCAGGCTTTCGAGATACTTGAGCGCGGTGGAGACCAGCGCCTGCCGCACGGGCGTCGCGCCCGCCAGCGGCGCGATGCGGTCGTTCATGTCGAAGATGAACACGCGCGCCAGCTTGCGGACTTCATCGAATCGCTTCCTGGCCGCCTGCTCATTCCTCAGCGCCAGGTCGCGCTGTACGCTGGCCTGCCGCCAGAAGTTGAGCGAAACCGCCAGACCGGCGGTGACCGTCACGACGAACGCCGCCGCCACGCCGACCGCGATCCGGTGCCGCGCCAACTGCTTCTTCAGGATGTACCAGCGGCTGTCGCGCCGCGCTTCGATCGGCTCGCGGCTGAGGTAATGCCGCAAGTCGCGCGCCAGGTCGCCGGCTGTCTGGTAACGGCGCTCGCGGTCCTTGCTCAGGCATTTGGCGACGATCGTCTCCAGTTCGTCATCCACCAGCCGCAGCCGCGCCGCGCCGCGCGCCGTCGCGACGCTGTCGCGCAGCGTCGCTTGCAGTGATTTCGGCTCCGTGTGGCAGATTTCGTGCACCACGTCGCTGATGCTTCCGACGACGCGATAGGGGTATTGCCCGGTGATCGCCTGGTAGAGCAGCACGCCGAGGGCGTAAACGTCGGTGCGCGTATCCGTGTCGCTGGCGGCGCCGGAGGCCTGCTCCGGGCTGGACCAGGGCAGCGAGCCGATGAACTGCCCGGTTTGCGTCATCGTGACCATCGACGACGGATCATCCGGCAGCGCCACCGTGAATTTCGCCAGACCGAAGTCCAGCACGCGCGGCTCGCCGGCGCCGTCAATCAGGACGTTGCCCGGCTTGAGGTCGCGATGAATGACGCCGCGCAGGTGGGCGGCGTTGACCGCGTCGCAGATCTTCGCGAACAGCGTGAGCGTCGGCTCGATCGTCGCGCGGCTGGTCTTGTACCAGGACCCCTCGGCGTCCCGCTGGGCCCGGCGGGCTTCGAACCAGCGATCCAGCGGAACTCCCTGGACCAGGTCCATCACGTAGAAGAAACGCCCCTCCGTCTCGCCGCTGTCGTGCACCGTGACGATGTTCGGATGGCGAAGCTGGCTGAGAATTTCGACTTCGCGCTCGAAGCGCCGCCGGCTGGTCAGCCCCGCCTCCGGCCCGTCGTAGAGGACCTTGATGGCGACCTTCCGCTTCGTGGCCCGCTGCAGCGCTTCGTACACCACGCCTTGCCCGCCGCGATGCCGCTCGCCCAGCAGCTCGTACCCGGCGAACGCATGCGCGCGGCGCGACGCCTCAACCCGCGCCTCGTCGGCGGCGCGCAGCGTCTCAATCTGCCGGGCGGCGGCGGTCACCAGGTCGTCATCGCGATTCGGCGGCTCGGAAGAACTCGACATAATCCCTCGGCCCGAAGGATCAGCAGCGAGAAACCGGCACAGGCTTCACGCACCGCGCGAGAAAAAATCGGAAGGCGACCCGAGCAGCTCGCGCAGCCGGTCGTGCGCCCGCGCCCGAAGCATGTGAATGGCGCCCGGCGAGCGTTTCGTCTCCGCGGCCACCTCGGCGATCGGCCGGCCCTCGAGATCATACGCGCGAATGATCTGGGCGTAGTCCGCCGGAAGCGCGGCCAAGGCCCGTTCCAGTGCACCCGCCATCTCGCCGGCGCCGACCGCCCGGCTGGGCGTCGCGCTCGTCACCCGAAGCAGGTCGTACAGCGCTACGAACGATTCGTCTGATTTGCCGCGGGCCGCCTGCACGGCGGGCGGCGGACGCTTCTGGGCCTCCAGCCCCTTCACCGCGTCGCGCAGGTTGTTTTCCGCGATGCGCCGCAGCCAGCCGTAGAACGCCCCCGACCCGCCGGGCTGAAACGACTTGATCTTGAGAAAGCACTCGAGAAACGTCACCTGAAGCACGTCGTCGGCGTCCAGCACGCTCTGCCAGCGCGGGTCGATCGAGAGCTGCGCCCGCAGCCGCGGGGCGTACTCGCGCAGAAGCGACGACGCCGCCTCGGTGTCGCCCGCGATGGCTCGCGCAATGCGCTCGTCCGGGGAAGAGGCCATGACCGTAGATTCTATACTCATCCGCCCCGTTCACGGCGAGTTCACTCGGGCGGCTACATCGTCGGCGGGGTGACGAGAGATTCTGGCAGGCTCGGCGGGCATATCTGTCCGAACCCGCCGCGCCAAGCGGCGGGTTGACGTCCCCGGGCTATTCGGCGCCGCTCGTCTCCGATCGTCAACCCGCCGCTTGGCGCGGTGGGTTCGGAAAAACGGCCCGGCCCGCGGCTTCTGCCAAGTACTTTGGCCACGCCCGTCGTCGGTTCCGGTCCAGTTTGCCGCGGCTGCCACGCGGCGCCCGAACTTGACGCGCGTTCGCACCGGCCAGAGGCCGATGCTCCCCACGAAAGATCATCGTGCGACGGAACGCTAAGCCAAACGCGAGATGACCTCCGCAATCCGCTCCGCGGCGCGGCCGTCCCATTTCTCCGGGACGCGCGGATGGATCAGTTTCGTCAGGCGGCAGCGGCGGTACTCGGTCAGGATCTTCGCCGCGTCCGTGCCGACCAGCGCATTCGTCCCGCTGGTGATCGTGACCGGGCGCTCGGTGTTCTCGCGCAGCGTCAGACACCACACGCCGAGAATCGTCGTTTCCTCCTGAATTCCGCCCGAATCGGTCAGAACGACGGCGGCGCGGCCGGTCAGCTTGAGGAAATCCAGGTAGCCCAGAGGCTCGATGATCTTCAGGCGCTTCATCGCCTTGAAGCGCTCCGCCAGCCCCAACCGGCCCAGGTTGTTCACCGTCCGCGGATGCATCGGAAACACGATCGGCAGGTCCTTCTGGACCTCCTCAAAGGCGTCGGCGATTCGCCCCAGCGTCGCCGCGTCGTCCACGTTGCTGGGCCGGTGCAGCGTGACGACGTTGTATTGCCCGGCGGTCAGGCCGAGCGTCTCCAGGATAGGCGAGCGGTCGGCCTGCTCCAGGTTGGCCCTCAACGTGTCGATCATGACGTTGCCGACGAAGTGGATTTTCTCCTCGCCGACGCCTTCGCGCTTCAGATTCGCGACCCCGCTGGGCTCGCTCACCAGCAGCAGGTCGGAAATGGCGTCCGTCAGCAGGCGATTGATCTCTTCAGGCATGTCGCGGTCGAAGCTGCGCAGCCCCGCCTCGACGTGCGCGACCTTCACGCCCAGCTTGGAGGCGACCAGCGCGCAGGCGATCGTGCTGTTCACGTCGCCGACGACCACCACCCAGTCGGGCTTGTGCTCGCTGATCACCGGCTCGAAGCGCGTCATGATCTGCGCCGTCTGCACCGCGTGCGTCGCCGAGCCGACTTCGAGGTTGATGTCCGGCTCGGGAATGCCGAGTTGGCGAAAGAAGAGGTCCGACATCTTCTCGTCATAGTGCTGGCCGGTGTGGACCAGCAAGGGCTGGATGTGCGGGTAGCGCCTGTAGGCGGCCATGAGCGGCGCGATCTTCATGAAGTTCGGCCGCGCGCCGCAGATGTTGACGATCTTCATTCGCGTTCCTGGGAAATCAACGCGCTGGATGCGACGTGCCGAGTGCCGCGTCGCTGCGTCGCCGATGGCGCTCGCCTGCGAGCGCCCAGCACGCAGCACCCAGCACTAGCCTGTTCACCGGAGTGGGCGGGATTCGAACCCGCGGTACAGTTTCCCGTACACACGCTTTCCAAGCGTGCTCCTTCAGCCGCTCGGACACCACTCCAAATTCGGCTGGTTCGCCGAAGTTCTGCATTATCCCGTTAACCGCACCCGCCGCAACCCGCCGCTCCGGGTGCATCCGGTTCCGGTGGCGATCCGTCCGAACCCGCCGCACCAAGCGGCGGCGGGGTGACGTCCGCGGCCTGTAGAGCGCCGATCGCTAGCGCTACTCAACCCGCCGCTCGGCGCGGCGGGTTCGGAAAGACGCCGCCGATCGCAAGCGCGATCGCGATGCGCCCCGCCCCGCCCGGGTCTGATTTTTTCCGAGACAGGCCCCGGCCGGTCGTGGTAGAATGACGTGAACCCGGAGTACGGCAGGAGTTTTGAAGCTGCGCTGGGCAGATTCGGGCCACGCCGTGGGCCGGGAACGGGCATTCTATTTACATAGCGAGAGCACCAAATGATCCCTGCACGCATCGCGTCTTGCAGCGTCGCGCTGTATGTCTGCTGCTGTATCGGCTGGGCGGACGGCCAGGAGCCGATAACGACCGGTGAGAAGCTCGACCCCTCGACCTTCGGCCAAGGCGTCGTCGAGACGTTCGAACAGGCCGAGGCCCGCGCCCAAGTCAATCCCGTCAAGGCTCTTAACAAGCACGATCGGACCGGAAAGAAGGGCCAGTGGGTCGTCCCGTCGGATCGCGCGACGTACTATCCCGCGTCCGGGGACCGAAACGTCGTCAATAAGTGGGGCGACACCTCCATGTCGATCTCGTTCCCCGAGCCGACCGACTTCCTCGGTGCCAACTTCACCGGACACGCCGGCGAGGGCGTCTGGGCGCCCGGGCTGCAGCTCATCGGCTATCGTAACGGCCTGCCAGTGGCCGAGTCTGAGTGGCTCTGGACTCTGAGCACGAAGCCGCAGTGGCTGGCCGCCAACTTCCAGAACGTGGACCGCGTCGCCGTCAAGGCGTGCGTCGCGTACGACGGCGCCGGCTGGTACGGCATGGACGACTTCGCGTTCCGCCCGCACGACGAGGAAGCCGAAGAGCTGACCATTCTCGATTTCGAAGATGTCCTGCCCGACACGAACCTGACCGCGTCCGGCTACGCCGGACTGTTCTGGGAAGAGGGCAGCGGCGAATTCGACGCGATCGGCGCCATGCCCCCGCCGCAGAGCATCGATCGCTCTCATGAAGAGCCGGTCGAGGACGGCGCCTCCGCCGGCGGCGTCCGCGGCGGTTCGGGTACGGCGCCCGTGATCGTCCGCACGTACCGCGGCATTTTCTACGGCGAGGGCAGTTCGGCCAGTTTCCCGCCCGATACGCACGGCGCGGTCGGCACGTCGCACTTCTGCGAAGTGGTCAACACCGTCTATCGCGTGCTCAATAAGACCACCGGCGCCACCGTCCAGACGATCAACCTGGGCACGTTCTTCGGCGCCGGCGTCGGCGACCCGCGCCTCTGCTACGACCATTTCGCCGACCGCTGGATCATCATGGCGACGGATTTCAACACGCGCATCTACCTGGCCGTGTCCACCACCAACAACCCGGCCGGCGCGTTCTTCAAGACCAACTACATCGCCCCGCAAGGCACCGACGCCGGCCGCTCCCCGGATTACCCGACGCTGGGATTCGATCAGAACGGCATCTACATCACGGCGTTCATGACCGGTTCCGGCTCCGGCTGCACCATCTGGGCCATTGACAAGGCCCCGCTCATCGCCGCGGTCCCCAGCCTGGGAACGGTGACGGCCTTCCGCGGCATCTCCAGCGCGGAGAACGCGATTCAGCCCTGCGTCACCTTCGGCACGCCCGCCGGCGAGTACTTCCTCTCGCGCAACACCGGCACGAGCGTCCGCATCCGCCGCGTGAACCCGCCGCTGACCGCCCCGACGCTCGCCGGTCCGTTCAACGTGACCGTGGCCGGCTACAGCGATCCGCCGGACGCGCCCGCCCAGGGCAGCACCACGCCGCTCGACAGCGTGGACGCGCGCATCATGAACGCGGTCTATCGCAACAATTCGATCTGGGCCGCGCACTGCATCGCTTCGAGCGGCCGCGCCGCCGCCCGCTGGTATGAAATCAATGCCACGACCAACACCGTCATCCAGCAGGGCACGGTCACCGATGCCGTTCGCCACTACCTCTTCCCCTCGATCATGGTCAACAGCGCCGGCAACGCCGTGATGGGCTTCACCGGCACCAGCGCCAGCCAGTTCGCCGGCTGCTACTACACCGGCCGCATCACCAGCGACCCGCCGGGTGAAATGGCCACGCCGATTCTCTTCAAGAGCGGCGACAACCAGTACAACCTCATCGACAGCTTCGGCCGCAATCGCTGGGGCGACTACAGCATGACCACGCTCGACCCCGTCGATCAGCTCACGATGTTCACGGTGCAGGAGTACGCGCGTTCCACGATCAACACCTGGGCCACCTGGGTCTGCGGCCTGGGCCCCGGCGACTGCAACGCCAACGGCATTCCGGACGCCTGCGACATCAGTTGCTCGAACCCTGGCTGCTCGCCGCCCAACTGCGGCGGTTCGCTGGATTGCAACGCGAACCTGATCCCCGACCAGTGCGAGGACGACTGCAACAACAACGACATCCCGGATGATTGCGACATCGCCGCCGGCACGCCCGACTGCAATGCCAACGCCATCCCCGACTCCTGCGACATCGCCTCCGGCGTCGCTCTCGACTGCAATGGCAACGGCGTCCCGGATTCCTGCGACATCAGTTCGGGAACCTCGCCCGACTGCAATGGCAACGGCGTCCCGGATTCCTGCGATATCAGCGCGGGAACCTCGCCGGATTGCAACGGTAACGGCATCCCGGACCCCTGTGACCTGGCGTCCGGAGCCGCCATTGACTGCAATGGCAACGGCATCCCGGATGATTGCGACATCACCAGCGGCTTCTCGCAGGACTGCAACAACAACGGCATTCCGGATAATCCGTGCGACCTGACCTCGATCTACTCGTCCGCGTCGCCGAACCTGTCCCCGATCGGCGCGGGTTCGCCGCAGAGTTACACGCTCATCGCGCCGCCGGCGGCGGTCGGCACGGTCACGCTCGACTTCGTGGCCCGCGGCGACTTCAACCTCACCAGCGAGAACGTCGCGGTGGACATCAACGGCACCGCCGTCGGCATCGTCTTCGACACGCCGTTCGCGGATTGTCATGCCACCGGCCAGCCGGATCAGCTCACGATGACCGCGTCGGCCTACAACGCGGCGGTCGCCGGCGGCAACGCGGTCATCAACATGATCGCATCGGCGTCGGTGGACCCGAACGTCTGCAATCCGCCCTCGTTCATCCGCGTCGCCGTGACGTACGAAGGCGGCACGCCCTTCAGCCAGGACGCCAACATGAACGGCATCCCGGATGAGTGCGAGGGCCTGCTGGGTGACATGAACTGCGACGGCGTCGTGGACATCCTCGACATCAACCCGTTCACGCTCGCCCTGTCCGACCCGGTCGCCTACGCCGCCGCCTTCCCCGGCTGCAACATTAACAACGGCGATATCAACGGCGACGGAAACGTCGACGTGCTCGATATCAACCCGTTCGTCGCACTGCTGGGCGGCTGACGCACGCCGTCGCCCGGTGATGCACAGCATCGCCGGTCTGCGGCCAGCGGATTGATGTGAATGCAATCGACGGCGCCCCGGACCCCGGGGCGCCGTTTCTCTTTTGACTTGCGGCCTTCCATCGCCCGCCCCGCGCTTGTGTTGTGCTGGTGCGAGATTTTGTGCTGGTGCGAGATTTTGTGCTGGTGCGAGATTCCTATCTCGCACCACGCTCGTCGGAGTGCTTGTGGCACCGGTTTCCAACCGGTGAGTGTTTGCACGGGTTTTCAACCCGTGCGTCTTGGGGGTGCCGGACGCCGCGTCGGCGCGTGCTGCGAGGTGACAGGATGGACTTCCGGAATTGCTACGAAGACGACGCCTACGCCGCCGCCTACGCGAAGCTGGAGTTTCCCGGGACCTACTACCTCGCGTTTCGCGACCTCCCCGCGCTGTTCGCGCGGCATGTGCGTGGCCGCCACGCGCTGGACTTCGGCTGCGGGACGGGGCGCTCGACGCGCTTTCTCGTGCAGCAGGGCTTTCAGGCGGTCGGCGTGGACATCGCCGCCGAGATGATCCGGCGGGCGCAGGCGAGCGACGCGGCCGGCGACTACCGCGTCGTCCCGGATGGCGAGCTGCCGAATTTCCCGGAGGCGTGTTTCGATCTGATCCTGTCGGCGTTCACATTCGACAATGTGCCGACGCGCGAGAAGAAGGTCGCGCTGTTTCGCGCATTGCGGCGGTTGCCGCGGCCGGGCGGCCGCATCGTCAACCTCGTTTCCGCGCCGGAGATTTACCTGCATGAATGGGCATCGTTCAGCACGAAGGACTTTCCGGAGAACCGCCGGGCGCGCTGCGGGGAACCGGTGCGGATCATCGTGACGGCCCTGGAAGACCGCCGGCCCGCCGTGGACATCCTGTGGCCGGACGACGCGTATCGCGACGTGTACGCGGAAGCGGAGTTGCTGGTGCACGAAACGCACCGGCCGCTGGGCCGCGCGGGCGAGCCGCATGATTGGATCAGCGAGACGACCACGGCGCCGTGGACGATCTATGTCCTCGGGCATCCGAGCGGTTAGCCCGCATATTTCATCAGTTGTCGCTTGGGCTGCCGGTTGCTGTGCGTTCGGGTTGGCGTGGGTTGTTTGTGTGGTTTGAGCGGTTTTGGCGCGCAGCGCCCCCTTACCCCCGGTCGCGATTCGGGCTGTTGGGGGCTACGCCGGGGCGGGTCGCCGGGGCGGGCCGGTGCGTAGGCGGGCGAGGATGCGGGCGAATAGTTCGTGCAGGGGATAGGCGCTCGACAGGTGCAGCACGACTCGCCGAACGCTGGTGACGATCCGCGCGGCGACCTTGAAGAGCCTGAGCCGGATGGTGTCGGTCTGGGCCTGCGCCAGTTCGGTGTCGAGCAGCGCGGTGCGGCGCAGGTGCTCGACCAGCACGTAGGCGGCGCTCGACAGCAGCAGCCGGAATTGATTGGCGATGAACGCGTGGCAGCTGGTTCGGTCGGCGAACAGCATGAGCTGCTGCTCCTTGATGCGATTCTCCATCTCGCCGCGCTGCGTGTAGAGGTCGTCGTAGATCTGCTGCGGACGGCGATCGATGAGGTTGGTGACCACGAAGCGGACGTTCGGGCCTTGCGGCAGATGTTCGGCCTTCACGATCACGCGCCGCGCGCGATCCCAGGTCTGCGCGGCGTACTCGAATTCGTGGAAGTTGCGCACCTTCTGATTCGCGGCCTCGAATTGTGCCTGGGCCGCCGCCATCCACGGTGCGACCTGTTTTTCGAGCGTTTTGTTGCGCGCCAGGCCCAGCACGTACTGCACGTCGTGCCGGTCGCACCAGCGCATCAGCCGCCAGCGGCAGAAGCCCGAATCGCCGCGCACGATGATCCGCACCGCCGGCCAGACCTGCCGCAGCCGCGTCACCAGCAGCTTGAGAATCGCGGCGCTGTGCAGAGCCGCATCGATGTTGCTGGGCCGCAGATAGCTGACCAGCAGCCGATCGCCGCAGAACACGTACAGCGGCAAAAAGCAGTAGCAGTCGTAAAAGCCGTGAAAGAAGCGGCCGTCCTGTTTGCCATGCAGCGGGTCGTGCGTGGCGTCGAAGTCCAGCACCAGTTCCGCCGGGGGCGCGTCATACGACGCGATGAACTGCCCGACCAGCGCCGCCGCCAGACGCCCCAGCGCTTTGCGATCGACGCGATTCTCCAGCCGGCACAGCGTCGGCGCGCTGGCCAGCGGCGCCGCGGCGTCAGGCGTCTGCTCGGCCAGAACCGCAAACAGCGGATCGCTGCGCAGCGTGGCGTGATCGTTCAGATCTTCGTAGCCCAGCGCGATGCCGAAAATCCGCTGCGCCAACATCGTCCGCTGCGCATGCACAATCTTCGCCGGATCACGCGGATCAGTCAGACACCCGGCCAGCGCCTCGACCAGGCCCACACGCCGATCCACTTCCCGCAGCAGCAACCCGCCCGCATCCGTCGTGAGCCGCCCACCCGCAAAATCGCCCACAATCTTCTGCCGCCCCAGACTGGAAAACAGCAACCCCTGGCCGTTACACTCTGTCACACGTGGCCTCCTTGCCTGAACACTGGCGAACCTCTAGCAAGTCCCCAGTTTACAAGGCTTCGAGGCCATGTCTATTTCAACGCAGCAACGAACTGATGAAATATCCGGGTTAGCGCGGGTTGGGCTGCTGGTGCGAGAGGGAATTCTGGCACCAGCACGGCTGCTCAACTGTGGCGCCGGTTTCCAACCGGTGATTGTCTGCACGGGGTCACAACCCGTGCGCCGTTGGACGAGCGATGGCGGGACGGCGCAGCTAATCTTGCAATCGACGCTACGTGTGCCGGTGCACGTGGAGAAGCGACCGACGCCGCACGAAACGCGGGACGCGTCGCCACATCGATCGGGACATCGGCGTGTGGCATGCTCGCAGCCTCTGGCGAGCATGGCGGTTTGCATCGTCTGAAGGACGGGTTCGGCGAAGCGCATGGCTGCCAGAGGCCGCAGCCAATCCACCCATGGCACGCGACAGACGCGCTCGCTTGCGCCTCGCGTTTTGATTCTGACTTCTGACTTCCGACTTCTGACTTCTCACTTCGCGCCCGGCCTCCTCACGCGGAGCAGCAGAAAGACCGTCGCCACGCGCAGCAGCGACGACATGACAAACACGGTGTGATACGCCGCCTTGTCTTTGCCCAGCGTCGCCAGCATCAGTCCGCCCAGCAGCGACCCGCCCGCGATCGCCAGTGCGTGCAGCAGGTTGTATGACGTCAGCACGCTGGTGCGCTCTTCGTCGCGGATCGACTCAAAAAAGAGCAGAAAGGTCGCCAGTTCATACGCCGCCCACGTCACGCCGGAAAACAGCTGCAAGACCACCAGGTATTCGACCGAGTCCGAGAGCGTCCATAGCGCCCCGGCCGGGATCATCCCGAAACCCGCGATCCGCAGCAGCGTGATCGTGCCGAAGCGCTGCGCCATGCGCCCCAGCGGCGTCAGCACCAGCACCTTGGCGAGATACAGCGACGCCATCAGCACGGCATACTGCCAGTAGGGCAGCTCAAGCTGCTTGAGCATGTAGGGCGTGAAGAACGGCCCCGAGAATTGCGACGCCCCCTGGGCCGCGAACATGTAGAGCAGCAGCCGCGCATCGCTTCCGCCGCGCAGCCGCCGCGCCAATTCGCCCCACCCGACGCGCCGCTGCGCCGCCAACGGAATGGGCACGTCGCTCTGGCTGGCGAGCAGACCGGCGGAGACGCCGCGACTCAGGGCCGCGATGGCGAAAAGTCCTGCGAACGCGGCCAGGTGCACGCCGCACTGCGAGGCGATTTCCAGCGCCGTTCCGCCGGCGATAAACCCGATGAGCAGTGCCACCTGCGTCAGCCGCTGGCGAAGGGAGAAGAAACGCGTCCGCAGCTCGACCGGGACGATCCGCGATACCCATGTCGTCCACGCCGGCCCGGTCGCCATGCCCATGCCGAAGTAAACGGCGACCGCCGCGTACAGCCCCCAGAGCGGGATGCCGCCGGCCAGTGCGCCGGCGATCAGCGGCAGGAAGGCCGAGGCCTGCAACCCGGCGCTCAGCACAACCCAGCGGCGATGCGAGTGGATCAGGCGCAGAGCGGTCGGGGCCGCAAGCTGAAGAGTCGCCCCGATCAACATCGGGAAGGTGGACGTGAGTCCGGCGGCGACTTGCCCGACGCCGGCGGCCAACGCGAACGGGGCCAGGTAGGACTCGCCGATGCCGACCATCAGCGCCCAGAAGCCGCCGTCGTAGTAAATGGCGCGCAGGTCGCGCTTCTGGCGCGCTGCGGCGTGAAGATCGGGCATTCGGAGAGTGTATACTTGCATGCAGTATACCGCCCGGGTGGCTTAGGCCCGTAGGGTCCGCTGTGCGGACCGTCCGAGCCCGTAGGGTCCGCTGCGCGGCCCGTCCGAGCCCGACCCATGGGTGCCATGCATGGCACCCGAACTTGGCCGGTACCGTCTTTCAGCCGTCCTCACCGCTCTAGCGTCATCCAGATAGAGTTCACGTTCAGAGATCCCTTGGCCAGCGCCCCGGCACGTCTCGCGCCGGGCAGGAGGCGAGATGTCCACCCGAACGATCGTGCGGTCCTGCGTTTTCGCGTCGGTCCTGGCCGGCGGCATCGTTCCCGCTCTCCCCGCCGCCCCGGAAGACCGGTCGTGCAACTGCCTCTGGGGCGGGCGGCCGCTGTACGCCGTGCGGGCGCGCGGTTACCCGAACGGGCGGCCCTGGCCGCGGAACTTCATTTTCCCGCTGATCCAGGCATGCCCGTCGGGAGCAGCGAACGATGACGACGGCGACGACGCCCGGCTGCCCGGCCCGCCCTGCTATTTCACCGATCTTTGGGTCGATATCGAGGCCTATCCGTGGGGCTCGGGGATGTGGATCGAGACCATCTATGTGAATCACGATCGCCCGCCAGGCACCTATTTCACCGGAGCGGTTTCATTTCCGAGCAAGGGCTGCCCGCTCGAATTCACCATTCACTTCCCAGCGACCAGCGTGGTATGCCCAGGTTGGCGCTACCTCACGCTCGTGCTGGAAGTCGTGTCGCGGCGCTGCGACGGCGGCATCGGCGGTTTGCGCGAGGCGCGCGAGATCGGCTATTTTCTGCGCTGCATCAAGGCCGCCCAACTCCCGGACGTGCTCGGAAACGGCGTCACGATCGTGCCCTACGAACCGGTTCCGCGAGTGGTGACGACGGTCTTCGCCGTGGCCAATCTGGACCCCGAGCTGCCGCGCACCGTCAGCATGCAATTGGGCTCGTCGCAGCCTTGGAACATCCTCACCCCGGTTGAAGACATCGTCATTCCGCCGCTGACGTCCGTCTACGTTCCGATCGACGTCGAGGTGCCGGCCGGAGCGCCGCTCGGTGCCACCGATGATATCACGCTGATCGCCAGCATGCCCGGCCGCGGCGGCGCGGCCATGGATACGTTGCAGATCTTGATCGGCGACGACACGATCCCGTCGCCCTCCGATCCCGTCCCGCTGACGGACCTGTCCCCGCCAGGCGTGCCGGCAACGTCGCCCTGGGGGGCTGGAGTGATTGCGGCGGCGATCGGCATTGCGGCGGTGATCGTCATGAAGCGGCGTGGCGTTGGAGGGGTGTGACCAGAGATTTTGCCCGCTCGGGGGGCATGTCTGCCCGAACCCACCGCGGGCTAATCTGTCCGAACCCGCCGCGCCAAGCGGCGGGGTGGCGATCGCCAGCGAGCGGCGCCAAATAGGACGGGGACGTCACCCCTCCGCTTGGCGCGGCGGGTTCGGAAAAGCGGCCCTACCGGCGGCGCCGGCGAAAATGCTGGCCGCGCCCCGATGGAGCGTGACGCCGCCGGGCGCTTCACGCCGTGCGGATTCGTCGCTACTGTGCGCCGCATGCAGATTCGAGAATTTCAGAAGCTGATCGACGAGATGTACTCGGAGCGCGACCGGCAGCGCGGCTCGGCCAAGACGTTTGTCTGGTTTGTCGAGGAAGTGGGCGAGCTGGCGCGGGCCATCGCGCGGAAGGAAACGGAGAACATCGCGGGCGAGTTCGCCGACGTGTTCGCCTGGCTCGCCACGCTGGCGAATGTCGAGGGAATCGATCTCCAGAAGGCGATCGTCAAGTTCACCGGCGGCTGCCCCGGCTGCGGCGAGATGGTCTGCACGTGCACATCGAAGATGACGTGACCGGCGGGGGACGGGGCACATGCGCAGGAGCAGGGGACCGCGCCGGACAACACCCGTTCCCTGTTCCCTGTTCCCTTCTTCCCTGATCGTGTACAACCCCCGTATGCCCTCGGTCGGGACACTCAGCGCGTCTCCTGCGCCATCGCTGGCGGGTCTTCCCGCCACGCTACGATGGGACGGCGGGCCCGCCGGCTGCTTGCGTCTGCTGGATCAGACGGAGCTCCCCCTGCGAACCGTCTATCTGGACTGTCGAACGGCCGAGCAGGTCCACGAGGCCATCCGCATGCTGAGGGTGCGCGGGGCGCCGGCGATCGGCGTGGCAGCGGCCTATGGCTTGTGCCTGGGCGCTGGGACGGTACGTGCCGCGACGCTGTCCGACTGGGTGGCGAGCGTCGAATCGGTGGCCGGGTTTTTGCGAGCAGCGCGGCCGACGGCCGTCAACCTGGCGTGGGCGCTGGACCGCATGCTCCGCCGCGCCAGGCAAGCGGCCCATGAGGCTCGCACGGCTTCGGAGGCTTGGGAGCACCTGCTGGCCGAAGCCGACCGCATGGCTGAAGAAGACGCGGCGGCCTGCCGGCGGATCGGCGAACTCGGGGCGGGCCTCATTCCGGATGGAGGCGGCGTGCTGACGCACTGCAACGCCGGCGCGCTGGCGACCGTCGCCTGGGGAACGGCGCTGGCGCCGCTCTACGTGGCCCACGAGCGCGGCAGGCGATTCCGGATCTACGCGGATGAGACGCGCCCGCTGCTCCAGGGGGCGCGGCTGACGGCGTACGAGTTGGCGGCGGCGGGGTTGGATGTGACGGTGCTGTGCGACAACGCGGCAGCGCAGCTCATGCGCAGCGGCGCCGTGCAATTGGTCATCGTCGGGGCCGATCGGATCGCGGCGAACGGGGACACGGCCAACAAGATCGGGACGTATGGTCTGGCGCTGGCGGCGCGGCATCACAAGATACCTTTCTATGTCGCCGCGCCGACGAGCACGTTTGATCTGGCGCTGGCCGACGGGCAGGGAATTCCGATCGAGCAAAGAAACGCCCAGGAGGTGTCGGAGGGGTTCGGCGTGCGGACGGTTCCGGCGGGAGTGAAGTGCCTGAATCCGGCGTTTGACGTGACTCCGGCGGCCCTGATCACGGGGATTTTGACCGAAAACGGGGTCCTGAAACCGGTTACGGAAGAAAAGATTGCCGAAAAAGTTGGTTTCAGGGGTTGCAATGGGTGTTGACGGGTTTACACTGGCGACCCAAATTTTGTGGCGCGGTCGGATCTGGGTTTTCGCCTCCGGGCGCGACCCGTTCGATGATCGCAAGTTCGTTTCAGACCGTGTTCGGTGCGATTGGCGCGGTGCCTTTCAGAGTAGTACCGAACCAAGGAATGGTTGAACCTCTAAAGGAGGCTCGCGATGACCAAACTGTGGAAGAGAGCACTGCTCCTCACGACGGGCGCCGTCATGGGGCTGGGGCTCGGGAACGGCTGCCTCGAGGCGGTCGTGCAGCGCATTCTGGTCGCGGTTAACTTCGACTAGAACGGGTTGCTCAGGTCCAAAAAGAATCAAAAAGGAGATTCACGAATGACGCGGAAGATGATCCTGCTTGGCGCGCTCACCGCCGCCGGCACGCTTTTCCAGTCGGCTGGCTGCATCGCCCGTTTCCTGGGCGACCTGGCCGGAACGTCGCTCTGGCTGAGCGTGGTTGACTAAACGAGTGGAACCGAATTCCGACCAACCCAGCGTTGGCTTCGAAAGTCGCCTCGCGCGGTTGAGTGGGTAGAGGAGATTCAGAACATGACGAAGAAGTGGATGGCTATGAGCGCCCTGCTGTTCGGCGGCGCGACGCTCTTCCAGGGCGGCTGCCTTGGCTCGTTCTTTGACGGTTTCTTCAACGGCGGTTTCCCCAACCAGCCCCGTTGGCTGAACATCGGACTGGACGTTCTCCAGGAAGAGCTGTTTGGCTAAACCGCGACTGCCCGGCGGCTCAGGCCGTCGGCATTGCGGGCGCCACGGTACTTGAAACACCCGCCCGCCGGCTCGCCCTCGTGCGAGCGGCGGTCGAACGAAAAGAAATGGAGACAACGATGTCCAAGAAGTTTGCCACACTCGTGCTGCTGGCCACGGGCTACATGGCCCTTGGCGCGAGCTGCATCCCCAACATTGGGGGCACGTTCAGTCTGACCAGGCTGTTTGGCGGTCTGCTCGGCACCAATAACTAGGTGCTCGAACAGCAGCCGATGGTCGGCCCCGGGGCCGACTGACCGGAATGCAGTCACGACCGGGCGAGTCGCACAAGCGACCCGCCCGGACTTTTTTCCGGGCGTGTAATGAAGGTCACGATCGGCGGCGTCTTTCCGAACCCGCCGCGCCAAGCGGCGGGGTAACGTCCACGGCCGCGCGGCGCCGCTCGCTCCCGAACGTCAACCCGCCGCTCGGCCCGGCGGTTTCAGAAACGCGGCCCCGCCGGCCGCGTCGGCCAAAAACTTAGCCACCTCGCTCTTTGGGGTCGGCATCAACTTAGTGGGTAAAAGACAAAGGCCCTGGCCTCGGTTTCAATGGCGTGGGGTTTGAGCGAGCCATTGGCCAAGGAGGGCCAAACGTGGATCTTACCAGCGTTGCCGAGCAGGTGTTGGCGTTTTGCGGGGAGGATGGGGTTTTGCTGTCGGATGATTTGACGCAGGTGGAAACGGCGGTTCTGGAGGCGGTTCGGCGGATCGGGGCAAGAGCGGTCGAGCTTCATTTGGGGCGGCAGAAGCTGGGGTATGAGGGAACCAGCCGGGTGTGCGGGTGCGGCGGGGCGCAGCGGTTTGTGGATCAGCGGCCCAAGCTGATTGCGACGCAGATGGGTCAGATCGGGATTCGGCGTGCGTACTACCGCTGCCGGTCTTGCGGCCGGTCGGCGTTGCCGTACGACGAGCGGGTGGGGTTGGGGGCGGGGGCCGAGAGCGTCGGTCTGGCGAAGGCGGCGGCGCTCTTGGGGATTGAGAACACGTTTGCCAGCGCCGCGTCCACGTTGTACGCGCTGACCGGTCAGCGGCTGAGCGAAGCGACGATTGAGCGGCTGACGGAGCGGGTGGGCGGGGTGGCGGCGCAGCAGGAGCAGCAACGGGCCGCGGCCATGGCGGAGTGGAAAGCGCCGCCGGCGGAGGCGTCGCCGGAGACGTTCTATGTGACCGTGGACGGCGTGCAGGTGCACCAGGCGGACGGCTGGCACGAAGCCAAGTGCGTGGCGTGCTATTGGGATCAGCCCGGCCAGCCCGCCGGCGTGGATCGCGAAGTGCGCTACGGGGTGCGGTTTGAAGGCGCGGCGGCGTTCGTGTCGTTCGTCTGGGAATTGGCCTGTCGCTGCGGCCTGGAGCGGGCCCGGCGCGTGGTGCTGCTGGGCGACGGGGCGCGGTGGATCTGGGAGCACATCGGCGGGTTGTTGAAAGAGGCGGTCTGCATCGTGGACTGGTATCACGCGATGGAGCACGTGTGGACCTGCGGGCGGGCCCTGGGGGGCGAGCAAACGCCGGAAACGGCGAGCTGGGTGAAATCGATCGAAACGCTGCTGTGGGACGGGCAGGTGCGCGCGATTCTCGACCAGTTGAAGGCCGAGCGCTGCGGCACGCGCGCCAAGAACAAGCGGGCGGCGTTACAAGCCCTGATCACCTACATCGAGAACCAGGACGATCGATTGGCCTATGACCGCTTCCGAGAGATGGGCCTGGACATCGGCTCGGGCCGGGTCGAAGCGGCCTGCAAGCACGTGGTCGCCCTGCGAATGAAACGCTGCGGAATGCGCTGGTCCAAGGCCGGATCCCAAAACGTCCTCTCGCTCCGCGTCGCCCACCTCAACAGCGACTGGGAGCGCGTCTGGAACACGCGACCGTTAGCCAGGGTCGCCTGAAAACTACCCACTAAGTTGATGCCGACCCCGCTCTTTGTCGCGTCAGTTATCGCTCTGGACAAGCCACCGGCCATTTGCTAAAGTGCAATCTCACGTGCGGCGCGATTCCCTGTCGCCGCCTTGCGACTCTGTCTGATGTCTCTGCTTCGCAACGTTCGGCTCCGCGGGCTCCAACTTGCCGGCGCCGGACCTCTTAATCCTGGGAATGACCGCGGCTCCCGCCTGATGCGGTTTTTCCCGTCGCCGCCCGCGCCGTTTCGGCGACGGATCGGCGGACTCGCCTCGGCGCGACTGCGCTAAGTGAGCGCCACGTGGCGCTTCGCCGCCTCGGCGAATGTCCAAAGGAGACGCCGCCGCCTGATCCGGGCGACGGCGTTTTTTTTCTCTCGAGGCGGGTGCGCTGGCGAACGCGGTCCGCGCCCACGCGTAGCGTCGGACCTTTGTGTCCGACGGCGATTTCAGCGTCGGACGCGAAGATCCGACGCGACAAAAAAACCAGAACCGATCCGACCGACCCGGGGCGTCGGCCCACCCCCGAACGCGCCTTACACGCTGCGCGTGACGGCGCCGTGAGCGACGCGGGGTCCGCCGGGTTTGGCGCCCGGCGGACCCGGTTATCGCGTCGCGGTTGCGGTCGCTCGGGTCTATTGCCTGTAGCTTTGTCTGGAGGGACTGCTGCGCGCCGAATTCCATGACGTCATCCGCGCCGTCCACCAGCACGTAAGAATCGAGGTCGATCGTCAGCCCATCGATCTTCAACGACCCGGCCAGGGTCGGGCCGTTGATATGCACCGGCACGGGCGAGTCATTGTCGCCGGTGATCCGACCGCCGGCGTACTGCCCGAAGTCGGCCTTGCGGCCTGAGATCGTCCCCACGCCGTAGATTTCGGTTCCGTCGAAGGAGATCGTGAGAACCGGGACATTGCGCTCGAGGCCTTATTTGAAGTAGAGCGTGCCGTGGACGATGATCAGAGGGTTTTGCAGGTACGGCGGCGGCGGCAGCACTTCGAGCGTTCCGCCGACCATTCCAACGACGCCGCCCTCCTCGACCACGAGCTTGGCGATCTGGTGACCGGTCTGTGTCACCAGACAGGTCTTGCCGGACGGGATCGTCGCCTGGTCATTCTGCGACGGAGGACCCGTCGGCGGCGTCCAGTTGTTCGCGTTGTTCCAGTCGCCACTTGTCACAGCGAACGTGAAGTTTGTGGCGTACGCAGTCCCCCAGCTCATCGCGACTGCGGCGCCCCACATTGCACGAACGAAATGTGATTTCATGGATTTCACTCCTTATTCTGAGACCGACGGCGCGTCACGCCGGTTCGGTCTTTGTTGTCAATCACTGCCTCGCATGATCAGATCGATAAACCCGTTGATGTCAAGCACATTCGCCTGACCATCACCGTTTGTGTCCGCGAGAATGGCGTCGCATGACGGGTGCTCCGCGGCATAGCCTTGCGGATCAATCAGCGCCGTGACGAACGGCCCGATGTCCAGTGTGTTCACGCTGCCGTCACAGTTCAGATCGCCTGCTGAATAACGCAGGAGCGCTCGAATGTCCTCCGTGAACGGGTCGCCGGAATGCCAGACGAGCTCGCCGCGGTCATTCAGGTCGAAGACGTAGTTCCAGAACGGATCATCCGAGAGTTGGAAGTACGTCCCTTCTCGATACAACCACACCTGCCACGTCTGCGTGTCGTCATGCCAACGATCGAAAAATACGTCGCCGTTGTTCCCGATTCTGACGCCGCTACCCCACTCGGTCAGGCGCGTCGTGACCCCCGCCCGCCACACGTCAATGGCGTGATGGTAGTCCGGGGGCACGCGATGGAACCAGGCGACGTCGCCGGCGTTGTTGATGTCCGGACTTGCGGATGAAACCTGGCCGGCAGTCAGTTGAGTGATCACGCCGCCCGAGTAGAGCATTTGCTCCGACGTCCAGGGGGATTGGCAGAAGTTGAAGCGCGTCCAAACCAATTCGTCGTAGTCGTTCAGGCGCACCCACTGGTTGGATTCGCCGTCGGCGACGATTGTGTGGATGGTCTCTCCATCGAAAAACATGACATTCGACTCGGACGAGGCGCAGCCAGCGCCGGTGCGCTGATACCAGGCGATTTGCCCGGCCTGATTGATACGGGGAACCTGATCGTCCCAGGCGTCATCGGTGATCTGCTTCAGCTCGCCGTCCTTCAGCATCACGATTTCCGCAGTGCCGTTAGGACCGATCCCGCGATGCCAGACGATCGTCCCGGCGTCGTTTATGTCCGGAGCATCGTCGCGCACGTTATCGTTCGTGAGTCGAATGAACTTTCCGTCCTCATACAGCATGATCTCGCCCGTGTTCCAGTCATTTGGATCGAAGCGCGTGCAGAAGACGACCTGCCCGCAGTTGTTGATAGACGGTGTCCGGTCAAACTGGTCCGGCGTGTACATGAGCTGCACGATCCGATAGCCCGGCGGTACCTGAGCCTCGGAAACGCAGACACCAAGACCCAGCACGATCGGAAACACCGACCTTCGGAGTTTCATGGCGGTTCTCCATGACCCGTTGATGCGCATCATGCGGGCGTCATCCGCTGATCGTCGCGCCGTCAAACGTCAGGATGATCTCCTCCGCGTTGCTGGCCTCGATCGTCAGAGTGTCGCATTTCAGCGTCGGCGTTCCGCTGACTGGGCCAAAATCCACACTCTCGAAGATCGTGATGTCGTCCACCTGGTCGATGTTCACCAGGTCGATCGTCCATCCACCCCCGCCCTGACGCACGGGGATGGTCACATCGTCCGACTTGGTGCTCGGATAGCAGCTCGACGGCAAGCCGGTGTAGCTCCAGCTGCCGCAGTCGGTCCAGTTCGACCCGTGCCCCCCGGTCCATGTGAACGACGCGCCAAGCGCCGTTGCTGCGGTGCCGGCCGCGGCCAGCACCCCTAACCACTTTCTCGAAGTCATGACAGACTCCTTTCCTGGAACGCACTCGCGCAATTCCCCCGGCGCCGCGCCGGGTGCGCGAGCGCAGACATCTTGGTCGAAGCCAGTACCCCGCGCTCACCCGCCGTTGTCACGACTCGCACAGACGCCGCGCCAAGGGCAGCAGCGCGTCGCGGTTATTCTCTTGTTCAACAAGCAATTCCCGTGCCGACCGGAAAAACGGCCGCAAGCCGCGTTTCATCGCATTACGCCGGGGTCGCTGTGTGAAATCCCCCGAGCGGTGCGTCAAAACCCACGCGCCGCATCAACGCGCTCGCACAGGCTCGACGAGTCAGGCCCCCGCGATCACTGCGACAAACTCATTGATATCCAGCACATCCACCGCGCCGTCGCCGTTGATGTCGGCGCGAATCCGTGCACAGCCGGGATACAGCGCCGCGTAGGCCGCCGGGTCGGACAGCGCCAGCACAAACGCGTTGATGTCCAGCACGTTCACCTGGCCGTCGCAGTTGGAATCGCCCAGCGGCGTGACGCTCCGCACCGCGGCCAGCGCGTTAACCCGACCCCAGCCGAATTCGTCGTCAAAACCCTCCGGACCCAGGTCCGTCACCGTGGAAATGAGGGCCGACTCCAGTTCGACCGGCAGAAGCGACGGATCGATCGAGAGCAGCAGCGACGCCAGGCCGCTGACGTGCGGCGTCGCCATCGACGTGCCGGAGAGCAACTGGTAGCCGCTGTTTTTCCACAGCGAGTAGACTTCCTGCCCAGGGGCCGACACGTCCATTTCCGGGCCGTAGTTTGATCCGGGCCAGAGCGCGTCATTGCGGTTGGTCGCGCTCACCGCCATGCACTTGGGGAATCGCGCCGGAAACGCCACGATCGGTCCCTGCCCGTTGCCGGCCGCCGCGATCGGCAGCACGCCGCTGTCATACGCATACGCGACGGCGTCGCGCAGCAGCGCCGTCCCCGAGTAATACTGGAGACTCATCGAGATCACGTCGGCGCCGTTGTCTGTCGCCCAGACGATAGCCGCTGCACACTGGCTCTCGGTCCCGGAGCCGGCCGGAGACACGCAGCGCACCGGGAGAATCCGGGCGTTCCAGTTCATCCCGGCGACCCCGACGCCGTTATTGCCAATCGCCGCCGCCACTCCCGCGACAAAGGTGCCGTGGCCGTGCGGGTCAGTGGTGTCGCTGTTGTTGTTGTACGTGTTCCAGCCGGGGAGAACTTTGCCGGCGAGGTCCGGATGATCCGCCTGCACGCCGGTGTCGACAATCGCGATGGTCACGGTCGCGGCGCCGGTGGTGTAGTCCCACGTCTCCGGCACGTCGAGATCAGCGTCGGGCACGCCGCCAAGCTGGCCGGTGTTGTCGAGTCCCCACTGAACGGCGAAGTTCGGGTCATTCGGAATGGTCGAGGCGATGCCGCCCAGGCCGTCCAGCTCGGCCTGTTCAACGCCGGGCGCGAGCGCCAGCTCCGCCGCGAATGCGGCCGTGTCCGAGCCGGCGGGCACTTCAATGACGAAAGTGCGATCGAGCCGGCGGCCGGCGGCCGGGCGCGCGTTGCGGCAGCCGTCGCGGATCAGCGGAGCTGCGCGGCGTGCTTTCCACTTTGCCAGCGACGCGTCGATCGGCCCGCGGTCGACGCACACGGGTCCATCCGTCGCCGCCGGGCGAAGATGCGGCGCCAGGCGAACGATCACTCGATCGCGCGCGAACTCGGCGCGCTGGCCGTCGGCCAGCGCGCGGGCCGCGAAGGCCGCGATCAAGAGCGGCGCGATCCACGCGAGACGCGTGATCCGGCCAGGCAGTTTATTGGGCTTCACGGCCGTTTCCTGGATTCCCAGCACACAGATTCCAAGCATCATATCCCGCGGCCGATTCGAAGTCTGCGCGATTCTCGGGGTGGAACGGGCATCTTGCCCGTTCATAGCATCGCAGGGACGGGCGAGACGCCCGTCCCACCCCAGGGCAAAGCCGATTCCCAGACTAATCCGAAGCGATCTCTCGGCCAAACTGGACTTTAGCGGACGAGCCTGCCTACGACCTTATGGAAGGCTGCGCGAGGACCGTCTCCTCTCCGCGGCCATCCATATGCATCAGCGCCTCGGACACGCTGGTGACCGGGCCTCCGAACCCGGGTCGCATCAACTTTCGGTTATCGGAACAGGCAAAGAGCGAAAACCCCGGTCCGTTCGACGCAATCGTTCGTGACCAGCCTGCGAGCCGAACCGACAAAAAACAGGAGTCTTCGATATGCGATTTCCGACACTGACGCGTCTGTCGCCGGCGCTGGCCGCCGCTGCGTTTGCAGCCTCCGCCGCCGACGCACAGACCGTCCGACAGGCCGCCGGTCTGGCTGCCGCCGACATTCAGGCGGCGGTGGATCAGTACCGGCTGGACCTTGGCGCCCTCAATCCTAATAACCCCGGCTCGTTCGGCAGCGGTCGGCGTGAAATCAACTGGGACGCTGTCCCGGATGCATTCGCGGCGCCCAACGCGTTCCCCGCGGATTTCTTCAACCAGAGCACGCCCGGCCGCGCCCGCGGTGTACTCTTCGGCACGCCGGGCACGGGCTTCCAGGTCAGCGCCGACGCCGACAATCCGACGGCGACCCCGAAGGACTTCGCGAACATCGACGCCAGCTACCTGGGCGAGTTCGAGGCCTTCAGCCCGGAGCGGCTGTTCACGTCGCTCGGGAGCAACGTCACGCGCGTCGATTTCTTTATCCCCGGGTCGAACACGCCGGCGACCACGCGCGGCTTCGGCTCGGTCTTTTCCGACGTCGATCTGGCGAACGAGACGAAGATTGAATACTTCGACTCGAACGACCAGCTCATCTTCACGGCGCTGGTCCCCGCGGCCGGCATCGCGCATCAGTCGTTCTCGTTCACCGGCGTCTCGTTTGTCGACGCCATGGTGGCGCACGTGATCATCACCAGCGGCGACGAGAACCTCGCCGACGGCGTGGTCGACGATCCCGAGGGCGACGGCCGCATCGTGCCGGTCGACCTGGTTGTCATGGACGACTTCATTTACGGCGAGCCGGTCCCTGAGCCGTCCTCGCTGCTGCTCCTGGCCGGCGGATTGCTGGCCTTTGGCCGCAGGATGCTCGGCCGTTAGAGCGGGTGACAAAGCCCGCACCACGGTTTCGATCCGAGCCGCGCGCGTGAGCAAGCGGTTGTCAAGCCTCCGCTCCCTCACGGTCGCGCCTCGGAAAGAGATCAGGGAAAGCTCCTGCGAACTTCAAGAATCGCCGCCGGCCCAACTGTGCCCGGCGGCGATTTTTTTCATTCAGTGTCGCGAGCGGCTCGGTCCCGCGCAGGGCTGATTTCCGAACCCGCCGCGCCAAGCGGCGGGGTGACGATCGTAGGCGAGCGGCGCCTCGTGTGCCGCGGACGTCACCCCGCCGCTTGGCGCGGCGGGTTCGGGCAGACAAGCCGACGGCGGGTTCGGACCTCCCGCGGCGTCGTTGAAAACCGGCAGCCGCGGTTGTAGGGTTGGCGTCAGCCTCCGAGGACCCTGTGAATCCCGACGCACTACGCTTGTTGCTCGACCAGGTGGCCGCCGGATCACTTGGCGTGGACGCCGCGCTGCGGCGACTGGCGCACCTGCCGTTTGAGAACATTGAGTACGCCCGAATCGACCATCATCGCGCCTTGCGCTGCGGGTTTCCCGAAGTGATTTTCGGCCTGGGAAAGACCAGCCGGCAGATCGAGACGATTTTTGCGCGCCTCGCCGCCGCCGGGCAGGACGTGCTTGCGACGCGCATCGCGCCCAGGGCCGCCGCGCGCGTGGTCGCGCGATTCCCGCGGGCCGCGTACGACCGCACCTCGCGAACGCTCGCCCTGCGGCAGAAGCCCGCCCGGCCGGGCGACGGTTTCATCGGCATCGTCTGCGCCGGAACGGCGGACCTGCCGGTGGCCGAGGAAGCGCGCATCACGGCCGAGATGATGAACCAGCGGACGCGCACGTTTTATGACGTGGGCGTCGCCGGGCTGCATCGGCTGCTGGCGTCCTGCGCGGAGCTTCAGGAGGCGGCCGCTCTGGTGGTCGTCGCGGGAATGGAGGGCGCGTTGCCCAGCGTCGTCGGCGGGTTGGTGGCGTGCCCGATCATCGCCGTGCCCACCAGCGTCGGCTACGGCGCGAGCTTGAACGGTCTCGCGGCGCTTCTGACCATGCTCAACACCTGCGCCGCAGGCGTTTCGGTCGTGAATATCGACAATGGATTCGGCGCGGGCTACCAGGCGGCGCTCATCAACCGCGCCGCGGCCAGTCGCGCGACGCGCGACACGCCGCCCAAGTCCACTCGACGGCAGAAAGCCGCACGATGACGCTCCGCTGGAAGACGATCACAAGCCTGCCGAGCCTGCCGGCGCGCTCCGCGACGATGCACAAGGGACTCGCCGGGCACGTCGCCATTCTGGCCGGCAGCCGCGGAATGAGCGGGGCGGCCGTCCTGTGCGGCCTCGGGGCGCTGCGTGGCGGAGCCGGACTCGTGCGCCTCTACACGCCGGCGTCGGTGCTGCCGATCGTCGCGGCTGCGGAGCCGTGCCTGATGACGGCGCCGCTCGACGAGGACAGCGACGGGCGAATAGCCCCCGGCGCGCTGCGGCAACTCGCTGCGCGTCGCGAGCTCGACTGGGCCCACGTCGTTGCGATCGGCCCCGGAATGGGTCAAAACGCCGGTCTGGCGGCGGCGCTGATTGAATTGCTGGCCGGCATCCAGACGACGCGCGTCATCGACGCCGACGCGCTCAACATGCTCGCCGCGCAGCCGCCGGAGGCCTGGAAACCGTTGCGCCGCAGCCCGACGATTCTGACGCCGCATCCGGGCGAGATGGCGCGCCTGCGGGCCGGGTTGGGCCTGCGTCCGCGGAAGTGTGCATCAGACGACGAGCGAGCGGCGGCCGCAGGGGAGTTCGCGAAGCCGACGCGCAGCGTGTGCGTGCTGAAAGGCCATCATACGGTGGTCAGCGACGGGCGCCGCGCGTTCGTAAACAGCAGCGGAAATCCCGGCATGGCGGCCGGCGGCATGGGCGACGTGCTCACCGGCCTGATCGCGGCGCTGGCGGGCCAGGGGCTCGACCCATTCAGCGCGGCCTGTCTGGGTGTGCACGTCCACGGGACGGCGGCGGATGTCCTCGCCGATCGGATCGGGCCATTCGGCTACCTGGCGCGCGAGGTGGCGGCGGAGCTGCCGTCGGTGCTCTCGCGATTTGCCGAGGGGTGACTACTCCTACAATGCTACTTTGGATCGCCGACGAATCGCAAGATCACCGGCCTTTAGCCCCGGAGTCGCCATGCCGCCATGCGGCACACTGGGTGATGAAAATGGGGTCGAAGGGTACGCTTTCGAGGCGCGGATTGGGAACGGGTTGAAGTCGTCGCCCAGTGAGCTTTGAGCTCGCCCCGGAGTCTGACTCGGACGCCGTGTTACGCACACTGATTTGTCGCCCCCGTGTTTGCGGGTGAGGACGCAGGACAGGTTGTTGAATGGATTGGCGTCTCCCGTTTCCAGTGCCGGCGGAGCGGAGGTCATGTCATGGAGATTCTGTTTGGCTGCTGCGGCGCGTTGGACATTCATCTGAAGTCGATTCAGGCCCATGTGCGGCGACGGAACGCGAACGGAGTGGTCTCGTCGTTCGCGCAACGTTTCGGCACGACCACGGCCCAGATTCTGGCGCTGGGCGATTGGCTGGCTGAGCACCAGGTCGAGAAGGTCGCGATGGAGGCGACCGGCGTGTACTGGAAGCCGATCTGGAATCTGCTCGAGGATCGCTTCTCGTTGATGCTGGTCAATGCCCAGCACTTCCACAACGTGCCCGGACGCAAGACCGACGTCAACGACGCAGCCTGGCTGGCGCAGTTGTTGCAGTGCGGCCTGCTGCGCGACAGCTTCGTGCCGCCGCGGCCGCAGCGCGAGCTGCGCGATCTGGCCCGTCAACGGACCGCGCTGGTTGAGGACAAGAGCCGTGTGGTGAATCGAATCCAGAAGACGTTGGAAGACGCCAACATCAAGCTCTCCTCGGTCGCCAGCGACGTGGTCGGCGTCTCGGGTCGGGCCATGATCCGGGCCATGATCGCCGGCCAGCAGGACCCCGCCGCACTGGCCGATCTGGCACGCCAGCGGCTGCGGACCAAGATTCCCGAGCTGCGCGAGGCGCTGCGCGGCGGCGTGCGCGCGCACCATCGCTTCATGCTGAAGCAACTGATGGATCAGTTGCAGATGTTGGAAGGACAGATCGAGGCCTTCGAAGCGCGGCTCGACGAGCTGCTCTCCAACAACCGGGAGCCGATCGAACGCTTGCGCGAAATTCCCGGCATCGACACGACCGCCGCGCGTCTGATTCTGTCCGAGATCGGCACGGACATGAGCCGCTTCCCCTCCGCCGCACACCTGTGCGCCTGGGCGGGAGTTTGTCCCGGCAACAACGAAAGCGCCGGCAAATGCAAGAGCGGCCGAACCCGCGACGGCAACCGCTGGCTGCGGCGCGTGCTGGTGCAAGTGGCCTGGGCCGCGAGCCAGAAGAAGGACTCCTACTTCTACGCCCAGCACCGCCGCATCGCCTTCCGCCGCGGCATGAAGCGAGCCACGATGGCCGTCGCGCGCAGCATCCTGACCACGCTTTACCACATGCTGAAAACGGGCTCAGACTTCATCGACCTCGGCGTTCAGTTCTTCGACAAGCTCAAACCGATGCGGGCCGTCAACTCGCTTGTGCGTCGATTGGAGGCGATCGGATACCAAGTGCAACTCCGCCCCAAGGTAGCCTAGCCACGCCTCCGGAGGCGTATTTTCAGGACAGGGGCGGCAGAATAAGGCCCCGGGCGCGAGCCCGGGGAGCGTCGCGCAATCGTGAGCAAGCCCCGGAGGGGCGAAAGAACGATCGCGTTTCCAGATTGCTGGGAGCAAGCAGGCGCTTCTTTCGCCCCTCCGGGGCTGCTGGGAATCTCCGCTCGCACGCCCGGGGCTCGCGCCCGGGGCTTTGCTCTTTCGCCCTTCCAGGGCTGAAGAAAGCAGCGTTGTAGTGTTAGGCCGGTATCGCGCCCGGCGCCCCGCCCCCTACGCGTCAAACCGCTCAGGCCATGCTTGACCGCCGACTTCCCCCAGCCGCGCATGATCCGTCATGTCGAATCGCAGCGGCGTGATCGTCACGTAGCCCTCGCACAGAGCCGCGTAATCGCTGTCGGGACACTGATCCGGGTGCGGCAGCCGGCCGTCCAGCCAGTAGATCGTGTGCCCCTGCTGTCCGACCGTCTTGCGATAGTGATCTTCCATGGTCACCATCGCCTGCGGGCAGACGCGCACGCCGCGCGGTGTGCCGCGGTCCGCCGAGGGGATGTTGACGTTCAGGCACGCGCCCGGGGCGGGTTTCGACGCGATGAATGACGCGAAGCACTGCCGCGCGATGCGCGTCGCCCGCTCGAAGTCCAGCTCTTCGGAAAGCTCCAGCGAAACCGCCATCGCCGGCACGCCCAGGAACGCCCCTTCCGCCGCCCCGGCGACCGTGCCGCTGTAGAGCAGGTTCATACCCGTGTTGGCGCCGTGATTGATGCCGCTGAGCACGAAGTCCGGCCGGGCGTCGAGCAGCTCCATCATCGCCAGTTTGACGCAATCGGCCGGGCGTCCGTCCACGCTCCAGCCGTGAAAGGTGTTGTTCACGTGCACACGGTGCACGGTCATGGGCGAGAGCACGGTGATGGCGTGGCCCATGGCGGATTGCGATGTCTCCGGGGCGACGACATCCACGTGGCCGAATTCGGCCGCGGCGCGATACAGCGCCTCGATGCCGGGCGCCAGGATGCCGTCGTCGTTGGTGACGAGAATTCGCACGCCTGCCCTCGCCTTCAGATCGCCGTGCCGCCGCGCTCGCCGGTGCGGATACGCACGCACTCCTCGAGCGGCACCACGAATATCTTTCCGTCGCCTACGGCGCCGCCGGGCTGCGTCCGCGCCGCGGTAAGGATCGCGCCGACCGTCTTTTCGACATACCCGTCGTTGACGCCGATCGTAATCTGCACGCGGCGCACCAACTGCGGGCGGACTTCCTGCCCGCGGATGTACTCGACCTCGCCGCGCAGCCGCCCGTGCCCCTCCACCGGCTGAACGGTCAGGCGGTAGTTGTCCGCTTCGTCCAATACGCCGCGCAGCGCGGTCTGCACGGCTTCGAGCCGCTCGGGTCGGATGATGGCAATGACCAGTTTCATGGGCATCGATTCGTCAAACAGTGACGGCGCTACAGATCCAGATGATACCCGCGTTCGCCGTGAACGCTGATGTCCAGCCCGTCGCTCTCGTGCTGCGGCTCGGCCCGCAGCCCAACCGTGGCCTGCACGATACCCGCGATGATCAGCGTCCCGACGGCGGCGAACGCGATCGTCGCCGCCACGCCGACGGCCTGCTTGCCGAGTTGCCCGAAGCCGCCGCCGGCCAGCAGCCCCGCCACCGGCATCGAGCAGAACAGCCCGGTCGCCAGCGCGCCCCAGATGCCGCCCACGCCGTGCACGCCGAAGGCGTCCAGTGAATCGTCATAGCCCAGCCGCGGCTTGAGCTGCAAGGCGCCAAAGCAGACCACGGACGCCACCGCGCCCATCAGCATCGCCCAGAGCGGCGTGATGTGCCCGGCCGCCGGAGTCACCGCGACCAGCCCGGCCAGAATCCCCGACGCCAACCCCAGGCTGCTCGGCTTACCGTGGTGCAGCCATTCGATCAGCATCCAGGTGAGCGCCGCCGCGGCGGCCGCCGTTTGCGTTGTCGTGAACGCCAGCCCCGCGACTGCGCCGGCCACCGGATGCTCGACTGCCACGGCGCTTCCCGCGTTGAAGCCGAACCAGCCGAACCAAAGCAACCCCGCCCCGGTCAGCGTCATCGTCAGGTTGTTCGGCAGAATTGCGGTTTGCGGATAGTCGCGGCGCTTGCCCACGAGCAGCGCGAGGACGAGGGCCGAAACGCCCGACGAAATATGCACCACCGTCCCGCCGGCGAAATCGAGCACGCCCATCTGAAACAGCCAGCCGCCGCTGGCCCAGACCCAGTGCGCCAGCGGATCATAGATCAGCGTGGACCAGAGAATGATGAACAGCACATATCCTGAAAACTTGATCCGCTCGGCGATCGCCCCGCTGATCAGCGCCGGCGTGATGATCGCGAACTTGCCCTGAAACATGACGAACACGTATTCGGGAATCGCCTTGTCGGCGTAGTTGGCCGTGTAGGGCAGGCCGTGCAGGCCGACCAGCTTCCAGTCCCAACCGATCAGCCCGCCAAAGCTGGCGCCGAAGCTGAGCGCGTAGCCGATCAGCACCCACTGAAGGCCGATCACGGCCATCGCCACGAAGCTCTGCATCATCGTGGAGAGAATGTTCTTGGGGCGGACGAGTCCGCCGTAAAAGAGCGCCAGGCCGGGGACCATGAGCAGCACGAGCGCGGAGCTGGTGAGCATCCAGGCGGTGCTGCCGGCGTCGATGGCCGGGGCCGTGGATTGGAGCAGTGTGAGCGTCACGGGCCGCGATACATTAACCAACGGGACCGGCTGGAACGAGGCCGGCCGGAAAGCCTGTGAACTTCTTCGGGTGGAACGGGCATCTTGCCCGTTCCTGAGATCGCGGCGACGGGCGAGACGCCCGTCCCACCCAAATGTTCAGAAGCTCGGAGGCCGGCCCACCCAACTTCACGCGCACGCTACGCGGGAACCGGCCGACCCATTCGTCGCAGCCAGCGGTAGTGCGACACCAGCCCCGCGAGGAATGTCTCGTAGTATCTGTACGTGAGTCCGAACTCACGGCAGGTCTCGCGCACCAGCGGCGCGATCGCGGGGTAGTGGACGTGGCATATCTGGGGGAACAAGTGGTGCTCGACCTGGAAGTTCAGGCCGCCCACAAACCACGCCAGCAGCCGGTTGCGCGGAGCAAAATCCACCGTCGTTTCCACCTGGTGCTCCGCCCAGCAGGTCTCGATCTGGCCGGTGCCGGGCTGCGGCTGCGGAAACTCGGCCTGTTCGACGCAGTGCGCCATCTGGAACACCACGCTCAGCGTCAGCCCCTGGACGTAGGAAGCGATGCCGTAGAACACCAGCACACACCACCACGGATGCAGCAGCATCGGCAACCCGAACGCCAGCGAGAAGAAAAGCAGCTTTCCGCCGATGAACGTCGCCAGGTCCCAGCCGCGCGGACGCGGAAAATGATGGCCGCCGGTGCGACCGGTGACCAGATCGCGAAAATCGTCATACACGTGCCACTTGACGGGCAGAAACCCGTACAGCACCCACAGGTAAATGTGCTGCAGCCGGTGAATGCGCAGGCGTTTCTGCTGCGGCGAGAGGCGGCCGAGTGGACCGATGTTGATATCGTCGTCGTGCCCGGCGACGTTCGTGTAGCTGTGATGAATGGAGTTGTGCTTGCGCGCCCACATGTAGGAGCTGCCGCCGAGCAGATCCAGCGTCAGCGACGCCAGCTTGTTGATCCAGCGATGTTCGGAATAGGCGCCGTGGCCGCCGTCGTGCTGAATATTGAACGCAGCCGACGCCAGCGCCAGCCCCAGCATCACCGCGAGCGGGATCGCCAGCCACCACACGCCGGCGAGCAGGACCAGTACGACGTAGGCGGCCGTGCAGCCGGTGAGGATGATCGCGGATTTGGCGTACATGCGCGGGCAATCGCGCGGTCGCCGGCCGGTCGTCGCGAAATAGTCCTCCACGCGACGCCGCAGGGCCTGGCGGAACGTGTCGGGCGATTGGAATCTCAACGCACGCTTGCTGCTGTCTGCCGGGAGGGGTTCGGTCGTGTTCTGCACCTGGGTGGGCACCTCGAAGGAGAAACTCCGGTCGGCGATCGCCCCCCGGCGCCGACATGGACGCGAACGGAAGCGAGCAGCGGCCGCGCAGCCCTTGGCATCGGCGGGAGGCCCGACCGCTCAACGGCGCTCAGCGTACGCGATGGGGCGGTTTGTTACAAATCGCACGCGGGCAGAAAGACGGCGCGGAAGGCCGCGGAGGTCCAAGGCCCGGGGAACCGGCCGAGGGCGGCCGGGCTACGTCGGTCGGGCTACATCGGCAGGGCTACATCGGTCGACCGCGGAGAGCCGATGGTGCTACGGCCCCGCCAGTACGCGCACGGTCGTCGCCGCCACGCGTTTGCCGTAGCTGATCGTCACCCGGTACTCCCCTGCCGGCACGAATCGCTTTTGCCCCAGCATGGTCTCATCCAAGTAATCGTGACGATCGTACGGCTCTTGCAGCAAGTCCCAGACCACGCGGTTGTAGCCGGGCCGGTTCGAACCGGTGAGCTTGCGAACATGAACGCCGTCGGTAGTCGAGATGTTGATCGTCACCGGGTCGCCGGTGAACTCACGCACCCAGTAGTTGATCTTCGCCCCCGCGGGCGGGTTGGCCGCCTTGAAGAACTGGTCGCCCCACAATCCCTGGTAATCCAAGAACAGGCGCGGCCTGGCCGCTAGCGGCGCGAAGAGGTGCAGCTCGCTGCTGAGTACGGCCGGCGTGGTCTGTGACAGGGCCGAGGCGTCGTCGAAGACGTAGATCGACCGCCCATGAGTCCCCGCCACGAGGTCTGTCTCGCGCGGATGCTGCACGATGTCGTCGACCGCGACGGTCGGCAGCGACTCGCCGTTCATTTTCGTCCAGTGCTGCCCGCGATCGATGGAGACGTACGCCGCCTGCTCGCTGCCGGCGTAGAGCACGTCGGCGTTCCAGTGGTCCTCGCGGATGCACTTCACGTGGGCGCCCTTCGGCAGATCGCTTTCGATCGCTTTCCAGGTCTTGCCCGTGTCGGCGGTCATGAAGATGTGCGGGTCCATGTGATCGTTGCGATGGCCGTCTACCGCGACATACGCCGTTTCCGCCGCGTGGTGCGACGGCTCGATCTTGGCGATGTACCAGCCGCTGACTTCGGCGGGAGTGACGTTGGTCCACGTTTTTCCGTCATCGCGCGTGACGTGGATCAGTCCGTCATCCGTGCCGGCCCAGAGCGTGCCTTTGTTCAGCGGCGATTCGGCCAGGGAGACGACCGTGCCGTGCGTCTCGGCGTCTGAGCCGACGCTCATGATCTTGGCCGGATCGCGCGTCGAGAGATCGTCGCTGATGCGCTCCCAGCGCTCGCCCCGCTCGAGCAGCTTGAAAACGTGATTGCCGCCGAGGTAGAGCACGCTCGCATCATGCGGCGAGACGAGGAACGGGCTGTTCCAATTGAAGCGGTAGCGCGGGTTGCCCTCTTTCTCGCCGGGCCTGATGAGCTTTCTACGGCCGGTGTCGAGGTGGATGCGAACCAGCACGCCGCCCTGCGACTCGGCATAGACGATGCTGCGATCGGCCGGATCGAAGGCGACGTGAAATCCATCGCCGTCATTGATGAACCACCAGTCAGCGTTCGTGATGCCGAAGCCGGTCGCACCCTCATCCCAAAACTCGTCGCGCCCCTGCCAGCCGGTGGCGCTGGGACCGATCCACGAGCCGTTATCCTGAAGGCCGCCGCCGATGCGGTAGGGGTCGCTATTATCGACGGCGACGTTGTAGAACTCGCCGGTTGCGAGGTAGTTCAGAAAATTCCACGTCTGGCCGCGATCGAATGATGAGTAGACGCCGCCGTCGGTGCCGAGCAGAAGGTGATCGGTGTCGCCGGGGTCGATGACCATGGCGTGCAGGTCGCCGTGCGGCTTGCGTGCCCCGCCGGCGCGAAAGGTCTTGCCGCCGTCGTCGGAAATCGACAGGCCGTAGCCGAGCACGTAGACGCGCTGATCATTTTTCGGATCGATGCGAATTTTCGAGAAATAGAAACTGCGCGGCGTGAATTCACTGAGGCGCTTCCAGGTGTCGCCGCCGTCCTCGGAACGAAACACGCCGCCGCTGCGGCTGCGGTTGTCAAACGGCTCGACGCCGGCGCCGCCCAGGTCCGACTCGATCACGGCGTAGACGATTTGCGGATTGCCGACATAGGCGTCCAATCCGATGCGGCCGGTCTGCTCCGGCAGGCCGTTGGTGAGTTTGCTCCACGTCGCGCCCGCGTCGCGTGAGCGATAGATGCCGCCCTCGGTCCCGCCGCTCTTGAAGCTCCAGGCCGTGCGGCGGCGCTGGTACATCGCGGCGTAGACGGTGTCCGGTTTTTTCGGATCGACGATCACATCGATCGCTCCGGTGTTCTCATCAATCTTGAGCACGTGCTGCCAGGTCGCACCGCCGTCGGAAGTCTTGTATATGCCTCGCTCGGCGTTCGCTCCCCAGAGATGTCCGAGCGCAGCAACGTAGCACACGTCCGGACTTCGCGGATCGACGGCGAGGCGTGGAATGTCGTGCGAATCGGGCAGGCCGACGTTCTTGAACGTCGCGCCGCCGTCCGTCGAGCGATAGACGCCGCGACCGTAGGAGGAGCTGTTGCGGCCGTTGCCCTCGCCGGTGCCGACCCAGACGATCTTGCCTTTGCCGCGGTTTTTCTCCTCTTCGGCGGTCAGCGGCGCGGGCGGCGGCGGCTCGCTCTTCCAGCCGGGCCAATCGCCGGGCGCGTCGGCCGCGGCCACGGAACCGATCGACGCCGTGGCTTCCTTGTCGAAAAGCGCTGCGAACGTCGTTCCGGCGTTGGTGGTCTTGAATAGCCCACTGGTGCCGTAGCCGACGTAATACGTCTTCGCATTGCCCGGGTTGATCGCGACGTCCGCCACGCGCCCGCCCATGTTGGCCGGTCCGACGCTGCGCCAGGCGAGGCCTTTGAAGTCGTCAGGCTTGAGCGTGCGCGCAGCGTCCCGCGTCTCTCCCGCGGAGGCTCCGACGCGCAGCGGCTCGGCCGCAGCGACGCGGTTTTCCGCCGGCGAGGACTGCGCCACGGTCGGCGTGGTTTGCGCGCAGCCGACGAGCATGGTGGCGAGAAGCGCGGAAAACGACAGGCGCTGGCTGGAGTTTCGCATCGCGTGGTCTCCGGAATCTGCGTTGGACGCGGGATCCGATGGTAGCCGATGCCGCGATGACGGCAAGCCGCGGGCCCGCTGCGCGGTACACCGCATATACTGCGGCCGAATGGCGCGCGAACCCGGCGCCGCGCGGCGCTACGACCGCATTCTGCTGATCAAGCCCAGTTCGCTGGGCGACGTCGTGCATGCGCTGCCGGTCCTGGCGGCGCTGCGGCGCCGCTATCCGCACGCGCACATCGCGTGGCTCATCGGCGCTTCGTTCGCGCCGCTGCTTGACGGCCATCCCCTGCTGAGCGAGATCATCCCCTTCGACCGCCGCCGTTTCGGCCGCATGCTGCAGCAGGCTGACGCGCTCGACGAATTCGGCCGATTCGTCTGCGACCTGCGGGCGCGTGAATTCGACCTGGTCATCGATCTCCAGGGGCTGGTCCGCAGCGGCTTTCTGGCCTGGGCCAGCGGGGCCGGGCGCCGCATCGGATTCGCCGACGCGCGCGAATTCGCCTGGCTGTTCTACACGGATCGCGTCGCCTGCCCGGCGGACATGCACGCGGTCGACAAGAACCTGCGCGTACTGGCCGCGCTCGGAATCGACAATGCGCCGGCGGAGTTTCCCCTGGCGCTCGACGGTCGGCAGCGGAGCGCGGCGCGCGAGCTGCTTTGTCGCGCCGCCGGCCGGGAACTTGGCGCGTTCATCGCGATCGTCCCCGGGGCGCGCTGGCCTTCCAAAATCTGGCCGGCCGGCCGGTTCGTCGAACTGATCAATCGCATGGGCGCCGAAGGAGACTGGCCGCCGGCGGTGCTGCTGGGCGGACCGGACGAGCGCGCCCTGGCCGACGAGATCGTGGCTGGGACATCGCAGGCGGTGATCGACCTGGTCGGTCGCACCAGCCTGCGCGAGCTGGCTGCCCTGCTGGCCGAGGCACAGCTCGTCGTCTGTTGTGATTCGGGCCCCATGCACATTGCCGCCGCCCTCGACCGGCCGACTGCGGCCGTCTTCGGTCCGACCTCGCCGGCGCTTACCGGACCCTATTCGAGCCGGGCCCGGACCGTGAGCCTGCCGCTTCCCTGCGCGCCGTGCCACGAGCGGCTCTGCCCGCTGGGTCATCATGCCTGCCTGCGCGACCTGGAAGTAGCGGTCGTGCTATCCGCCATGAGCGCATTGCGCGACCGATAGTCGCGGGGCGCGGCGTGTCGCGGTCGGATTCTGCGGCCGCCCCAACACGCAGAGGGTGCACATATCGCACTATTGAAGATCGGGGGACGCGCCGCCGTCGTGAACCGGACGCGGCGTCTAGTAAAGCCGAGCCTGACGATAGCCGACCCGATAAGCGGGAAGCATGACGCGGTCGCCCGGCGACCGAGCCAACCGGAGTATTCGCACATGACGTCTTCGAAGCCCGTGCTCGTGCTGCGCACGACGCTCACCGTCGTTCTGGCCTGTTTCGTCGGCTGCAAGTTCAGCGACGACGCGCTGGTCGACGGTTCGCTGGTTGACAACGGGAACGTCAATGACAACACATCCGGGGGGACCGGCGACACGCCCTTCCCGGACGACAACAGCGCCTTCACCGAGAACCTCATCCAGTCGCGGACCTTCACGCACGGCACGGCGGTCGTGACGAGCACGCACCAGGTCACCGATATCACGCGGCGGCCGATCCAGATCGACTTCAATCGCGACGGCAAGGTCGATCCGGTCATTTCGTATGGCGAGACGACGGCGGTTGTTCAGATTCTCTACAGCCGGGGCGCCAAGGGCGTCACCGATTTTCTCAGCCTGACGCTGGACAGCAAGCGCGACATGGAAAACCTGGCCGACGTGGCGGTCGGGGACATCGACGGCGACGGCAATCTGGACATCTGCGGGGCGGCGGAAGGCGCGGTGTGGTACCTGCACCATCCCAGCGACGGAAACACGCTCGACCTGGCCGCGTGGGGCAATCTGAATCCGGATGACGAGCTGCGCGAGCGAATCGACGGCAGCTACGCGCTTTTGACCGACGCCGAGCTGGAAGCGATCATCGCCCAGGCGCTGGGCCCGGGCGTGAATCTCGACGACTACATCGTGACGATTGAACAGCTCTATACGAACGTCGAGATCGGCGACTTCGACAACGACGGCGACAACGACATCGCCTCGTCGCGCAGCTTCATCATCAATCTGAATCCCAAGCCGGACATCCCCGTCGAACCCGTGCAGATCGTGGACGGCGACGTGCTGGTCTTCGCGAACCCCGGTTTCGCCACCGACGGCCACGGCTGGACCGCCGTCAGCGCCGGCCGTCACGAGCGGCAGACGCGGCTGGATCGCGACGGGGCGGCGGGGCTGCTGGCCTGCGACATGGACTCCGACGGCGACCTCGACCTGGTTTCGGCCGCGTCGAAGGACAACAACGCACAGGTGGCCTGGTTCGAGAACCCCGGCACGCTCGATCCGGCCACGGCCTGGCCGCAGTGGCGCGTCGGCAGCGTCCGCAACGCGTACGCGATCGATATTTTCGACCTCACCGGGGACGGCAAGCCGGACGTGGTCGCCACTGGCACCGAGCAGCAACAACTGATGCTCTTTGAGCAGCCCGCGGACACGCCCAAGCGCACCTACGACTGGAACACGTACGTGGTCGCGACGTTTGAGGCCTACGATCCGCTGGACGTCAAGGCGGTGGACATTGACGACGACGGTGTGAAGGAGCTGGTGGTCAGCGCGACGCAAGGCGCTGTCCGCTACTTCGAGGTGAAAACGACACCGCGCGACGTGTGGGACGCCAAAGTCGTCACCACTTACGATCCGCCCGGCGACGTCGGTCTGCTCGGCTACGGCGATCTGGACGGCGACGGTGATATCGACATCATCGCCGTGCTCAGCCCCGAAGACGACAACGCCTCGCGCGTGACCTGGATTCGCAACGACCTGGGCACGGCGCCCTGAGCATCGGCGATGCTCCGCAGCAGGGGACGACGACGAGCCTGCCGACGAGGCGGGCGGTAGGAAAGAGAGTTCGCGATGGCGATCCAACTGCGGATCAGTCTGTTCAGCCACACCGGATCCGTCGAGCCGGCGGTCGAGGCGGCGTTTCGCGCGATCAGCGAAGTGCGCGTGGTCGAAGCCTGCTCGGGTTGGGAGCAGCTCCAGACGCAGTTGCAGGCCGACTCCGTAGACGCCGTCGCCGTCGATCTCGATCAGGACGACGCCAAGTTCGGCCTGCACATCGTGCAGCGCATCGCCGAAGTCTGCCCGGATTGCGCCATCATCGGGCTGAGCGCCAGCACTGATCCCAACGTCATCATCGCCGCCATGCGGGCCGGTTGCGGCCAGTTCGTGCGTATCCCGATCGATGACGCCGATCTCCGCACGGCCATCGAGCGGATTCGCCGTTCGCGCTCCCCGGCCGAGATGGGCGGCCGACGCATTTGCGTGCTCGGATCGTCCGGCGGCGCCGGCGCGACGACCGTCGCCTGCAATCTGGCGATCGAGCTGGCCGGTCTGCTGCATCGCCGGACGGCGCTGGTCGACATGAACCTGGCCTTCGGCGACGTGGCCTGCGCGTTCGACTGCACGCCGAAGTACACGCTGGCCGACGTCTGCCGATCCGACCTGGAAATCGACAAGACGCTGCTCGACGGGGCGCTGCACGAGCTGCCCTGCAACGTCTCGATCCTGGCCCGCCCCAACGAAATGGACCTGAGCGTCAGCGCAGTCGCGCCCGACCGCGTGGAACACATGTTCGACGCGCTGGCCGCCATGTTCCCCTTCGTCGTGGCCGACCTGCCGCGCGCCTTCACGCCGACGACGATGGCGGCGCTGTCCCGCGCCGATCGCGTGCTGATCGTCACGCAACTCGCGGTCCCCTTCATCCGCAACGCGGTCCGGGCCTACGAGTTCCTGCTGCACGCCGGCGCGGATGAGGAGCGCGTTGAAATCGTCCTCAACCGCCGCAACGCCAGCCACGACCGGATCAAGCCCGAGGAGATTGAATCGCACTTCGGCCGGCCGTTGTTCGCCGTTATTCCGAACGACTACAAGCGCATCACGGCCTCGCGCGACCTGGGGCACCCGATGATGACCGATGCGCCCAACAGCCCGGCACGCCTGGCGATCCACGAAATGGCCCGCGTCCTGGCCTCGGATATGCTCGGTGCGCCCATCGAACAGGAAGCGACCGGCGGACTGTTCGGCATGTTCAAGAAGAAGAAGGCCCGCGCACGCGCGGGCGTCGTCTCCTGATCGCCGTTATCCCCGGACTCTTTCCGAGCCGCGACCGTGAGGGAGCGGTCTTCGGCGACCGAACGCCATCCGCTCCCTCACGGTCGCGGCTCGGAAAGAACCAATCAGCGTGACAGACCGCACTAGACCGCCGCGCTGTGCGCCTGCACGTCGCCGGGCGCCACGCTGCGGGCGACGACGGCGGCGTAGATCGTCGCCGCTCCTGCGCGGCGCAGCACCTTCGACACTTCGTGAATCGTGGCGCCGGTCGTCAGCAGGTTGTCGACGATGCACACGGTCTTGCCGCGCAGGTTCACCGGCGGCCACCATCGCGGGGCAAAACACTCCCGGACGTTTTCGAACCGCCTGGTGCGCGAGGTGAGCGTGGTCTGGCTCGGGGCGTAGACGTGCCGCCGCACGGCCCGCGTCAGTCGCAGCCGGCAGCCGGCGCGACGCAGCCGCGACTCCAGCGCCGCCGCCAGCATCAGCGCGTGATTTCCGGGCCGCTGCACGCGGCGCCGCAGGTGCATCGGCACGGGCGCCAGAAGGTCCAGTGTGCCTGTCCAGGGTCGCGCGAGCATCGCCTCAGCGAGCCAGTCCGCCAGAATTTCCGCGTTGCGTTCCAGACCGCGGTACTTCAGCCCAAGCACGATCGCCCGCAGCGGCTCCTCGTAGGGCCCCACGCGCACCGCCTCGACAATATTCCAGAACGGCTCGGACATGCAGCGCCGGCAACCGTCGGGCGTGATCGACAATGGCTGGGCGGACCTCCCGCAGCGCGGGCAGTAGGGCGTCGCGGCAGCGGCGCCGATGGCCTCGCGGCAGGCGCCGCATATGCCCCCGCTATCGCCGACCCATGCCTGGCAGCCGACGCACAACTGCGGAACGGCGACGTCGAGCAGCGTACGGCCGGCCCGCGCGAGCAGGCCCAACGTGGAGACGGGTGTACGCACGACCGCATGATACTGGCGTGTGGCGTGTGGCGAGTGGCCGTCCGAACCCGCCGCGCCAAGCGGCGGGGTGACGTCCCGCTCCGTCCGAACCCGCCGCGCCAAGCGGCGGGCTGACGTCCCGCTCCGTCCGAACCCGCCGCGCCAAGCGGCGGGGTGACGGTCGCGGCCTGTGGGGCGCCGATCGCTGACGATCGTCAACCCGCCGCTTGGCGCGGCGGGTTCGGAAGGACGCCGCCGATTGCGACCTCCACCTGGATGCGCCCGCGTGCCGGCCGCTGCTGGGTTTTTCGTACGGCGGCCGATTCCTGTGCTAGACTTCAGATAGACGCTCACTCCGCGGCCGGCCCGCCCGGCGGTCGGGCTTCGCCGGCGCTGGCTGTGGCCGCGCCGTGACGCCTGCGGCGAATTCCGGGGGATATGACGGGCAACCACGTCCGCCCGAAACAGGAGTGTGGGTCATGAAACTCGAGGCACTGCTCCGCGACCGCGGGATCCGGTTCGACAAGCACACGCACCCGGCGGCATTCACCGCGCAACGTCTGGCGCAGGTCGAACACGTCTCGGGCTACGTCGTCGCCAAGCCGGTGGTGGTGAAGGGCGCCGCGGGATATGCCATGTGCGTCCTTCCGGCGGCCCGGCGGCTTGATCTGCAGGAGGTGACGAAGGTGCTGCACGATCCGACGGTGCGATTGGCCACCGAGCAGGAAATGACGCAGCTCTTTCCCGAGTGCGAACTGGGCGCCGAGCCGCCAGTGGGTTCGCTGTTCGGAATGAAAACCATCGCCGACCGGCAACTGGAGGAAGACGAGTACCTTGAGATGCAGGCCGGAACGCACTACGAATCGGTCCGCTTTCGCCGCGACGACTGGGAGAGGCTGTGCCAGCCGACGGTGGCGCCGATCGCCCGCGCGACCTGATTGAGTGATCCGAGCCGGGCGGCCCCTGTCTGGCACGCGGCGTGCCGGGTGATTTGCGAGCGCCGGTGAAACCCGCAGCCGACACCATCGGCGGTGGGCCGGCGCCCGGCCGGCTGCGGCATTTCGCGCAGTGAATTGGTCAGTTGGCGCAGGGGCGATGCGCCAGGTGGAGCTGCATATGAACGTTCTTAGCTACGCGACGCGCGAGGTGGTCACGGTGGCGCCGCGCGACTCGCTCGACAAGGCGATCGTCCTGATGGAGGAGCGCGGCATCCACCACTTGCCGGTCTGCCTGGAGAATCGCGTGGTCGGCATGCTCTCCGACCGCGATGTGTTGCTTTCGACCGGCTGGATGCTGTCGGCCGAACGCGCCAGCGGCGAGGGGGTCGCCCCGATCACCGTCGGCCCGACGCGGATTGAACAGATCATGGCGCGGTCGGTCATCTCGCTCAGCAACAGCGCCGCCGCCATCGACGCCGCGCGGATATTCGTGGATCGCAAGATCGGCGCGCTGCCGATTCTGCACGGCTCGCAACTGGTCGGCATGGTGACCGACGCCGACCTGCTCCGCTGGCTGCTCGACCTGGGCGTAGGCGGCAACGCCTGTGACACCCTCCTCGGCAAGCCGGTCAGCGAGCTGATGCGGGCACGCGTCATGTGCGTGGCGCCCAGCGACACCATCGCCGACGTGATCGACCTGTTCCGCCAGTACCGCATCCGCCACGTGCCGGTCGTCGTCGAGCAGCAGCTCATGGGGATCATTTCCAACCGCGACGTCCGGCGAGCGCTGGGCTGGTCGAACGTCCGCGAGATGCAGGCGGACAACGAAGGCCGCCTGATCGAGCCGCCGCACACGGCGGTTGAGATCATGAAGCCGGCCACGTACACGGCGACGCCGCAACAGCCGTTGCGCGAGGCGTTGAAGCAGTTGCTGGAAGCGCGCGTGCACTCATTGCCGGTGAATTCGGACGGCCGGCTGGTGGGCATTCTGACGCACACGGATTTTCTGAAAGCGATCGTGCGGGACGAGTTGCTATAGCGAGCAGCGAGCGCCGATCAGCGACCCGCCGGTTCCGTGGCGGGTTCTGACAGCGGGTTCGGTCAGTCAAAGAATGGCAAACGGGCGGCCCTTTCGGACCGCCCGTTCGAGCGAATGGAGCCCCGTTAGGTCATACCTGCTACTGGAGCAGCGCCAACACACTCTGCGGCGTCTGGTTGGCCAGACGCAGAACGTTGGTTGACGACTGCACCAGGATCTGTTGCCGCGTGAGGGAGGCGGTCTCTTCGGCGAAGTCGGCGTCGCGGATAACGCTCTCGGCCGCCGCCAGGTTCTCAAACGTCACCTTCAGGGCGTTTGACGTGGTTTCCAGCGTGTCCTTCTGGAACGCGCCGAGCCGGCCCTGGAGGAAGGAAATCTGGTCCTGCGCGTCGCGGAGAATCCGCTGCGCTGCCGCGTAGTTTCCGGCGCTGAGCTGGTTGGACTGGCCGGTCGCCAGCGACGCGAGGACGCCGTCCGTGCCGTTGCCCAGCACGCCGGTGGAAACCGACGAGATTCCGATGCTGGCCAGTCCGGCCTGAGAGACTTCGGGGGCGATCATGAAGTCCGCGCCGCCGCCCACGATCTCGAACGTCGTCGATCCGAGCGCCGTGCCGAAGGTGGATGCCAGGTCGATGTCGAGGCTGAGCGAGCTGGAGCGGGTGCTGGCGCGCAGGCCGTCGGTGATGGCGGACGAGCCGTTGATCAGCACGGTCGCGTTCTCGCCGTAGTCCTTGGTCGAACCGGCGTCGCCGCCCGTCACGGTGAACGTGCCGTTCAGGGCTCGCACGGAGACGAACTGCGAAGTCCCGTAGCCGGTGCTGTTGAAGTCGATTGAGCTGGTCGCGGCGGTGGCCGAAACGCCCGTGACGGACGTGCTCTGGTTGATTGCGTTGGCGATGGCCGAGATTGCGGTTCCGGCGGCAAAGCTGAAGGTGTCGGTGCCGAGGCGGCCGGCGACTTCAATCGTCACGGCGCTGGCGACCGTCTGGCCGGTGTACGTCAGTCCGGCGAGCTGGGCCGACGCGGTGACTTCGACCACCACCGAGCGGTAGCCGCCGTTGGGCAGCTTGGCGGCGGTGACGGTGACGTTGCTGATATCCGTGCTGGAGACGCTGGAGGTGGTATAGGCCAGGTCGCCGGAGAGCAGCTTGCGCCCCTGGAACTCGGTTGAGTTGGCGATGCGGTTGATCGACTCCAGGATCGAATCGATCTGGAGCTGATTCGCATTACGCTCATCTTCGCTGATGCCGGCCTCGTTGGCGCTGCGATCGATCAGGTCTTCGAGCTCCTTGAGGAGCTTGCTCGTTTCGACCAGGCCGGCCTCGGCGACCGAGATGACGTTGTTGGCACGCGACACGTTGGTGATTGCCGCCTGCGTGGCGACCTTTTCGGCGCGCAGCGCTTCAGACGCGATCAGTCCGGCGGGGTCGTCTTTGCCGGTATTGATGCGCAGGCCGGTGGAGAGCCTGACCAGAGACTGCGTCAGCTTGTCGTTCTGCATGTTGAACGTTCGCTGAGCAACGAGCGACGGCAGATTGGTGTTGATACGACTCATGGCATCAGCCTCCCGAGGGCCAATTCCCGCCGCAGCGGGTCAGTACTTGTTCGGTTGACGCTGCATCGTCGCGCTTGACTCTGCACGGCCGCCTCGGGCCGCTGGGCGTCGTCTGACAGCTTGGGAATCGACCAGCAATCGGGGGACCTTCATTAGCGCGTCCGTGAAACCTGAGTGCGCGTTTCAGGCACGCGCTTCGTTTTCGGTCGGCGCGGAACGACTTGCTGTGTTATTGGACATTCGGCCGCGGGCGGCGGCCGGCGGTACAATCCCGCCCGGTTTGGAACGGGAGAATCGCTGTGCGGAAACCTGTCATTCTGATCACCGGGGCCAATGGCGAGATCGGCCACGGACTGATCGATTACTTCGCCGACCATCCGGATCACGACATCGTCGCCCTGGACCTGAAGCTGATCGACGAACCGTTGCGGCCGGCGTGCCTGGGCGCGATCGCCGGCGACATTCTCGACCGGAATCTCCTGCAACGACTGGTCAGCGAGTATGAGATCCACGCGATCTACCATCTCGCGGCGCTGCTCAGCACACGGGCCGAGTACACGCCGGACACCGCCCACCGCGTGAACGTCGAGGGCACGCTGAACCTGCTGCAACTGGCGCACGAACAGTCGCGCTGGCACGGCAACCCGGTCAAGTTCCTGTTCCCCAGCTCGATCGCCGCCTACGGCCTGCCCGACCCGAAGGCCAAGGCCGCCGCCGGCAAGGTGCGCGAGACGGAGTACAACTTTCCCACCACGATGTACGGCTGCAACAAGCTCTACTGCGAGCAGCTCGGCCGCTACTACACATTCTTCTTCCGGCAGCTTGCGGCCGAGCGGGCGTCGAGCGGCGTCGATTTTCGGGCGCTGCGGTTCCCCGGGCTGATCAGCGCCTTCACCATGCCCACCGGCGGTACGAGCGATTATGCACCGGAGATGATCCACGCCGCCGCGGCCGGCAAGCCCTACGCCTGCTTTGTCTCCGAGGAGGCCCGGCTGCCGTTCATGGCGATGCCGGATGCGATCCGGGCGCTGGTGACGCTGGCGGCGGCGCCGGCGGAGCGGCTGACGCAGCGCACATACAATATCGGTGCCTTCAGCGTCTGCGCCGGTGAGTTTCGCGACAGCGTTGGCAAGGCGTTTCCGGACGCAAAGATCACCTTCCGCGTCGACGCGCAGCGGGCGGCGATCGTCGATACCTGGCCGGCGGACGTGGACGACACGCCGGCGCGGCGCGACTGGGGCTGGGCGCCGCAGTACAACTTTGATCGGGCGATGCGCGAGTACCTGATTCCGAACATCGCACGGCGCTATCGCGACGTGGATCTGCCCGGCGGACAGGTGCGCGTCTGACGCCCTGCCGCGCTCAGCACCCACGACCTCGTGAGTCGCCGCGCCCCGTATCAGAACGCGAAGCGCAAGCGAGCGCGGCTGCCGCAAGGCTTGTGCGCGCGCAGCCGCGCTCGCTTTCGCTTCGCGTTCTGAAAATGCCGCGCCGATTCGCGCACGCTCCGTTGGCGACGGTCCCAATCGCCGCGGGGTAAGAATCCGTGCCGCGGCCTGCGGCGCGCGGCGCGTTTTTCGAGACGTGCCGGCCATTCGGCCAGAGTTCCGCCGGGGGCGTCAAGTCATCGCGCCCGCTTCCCGAAGACAACTTCGCCACGCGCTCTCGATCCGCGCTGCGATGTCGTCGAGCGGCGCGCTGGACCGCACCGACGAGAAGTTCCGCACTGAAGCACAAGCATCCGAGCACACATGGCCCTGGTTCCCGCAGTTTGCCAGAATCGCCCGGTTCCCGCCCCGACGGGTGAGAGCATCGTGCTCCTGGCTCGAAATCTGCAGAGCGGCTATCCCGAGCTGCTGGCCGCCGCCGACCGCCTGGGCTGGGAGCATTTCCCGGCGCTGGGCGCACTGCGGCTGCCGGTCGATTCCGCGCGGCGGGAAGCCAGCCTGGGTGAGCTGTATTCGCTCCTCAACAGCCTGATCGATGCGGCGCGACTCGGACGGCTGCGGGCGACCTGGGCGCGGGCCGATATTCCGTTGGAACTCCAACTGCCGCAGCTTCTGCATGCGGCTGAACTCACGTCAATTCTCGGGCCGCCTAGCGCCAATCTGATGGAGATGCTCCGCGGCGGCGGCCTGCGGACGTGGCTGCAGCCGATCGTCCGCCGCTCGGATCTCGCGTTGTGGGGATACGAATGCCTGCTGCGCGGACGAACGGCCCGCGGGGAGCTGGTCGGCGCGGGACAGATTCTGGCGTGGGCGCGGCAGTCGCGGCGAAGTTCGACGCTTGACCGCCTGAGCCGCGAGGCGCACGTGCGCAACGCGGCCTGCACGGTGCTGGGTTCGCAGGCGAATCTGCTCATCAACTTCTCGCCCGCGTCCATCGCCGATCCGCGCACCTGCCTGGCGTCCACGATCAACGCGGTGACCCGCCGCGGAATCCGGCCGCAGCAGGTGATCTTCGAAGTCGTGGAGACCGAGCAGCTCAACGAGCGCGGCCACCTGCGGCGCATCGTCGATTTCCTGCGAGCCGGCGGTTTCCGCGTGGCGCTCGACGACATCGGGTCGGGCTACAACGGACTGACCCGGCTGGCCGAGCTGCAGCCGGACGTGATCAAGATCGATCGCGGGCTGGTGGCATCGTCAGTGACGAGCGCTCTATCTCAGAACGTCTGCGAGGCGCTGGTCGATCTGGGCCGCAAGTCGGGGGCGCTGGTGCTGGCGGAGGGCGTCGAAACCGCGGCGGAGCGGCAGCGCATGGAGCTGCTGGGAGTTGATCTTTTTCAGGGGTTTCTGTTCGGAAAACCGGCGCCGGTCGGCGAGCAGCGGAGCCACCGGGGGGCGCTGCCAGGGGCGCTGCATCCCCTGCGAATTCACGGCAGAACCGCCGGGCCGCCGGACTCGTGTCGTACGTGACGCTTCCAGCGGCGCCGCCCGGTTGAACATCTCGCGGCGCGGGGTTCGGAAATGCGCCGCGCCCGCGGGCCGGCGTCCGTTGCCGAACTGCCGGGGCACCGATAACCTGCACTCCAACGTAAGGGCCGGGTGTTGCGACGTTCGAAAGGATTCGTGTGCCCGACATCGCTGAGCACTGGCTCCGCAGAAATCACTTTCTGCTGCGGCGGCTGCATTCACTGACCGGTATCATCCCGGTCGGCGTCTTTCTGGTGAATCACCTGTACACGAACTCGCTGGCGTGGCTTTCGCCGGCGAGATTCGACGAACACGTTCTGTGGCTGGGCAGCCTGCCCTACCTGATCTTCGTCGAGACGCTGGGCATCTTTGCCCCGCTGGCGTTTCACGCTGGCTACGGCGTCGTCATCGCCCGCACCGGGCAGGCCAACGTGCGCGAGTACGCGTACGTCGATAATTGGCGCTACACGCTGCAGCGCGTCACGGGATGGATCGCGCTCGCCTTCATTCTGATTCACCTCGGGCACTACCGCTTCGCCCACTGGTTCGGCGGGACCGAGTTTCAGCACGCGGTCGGCGCCGGCGCGTCGCCTTTCGCGATAACCAGGAGCGGCATGTTCGGCGGGATGGGCGCGACCCTGTGGTTCGGGCTGTACGGCATTGGGCTGATCGCCAGCGTGTTTCACCTGGCCAATGGCGTGTGCACGTTCTGCATCACCTGGGGCATCACGGTCGGCATGCAGTCGCGCCGGGCCGTCTCGGCGGTTGCCGGGGCGCTCGGGCTGCTGCTGGTGACGTGGGGATTCCTGTCCCTGTACGGATTGGGCACGCGAAACGCGCCGCCGAAATCAGATGGAAAGGCACACGCGGCAAGCGCGTGGCGCGGGGAGGTGTCGCATGGCTAATCAGCGCGTCGTCATCATCGGCGGCGGACTCGCCGGCCTGGCCGCCGCCATGAAACTCGCCGAAGACGAGATCGCCGTCGATCTCATCAGCATGGTGCCCGTCAAGCGCAGCCACAGCGTCTGCGCCCAAGGCGGCATCAACTGCTGCAACAAGTTCACGCGGGCGCAGGGCGACAACGAGTGGAACCACTTCGAGGACACCGTCTACGGCGGCGAATTCCTGAACAACCAGCCGCCGGTGAAAGAGATGTGCGAGTGGGCCCCCAAGATCGTCGATCTGCTCGATCGGTTGGGCGTTCCGTTCAACCGCTCGGACGAGGGCAATCTCGCGACGCGGCGCTTCGGCGGCACGCTCTTCAAGCGCACGGTCTACGCCGGCGCATCGACCGGCCAGCAGCTTCTCTACGCGCTGGATGAGCAGGTGCGGCGCTTTGAGGCCGAGGGGCGCATCGCGAAATACGAATACTGGGAATTCCTCGGCCCGATGCTCGACGACAAGGGCGTCTGCCGCGGCTGCGTGGCGCAGGACATGTTCTCCCTGGAGATTCGGGCCTTCCCGGCGGATGCCGTCGTGCTCGCAACCGGCGGGTGCGGCCTGATCTTCGGCAAGTCAACCATGTCGATGGTCTGCACCGGCGGCGCCAACGCCCGCGCCTATCTGGCCGGGGCGATCTACGCCAACGGCGAATTCGTGCAGGTGCATCCGACCGCGATCCCCGGGGCCGACAAGCTGCGGCTCATCAGCGAGGGCGCTCGCGGCGAGGGCGGCCGCGTCTGGGTGCCGCGAAAACCCAGCGACACACGCCACCCAAACCAGATTCCGGAAAACGAGCGACGGTACTTTCTCGAAGAGAAGTACCCCACCTACAAAAACCTCGTTCCTCGCGACATCGCGACGCGAGAGATATTCGCGATCTGCCGCGACGGGTTCAGCGTCGATCGCAGCAGCTACGCCGTCTATCTCGATCTGACCGAGCGCACGACCGGCATTCACCGCGACGTGTTGCACAAGAAGCTGGGCAACATCCTGGAGATTTACGAGAAGTTCGTGGGCGTCGATCCGCTCGACGAGCCGATGAAAATCTTCCCCGCCGTCCATTACAGCATGGGCGGGCTGTGGGTCGATTACGAAACGAACGACCGCACTGGCGGCCTGCGGCTGGATTCTCCGCGAAACGGGCAGACGAACGTGCCGGGGCTGTATGCGATCGGCGAGGCGGATTACCAGTACCACGGCGCGAACCGGCTGGGGGCCAACTCGCTGCTCTCGTGCATCTTCGCCGGGCTGATCTGCGGCCCGGCGCTGCGGAGTCATCTGAAGAATCTCCCGGCCGGCGGTGTGGACAAGCTGCCGGCGTCATTCTTCGAGCAGCAGGTCGGGCGGCATCGTCAGAGTCTCGACGCGTTGCTGTCGCGGCAGGGAACGGAGAATCCGTATCGGATTCACCGCGAACTGGGTGAGCTGATGACGCGGAACGTGACCGTCGTGCGGCACAATGCCGAGCTGCAAAGCACGCTCGACGAGGTGGCCAAGCTGCACGATCGCTGGCAGCGCTCGGCTTTGTCGGATCGCAGTAACTGGACCAATCAGAATCTCAGCTTCACGCGGGCGCTGGGCGACATGCTGCTGCTGGCGCGGGTGATCGTCCTCGGCGCGTTGCGGCGCGACGAGTGCCGCGGGGCGCACTACAAGCCGCAGTTTGAAATCGCCGCCCCGACCGCCTCCGAGCCGACTGAGTTGAAGCGCCAGGCGCAGGAGTGGTGCGCCCGCTACCATCAGCAGAACGAAAGCTGGCTCAAGACGACGCTCGCCCGGCACACGCCCGATGGTCCGGTGCTTTCGTACGAGCCGGTCGAGTGCAACCTGATCCCCCCGCGGCCGCGGACTTATGGCGTGAAGGGGGCGGAGATTATTGAGCGGATTTGGAACGAGTCGTACTCGGGCCGGCGCGGCTCGGCGGCGAAGCGCGAAGCGGCGGCGGTGGGTTGATTGGCCTTCGCTGGGCGCGCCTTCGAGCAGAAGGTCCTATAACCATAGGCGCACTACTGATAGAACAACGTCGATTACTATTCAAACATGCCGGTTTACTGATTGATTTTGACGGAGTACTCTGCCTGAATGAGCAACGGTACCCCATTTGACGCGCAGCAGGCCTCCATACTTGCAGGCCAGGTGTTTCAGCCACGGACGCCCATCAGCACGCGCGAACTGTTCGCCGGTCGATGGAATCAGCTCCAAGCCGTCGCGGACGCGGTCGGCGAGATTGGACTTCACGTCGTAATCTACGGCGAACGTGGCGTAGGAAAGACGTCCCTTGCAAACGTGATTCGCCCAGTGCTGCACGTTTTCGATCGTCCACCGTCTGAGGATGCGGCGGCGCCGCCAGCCGAGACTCGACTCGTGGTCAAAATAAACGCTCACCAAACGGACGGATTCGCGACCGTGTGGAAGCGGGCGCTTGACGAAATCTCAATCTCAGAAGAAACACCCGTTCTCGGCTTCAGCCGCAGGGCAAGTGAGAAACAGCTTGTCCTTCTGCGCGAGGCGTGGTCGGTTCCTGACGAACCCGGGATCGACGACGTGCGCCGGGCGTTGGCCGGGCTTCCGGATTCCGTGTTCATCATAGATGAGTTCGACCGCATCCAGCGCAGCGCCGCGGATCAGTTCACCGATCTGATCAAGGCACTGTCGGATTTCCAAACTCCGGTCACGATGGTCATCGTCGGCGTCGCGGACACTGTCGAAGGTCTGATAGAGAACCACGAGTCCATCGGGCGGGCGCTTGTTCAGATTCCCATGCCGAGGATGGAGCCCAAAGAGCTGCGCGAGATTCTCACGAAGGCCCAGGAGAAGCTGCCGATCTTGTTCGAGCCGCGTTCGATCGACCGGATCGTGAGAATGTCGCTCGGGCTGCCACACTACACCCATCTTGTCGGGCTTCTCGCCGTGCGACGCGCTTGCAAACGGTCGTCTAGCGTCATACAACCGGACGACGTGACCGACGCGCTGTCGGACGCGACCAGTCAGGCCGAGCAAACGCTCATCTCGCAATATGCACACGCGACGCGCAGTGCGCATCGGGACGCACTTTATGAGGAAGTGTTGCTCGCGTGCGCTGTTACGGCGTCCGCGAATACCGACGCGTTGGGGTACTTCCAGCCGTCGAGCGTTGTCGAGCCGCTTCAAGCTGTTCTCCCGGAAAAAAAGCGAGTTGAGATTGCGACGTTTAACCGGCACCTGGCCGACTTCTGCGATGAAAAGCGGTCCGCGATCCTGCAACGGACCGGACAGGAGCGAGCGTATCGCTATCGCTTCCGAAATCCACTCCTTCCGCCGTACGTCATCATCAAGGGAATCGCCGAGAAGATACTGACGGTCGAGCAACTTGAGGCGCTCACCGCGGCTCAGTAGTCAGGAGTGCGCCTCCGCATTGCCTGGAAAACTTCAATGAAACAGCTACCCCGCCCGATTCAGATCCGCGTCCAGCGCCAGGACGCCCGCGACGCCCGGCCCTACGCCCAGACCTTCGAAATCCCCTACCAACCCGGCATGAACGTGATTTCCTGCCTCCAGGAAATCGCCGCCAACCCGGTCACGGTCGACGGCGAGCGCACCACGCCCGTCGTCTGGGACTGCAACTGCCTCGAAGAGGTCTGCGGCGCGTGCAGCATGGTCATCAACGGCCGCGTGCGGCAGGCCTGCACGGCGCTGGTGGACAAGCTGCTGACGGAGCGCGACGAAATCGACCTGCGGCCGATGACGAAGTTCCCGGTCATCCGCGACCTGTTCGTCGACCGCCGCCGCATGTTCGAGGCGCTCAAGACCGTGCGGGCGTGGATTCCGGTCGATACGTACGGAGCGATCGGCGAGGGGCCGAAGGTCGCCCCCGAAGTGCAGGACACGCGCTACGCGCTCTCCTGCTGCATGACCTGCGGCTGCTGTCTGGAGGTCTGTCCGCAGGTGAACGACCACAGCGAGTTCATCGGCCCGCAGGCCATCGGTCAGGCCATGCTCTTCAACCAGCACCCGACCGGCGAAATGACCGCCGCCGAGCGCATCGGGGCCCTGATGGGGCCGGGCGGCGTGAGCGACTGCGGCAATTCGCAGAACTGCGTCAAGGCCTGCCCGAAGTCGGTGCCGCTGACGTGGGCGATCGGCAAGGCGGGGCGGGATGCGACGCTGCATGCACTGCGAAGCTTCTTCATGAAGTAGCGAGTAGCGAGTAGCGAATAGCGAGTAGCGAGTGAAGAAGGCCAACGGCCAAAAGCCAAATGAAGACGCGCCAGCGGCGCAAGAACCGCATTTCACTCGCTACTCGCTACTCGCTACTCTGAACTCTTCTTTCACTCGCTACTCGCTCCTCGCTACTCTCAACCTCACCGCCCTCGCCGCCGGCCCGCGCTTGATTCTCATCTCCGTCGACGGCATGCGTGCGGACCAGGTGAACGCCACAAACACGCCCAATTTCGCCGCGCTGCGCGACGCCGGCGCGTCGACGATTGCCATCAACGACCTGCCGTCGGTCACGATGACCAACCACGCCACCATGCTGACCGGCCGGCCGACGGCCGAGCATGGCGTGATTCTGGACATCGAGCTTCCCGGCACGCTGCAATTCCCCACGCTCCTGGATTATGCCGTCGAGAGCGGCCTGCGGACGGCGTTCTTTGTGAGCAAGTCGAAACTGGAATACATGGCGCATTCGGCGGCGATCGAAACGATGATAACGAACGGCGAGCAGTCGGAGCTTGTGGATCGGCTGCTGCCGCTCGTCGTCGCCGACGGGCCGGACCTTATCTTCCTGCACCTGCGCGAGCCGGACTCGACCGGCCATGCGACGGGCTGGCTCTCGCCGGCCTATATGCAGGCGCTGGCGGGCAGCGACGCCCAGATCGGCCGCATCGTCGCCGCCGCCCGGGCCGACGCGACGCGCGACACCTTCTTCATCGTGACGTCCGACCACGGCGGCGACGGGCCGAACCACTTTGCGAACATCCCCGAGAATCGCGAGGTGGCGTGGATCGTCGCCGGACCGGGCATCCCCGCCGGGCGCTCGCTCCAGACGCCCGTGGCGCTGGTCGATACGACGCCGACGGCGCTCTGGCTGCTCGATCTGCCCGTGCCGGACGGACTGGTTGGAAAGCCCATCACGGAGCTGCGCGCCGCGTCGGCCGCCGCAGGCGCGGCGACGCCCGCGCCGCCGATCACCCTGCCGTGTTTCATTCTGATGTTGCCCGCGGTGCTGGCAGCGCTGACTGCGGCAGCAATCGGAACACACGGCGCGAACGGGCGGGGCGCGTCGGCGTCCATGGCGCCCAACGCACCTCGTGGCAGCCACCATCAAGCTTGACCCGTACCCGTCGCTCGGCGACACACCCCTATTGGCCCTGGCTCGGCTATATTCTGTCGCCTCCAAGGAAACCCTGAAACATGCGCAGCGGCGTGATCGGCACCGGCCTCAGCTTGCTCCTGCTATTGGTCCTCGCGCTGACGCTGGTCACGCCGATCGTGGCGGTTGTGGCCGGCGGGTTCACCGACGGCGGCCACTTCACGCTGCAGTGGTTCAGAGACGCGCTGGATTACGAGCTGTACCGCACGGGATTGTGGAACAGCGTCTGGCTGGCGTTTTACGCGACGCTGCTCTGCCTCATCATCTCGATCCCACTGGCGCTGATGGCCGAGAATTTCCAGTTCGCCGGCAAGCGCGTCTGGCTGGCGCTGATCCAGGTGCCGATGATCCTGCCCCCGTTCGTCGGCGCGCTGGGAATGAAGGGCATTCTCTCACGCAACGGCGGAATCAACTCCGTGCTGGCATGGCTGGGGTGGATCGATCCGACCAATCCGATCGACTGGCTGAATTACCCCTTCTGGTCGTGCGTCGTGCTCGAGGCGCTTTACCTCTACCCGATCACGTTTCTGAACGTGCAGGCGGCCCTCGCCAATATCGACCCGGCCCTGGATGAGGCGGCCCGGAATCTGGGCGCCGGGCCGTGGCGGCGATTCTGGAAAATCACGTTGCCGCTCATGCGGCCGGGCATCTTCGCGGGCTCGACCATCGTGTTCATCTGGTCCTTCACCGAGCTGGGCACGCCGCTGATGGTCGGATATGGCGATGTAACGGCCGTGCAGGTTTTCCGCGAGCTGGAGACGACCAACCCGGCCGGGGATTCCTATGCGCTCGTCGTGTTGCTGCTGGTCGCAAGCGTCGCGCTGTACATGGTCGGCAAGATGCTGCTCGGACGGCCAGGCGCCGCCATGATGGCCAAGGCGACCGTGGCCAGCGCGCCGGCCCGGCCGGGCCTTTTCGGCACGCTGCTCGTCACGCTGCCCTTCGCCTTTGTTTTCTTCGTCGCGTTTCTGCCGCACATCGGCGTGATCCTCGCCAGCATCAGCTCGACCGGAATGCTCGAGGTCGACCCGGACAAGCTCACGCTCAAGCATCACACCGCACTGCTGGGCGAGCTGGCCGCGCTGGGCCAGCCGGGCCGCGGGATGGCGGCCCTGAGCGTTCTCAACAGCTTCAAATACGCCATTATCGCCACCGCGATCGACCTCGTGCTGGGGTTCGTCATCGCATATCTGGCGGTGCGGCGGCGATCGTGGCTGACGTCACTGCTCGATGGCCTGTCCATGTTGCCGCTGGCCGTGCCCGGGTTGGTGATGGCGTTCGGGTACTTCGCGCTGACGCAGGGCGACTCGCCCGTCGCGTTCCTGAATCCGTTGCGTAACGATCCTACGCCGCTCTTGGTGATCGCCTACGCCGTCCGGCGGCTGCCATTCCAGGTGCGGTCGTGCGCGGCGGGGCTGGAGCAGATGTCGGTGGCGCTGGAGGAGGCCTCGCTGAATCTGGGGGCCGGCCCGGTACGGACGATCTGGAAGGTGACGATCCCGCTGCTGACGGCAAACTTCATCGCCGGCGGGCTGCTGGTCTTCAGCCGCTCAATGCTCGAGGTCTCCGACAGCCTGATGCTGGCGTTTGATCAAAGCACATTTCCGCTCACAAAGGCAATCTGGTACCTGGCCGCGATTCCGCAAAACGGGGTGGAGACGGCGTCGGCGCTGGGTGTGTGGGGCATGGTGATTCTTATCATCACGATCGCGGGGGCGTCGCTGGCGCTGGGCAAGCGGCTGGGGGCGTTGTTTCGGGTTTGACATAGAGCGGCAGCGGCAAGGCCGAATTCAGAACGCGAAGCGCAAGCGAGCGTGTGTGTGTGTGTGTTTCCGTGCAGACGAGCGCGCCGGCACGCCGACGCGGGTTCACGCACTCGATCGCGCGCTCGTGCTTACGCGCTCGCTTGCGCTTCGCGTTCTGACGGCATGGTCTGTCTAGAAAAGGAGCGGGCGAGTCGAGCATGGGCGTGGGCGGGACTCGACTCGCCCTTCATCAGGGGAACGGAGGATCGCAATCAGAAGTTCAACAGCCGGCTCGCAGCGCCTTCGCAGCAGCGCCGCCGCATGCGGCGGCGCCCGGGAGAAGAATCTCGTCCATGAGTGCGCTGCGAGCCGCCATCCATACTTGCGTCAACCTGGTCGAACGGCCCCATCTGCCGTGGCGCGTAAGAGGATGCCGTTTCGACCGAGGCGACGCGCTCATTCCTCCTTGCGCGACGCGGGGCCGGCGATTGACGCCGCCTGTCCGCCGCTCGCGGCGGGAGTCGCCGACACGGGATCTTCGCCAAGACCCCAGGCGGCCAGCTCCCGCGCCAGAACATCGGTGAGGGCCGCCGCCTCAAGCTGCTGCGCGTTCAACTCGAACACCCGCGCTTCGACGCGGCCGGCAATAAACCGTGCCGCCGCCGAGCCCAGGTCGTGGTCGCGCCGCAGCCGGGCGACGAGTGCTTCCTTCCGCCAGCGCGAGCGCCCGCGACCGGTGTGCGCCGGGTCCAATACGATCAGCCGCTGCCGACGGGCTCGCCGCTGGCGGCGGTGGTTGTCCAGCAACTCGGCGACATCGGAAAGACCGGTCTGCCGCAGTACGCTCTGCACACAGCGGTAGACGTAATCCGTGCTGGGAGGGCGTCCCTCGGGAAGCTCCTGTAAATGCGCGGCGACGGCCTTCGAGAGCGGGCCGCCCAGCCGCGGGTCATACGACGCGTTCTCCATCACGGTCGCGATCGAGCATCGCAGCTTGGCCAGTGAAAAGGCCTCCACGGTGCCATCGCGCTTCGTGACAATCAGCGGGCTGGGCTTGTTCACGGGACCGGAGGACCCTCAAAGAGATTTTGCTGGCCCGGGATGTCTTCGGATGACCGCTCGATGACGTCCCGCGCCTCGTCTATGAAGTCGCCCACATCCTCGAACTGACGATAAACGCTCGCGAAGCGCACGTACGCCACTTTGTCCACTCGCCGCAGCACCGCCGATACGCGCTCGCCGATCGTCTGACTGGAGACTTCTTTCTCGAAATTACTGACGAGGAACTCTTCGACCTCGTCAACGATCTGATCCAGCCGCTCGGAAGAGATGGGCCGCTTGTAAGCCGCTTGCCGGACGCTTTCGAAGATCTTCTGCCGGTCATACGGCATGCGCGAGCCGTCGCGCTTGATCACCGCCAGCTTGACCGTGTCCTCGACGCGTTCGTACGTCGTGAAACGCCGGTTACACGTCACACACATTCGCCGCCGTCGGATCGAATGCGCCGCTTCGGTCGACCGCGAATCGATGACCTTGTCGTTGTCGGCCTTACAGAACGGGCACCGCATCCGGCCCTGCGTCCGTCAAGACCGGCGACACCGGTCGGGAAGATTCCATCTCTCACAACGGCGACGCCCCGATGGCCGCCGCCTGTCCAAGTGACTGTGCTACTACGGCTGGTACAATCTTGAATGTACAGCACAATAGATTGAGTGTCAAGCAAATAATCTCACGATTTGCAGACTTTCTTACTTCGGCCCGCTATAACCCACGCTCATGGCATCCGCGCCGGCTGAGTTCGTGTTCGGTTCCATCCGCGTACTCGGGGCGTCGCTGGCGGGCGAAGAAACCTGCATCATGCTGCCCGAGTTGAACGTCGCCTTCGATGTCGGCCGCGCGCCACGTGACCTGCTCTCGATTGACCACGTCTTCCTCAGCCACGGCCACATGGATCACGCGGCCGGCATCGCCTATTACTTTTCGCAGCGCGAGTTCGTCGGCAACGCACCGGGCAACCTCTACGTGCCCGCCACGCTGGTGCAGCCCATCCGCCGCCTGCTGCAAACCTGGGCGGACATCGACGGTCACGAGCCGCCGGGCAACGTCCAGGCGGCGATCCCGGGGCAGGACATCGTCGTGCGGCGTGATCTGCTGGTCCGGCCGTTCGGCGTCAATCACCCCGCTCCGGCCGGCCGCCATGGACAGAGCCCGCCCTATGGCCTGGGTTTCTGCGTGATCGAGGTGCGTCAGAAATTGAAGGACGAGTATCAGGGGCTGGACGGCCCGGCGCTGGTCGACATCAAGCGCAGGGGCGAGGAGATCACGCGGCGGGTGGAGCTGCCGCTGGTGGCGTACTGCGGTGACACGGCGCCGGGCCCCTTCCTCTCGCTGGATTTCGTGCGCACCGCGCAGGTGCTGCTCCTGGAGTGCACTTTCGTCGAGGCGGACCACCAGGATCGGGCGCGGGCCGGCGCGCACATGCACGTCACCTACCTGCGCGAGCTCGTGCCAACGCTTCGCAACGAGCGAATTCTGTTGACGCATCTTTCCCGCCGGACGGGTCTGGCCGAGGCGCGCGAGCTGGTCCGCCGCGAGTTGTCGCCGGCCGACGCCGAGCGCGTCAGCTTCCTGATGGAGTATCGCCGCAAGAAGCGCTGATCGCGCGTCACGCGCCCGCCGCCGCCTGTCGCCGCGCCAGCAGCCAGCCGAGCGAAAACGCCACGATGAACCCGATCGGGACGTTCCACGGCCACGCCACGCTGATGTAGCGCACGTCCTCCGCCAGCCAGTTGAAGCACGACAGAAACGGCGGAAGCCCGCAGGCGATCAGAAAGACCACTGTCGAAAGCGACCCGGCGCCTCGCGCACGCACGAGTCGCACGGCGGCAAGCAGAGACGACAGCACGAGCGTCGTCCACTGTGCCCAAGGCTGGTGCCACGTGACGCCGAAGACGCAGAGCACTGAGAGCGGCGCTGACCAGACGATGCCGCGGTAGTCCACGTTCAGGCGCAGCAGCGCCAACAGGAACGCAGCGAGAAGCGCGCCGCCGGTGTAGGTCGCCATTTCCAAAGCCAGATTGATGATCTGGCCGTAGCGGTCCCAGGCGAGTTTGCTGATCTGCGCCATGCCGCTCAGGACGACCGACCAGATGACGATCAGGATGCGCGAGACGAAGAGGTCAAGCCGGTCTTCGCGGATCGACGAATTCAATGGACCTTCCGTGCGGCGGGCGCGCCACGGTTGATAGAACGTGGTCATCACCGTCTGAGAGAGGGCGGAGATGGCCGACGTCGGCATGGCGGCGGCGAAGATGCCGGCGATGATCAGCCCGACCAGTCCGGGCGGCATGTTCTGCAGCACGAACACAGGAAAAACGCGGTCGGACTTCGCCGCGACGGCCGCCGCCGCTTCGCCGGCAAGCGGAAAGCGCTGGTAGAAGGCGAACAGGGCCAGGCCGACCAGCAAAGCGAGGATGGGCGTGATCAGCCCGATGTTGCTGGCGAGGATTGCACGACGGGCCTGCACCGGCCCGCGGCAGCAGAACATCCGCTGAGCCATCATCTGGTCGGTGCCGTACGCGCTCAGGCAGAGAACGGTGTTGCCGATCAGCCCGGTCCAGAGCGTGAAGCCGGCTTTCGGGTCGCTGCTCAGATCGATCGCCTGCAGCTTGCCGGCGGCGGAGGCGGCGGAGAATACCTCGCTCCAGCCGCCGGGAAGCTGAAGAAGGACGAACACCAGGGCGGCCGCCATTGCCACGATGAAGAGCACGAACTGAATCACGTCGGTCCAGATGACGGTGGTGATGCCGCCCAGCAGCGTCCACAGCCCTCCGAAGAGGCCGATGATCCAGATGCACCAGGTCATATGAATGCCGCTGATCTGTTCGAGCACGAGGGCGGTGATGAGCACGCGCACGCTCTGACCGAGGACCGAGCCGAGCATGAACAGCAGCGTAATCAGCGTGCGCGCCGGCGGCCCGAGGCGGCGGCCGATGTAGTCGTAGGGGCTGAAGATTTCGCGCTCGTAGAACGCGGGCACGAAGACCACGGCGACGATGACGCGGGCGATGATCGAGCCAATCGCCAGTTGCAGATAGGTGAGGTTGCCGCCGGGCGCGAAGACGATTGCCGGCACACTGAGCAGCGTGACGGCGCTGATTTCGGTGGCGATGATCGAGGCGGAAACGGCCGGCCAGGGGAGCGTCTTTCCGCCGAGAAAAAAATCGCGGATGGTGGCCTGCTTGCCGGCGAGCAGGGCGCCGACGAGCGTGCTGAGGAGCAGATAGCCGACGAGGACGGCCCAGTCGATCAGCGTGAAGTGCGCTTGCAGCGGCGAACCTCCATGAGGCTGCTCCAGATCGGGCAGGACGATCCGAGCCGCGCGCGTAAGCAAGCGGTTCTTCCAGGTTCCGCTCCCTCACGGTCGCGGCTCGGAAAGAGCAAACGCAGGCCGGGGCGTCGCCCACCATCGCGGCCGACTCGGCGGTAGGACGCTACAGGCGCCGTCACGCGCCAATCAGCCGTGCCACACGTCACGGGTTGAAAACCCGTGCCACAACTACTTGAAGATGCTCGCGTCGGGGAAGTTGATCCGCTTTTTGCAGCGCAGGCAAGTCGCGACCTTCTTCCGCGGCACGGCGTCGCGCTCGGCCTTCGTCGCCGCCTGGTTGTTCTGGAACTTGCAGCATTCCTGGATGCGCGTGCAGGCGACCGGAGTGAGCTGATAGGTGAATTCGCCGCGCCTGGCCGTGTTGCAGCTCGCCCGGCCGCACGGACACACATCGGCCGGGGCGGCGTTGCGCACGTAGACGAAGCAAACCGGGTCGTGGTAGACGCCGTCGTCGAGCGCCTTGGTCAGCTCAGCATATCGCATCATCTGAACGCCGAAATCCGTGCGGAACTTCTTGACCGCCGTGTCGCAGACGCCGTTGTCCGCGCGGAAGGGGTCGTTGCCGATCTGAAGGTCGCCAACATATTGCCAGAAGACATCGGTGTAGCGCGTGCCGTACGTGGCGCTGGCCGCCTTGAGATCCCAGAGGGCGTCGTTGAACGGCCCCCAGGCGCCGTCGAAGTAGGCTTTGGCCACGAGCTGAAAACCCGCCGCGTCGCCTTTGAGGTGCTTCAGGTCGCGGACGATCTGGCAGACGAGATGAACTGGCCATTCGTAGTAAGGACAGGCTTCAAGCCGCGTCACCTCGATCAGCCGCGCGTTTTCGGCGTGGTTGATGCGATAGCTGATGATCCGGCAGAACATCTCGCAGGCGCCTTCGTCCATGACGGACTTGATCGTGCTGAGCCGCGCGGCGGGATTGCCGCCGGGCAACGTCTCCATCATGGCCTTGAACGCGACGCCGTTCGTTCCCGCGCCGACGTCCCACTCGGTGAACCCGGTTCCGCCGGCGGCGAACATGTGCATCGGCTCGTGCACCAGCGCGTGGCGGACGTTTTCGATCGGGTCGGTGGCCCAGTGCGGATTCAGATAGGCGGCGGCCTTTGAGGACGGGTTGGCTTCGCGGCCGAGCTGGTCATCGACCGGCGCGACGCGCGCGTCCATGTTGTAGCCGGCGAAGCAATCGCACGCGGCGTCGGTGCTGATGGCTTCCTGGACTTTCGGGAACTTTCCGACCGGATTGACGATGACGCCCATGTCCTCGTCGTTGAACCAGAAGGCCGTCTGCAGGAAGCGCAGGACGTGCCGGGCTTTCTCCGGGTAGGTGAACGTCGACGGCGGCGGCGCGTTATACGCGCCTTCGATCTTCAGCTTTCCGTCGGGCGTCAAGGCGCCGAGAATCTCGCTTTTTTTCGCGACGACCGTGTCATACACGCCGGCCTTGGCGTTCACATCCGGGCTGGCGCCGGCGACTTTCAGATTCAGCACGCTCGCCAGCCCGCCGTTGGAGCGGCCGACCAGGGCGTTGATATCGTCGCTGGTGAACGCTTTACCGATCAGGGCCGTGACCCACTCCGCCTTTTTGTCGTCGGTGACCGCGCCGGTCGGGCGAACGATGCCGTTGTAGGCCAGCTTGCCCGCGCCGGACAGCCCGCTTTGAATCTCCGAATCGTTGCTGAGCAGCGCGTCGTAGAGGTCCGCCTTTTTCTGTGGATTGAACGTGCCCATTTTCGGCGCAAAGGCATTGGCCTTCCATTGGAGCTTCATCACCGAGTTGTCGATCAGCACTTTGCGGTCCGATTCGTCCATCGTCGGCCCGAGCGGAATCAGGCTGTCCACCCAGCCGCCCTTCTGCGGCTGACTCAACTCGCTGGTCGGCTTTTTCGTGCCGTCCCACAGCGTCTGACCCCCGCCGGTGAGCGCGCCGCGCGTGCCGGGCTCGTCGGCGAGCAGGGCGTTATAGATCAGCGCCTTGTCGCCGGCAGTCGCCGAGCGATTGGCAAAGCCGAACTTCCGGACCGCTTCGAGCCGGCCTTCCGATTTGTCCACAATGGTCTGCACGTCCCCCGTGACGAGCTTGTTGGCCTCCACGACGAGCTTGTTGTCCACCCAGATGCCCTTGGCCTGCGGCGTGACCGTGCCAGTGGGGCGCTGGTTCTTCAGATCGGCCAGCTTCTGCGCAGCTTCCACCGACAGCCCCGGGACGCCGCTCTCAGCCTTGACGATGTTGTCGAACACGCCGTCGACGTAGTTCTTGTCCTGCACGTCCCAAAGCCGGTCGTCGTCGGGCAGCTTGGCGTTGGATTTGAAGCGCTTGGCCAGCGAGAAGCGCGCCCCGCGGCGGACGAAGTAGATCGACTCGGGCTTCATGGTCACCAGCTCGCGGTGCGCCATGCCGCCGTCCTGCTCGATCAGCTTGTCGGTCTCCTCACGGATTCGGGCGGCGATGTTTGAGCCGATGTCGGGCGTCTGCACGCCGAGAATCAGCTTGTTCGGGGCGTTGATGCGCGCGTTCAGCTCCGGCGACATCGCCGGTGAGACGGCGTTGGTCGTCGGCGCGTCCACGTAGCGGTAGCGCGGGTTCAGCCCGAGTTCCTTGCGCATCAGATTCTCAGTCACGCGCACTTCGTTGGGCCGGCCGGTCTTGTCGTGTTCCGCGATGACGCGCTTGCTCACAAGGTCCTTGAATACGTCCTCGTCGAGCACGACCGGCGCGCCGAAGCCCTCGATCGTGTCCCACTCCTCCCGGTTGTAGGGCTGGTAGCGGCTCACCAGGTTGCGGACGATCTCCTCGGTCAGCCCATTGGTGCCGATCTGCGCCTTCATCTGCGCCACCATGTTTGACGGGTGTCGCAGCTCGTTGAAATCGCCGTCGATCATGTCCCACTCGCAGTTCATGCCAAGCTGCAGCCGCCGCGCGTGGATCATCTCGTGCGCCAGCGCCAGAAACAGCGGCGTCTCGACGCTGCGCTCGTTGCCGCCGGCGTCCTTGGTCATGGCGGCGGCGACCACGCGCCGGTTTTCGCCGGCGGCGACGGAGTTGTGCTCGGGCTTGAGCGTGAAGCTGCACTCGCCGGTCGATTCATGAAAGAGCAACTTGAATTCGCCGGCGGCGACGTTCTTGACCTCTTTCATGTTGAAGTAGAACTTGCTCTTGCAGCCGCGCCCGGAGGTCGAGGCGCCGATCTGCCGAAAGGCGTAGCGCCGCCCGGCGTATTCGAGCGGCTGACCGGCCCACTGGGCGTCCCAGACGTCTGCCGGCCGCCAGGCCGGGTCGTCGCTCTGCTTGATGGCGCCGGCCTTGATCGCCGTCTTCACCTCGTCGATGTGCGTGTAGGCGTCGAAGTCGTCCTTGATATCGACGTTCTTCGGCGGCGTGCCGGCCGGAGAGAACGTGTAGCTGCCCATCGCGCAGCCCCCGATGGAGTGATAGACGGTGTCCACCGGGTAGCAGGAAACGGACTTGGCGGGGTTTTCGTTGGCGACGGCGCGCAGCAGGGCCGTGCCGATCTTCGTCTGCGAGCAAATCCCGTATAGCGCGTCGCGCAGCTCGACGCGGAAGTTGTCGAACCTGACGCCCAATCCGGTCTTCTTGCCCGCGTGCCAGGCGGAGTCGAGCGGCTCCGTGTCGAAGACCCTGATCGAGGTCGTGCCGGCCATGATCGACTCGACCAGCGGGCAGCCGACCAGCGTCAGGTTCTTGCCGAGGTTGTCGGCGTGCTTGAGTTTCTTGTGCTCGATGCGCGATTTCCAGGACGACTTGACGCCCTCATACTCGCCCTGCTGCCAGCCCTGGGCGGCCTTGGCCCAGGCGTCCGGAACGTCAGCCTTCGGAACCGATTTGTCGTGCTCGAAATTCGCCGGGTCCGGATGGGTCTTGCCGTCAAACGCGGCAAAGGCCTTGTCCTTGTCGGCGATCCAGAGTTCGACGCGGCAGTGGCTCAGGCAGGGAGCGACGCGGGCCTTGACGCGGTCGCGCGAGCGCTTCCGGCGGTCTTTGACGTCGCTGGTCTCAAAGTGGCTGTAATCGCTGTAGCTCAGCCATTCGACTTCATACCGGTCAAACGTCTCCTGGTACACCAGTTCGTCCGCCGCGTTGTCCTTGCCGCAATTGAACACACGCAGCATCATGCTCTTGATGCGTTTGATGAATCGCAGCCGCACCTCGATCGCCAGCAGGTCGACGATCGGCACGAACCACTCGTCGACCCGCTTGATGCGCACCTTGATGTCGGGAATGACGGCGGCGCTGAGCACCTCGCGCACCGTCTTGGTGCCGCCCTGCGCCAGCGCCGGGGCGGGCGCCGCGTCCAGCCTGTAGTCCTTGGGGTTGAACTGGAGCCGCTCGCGGGCGACGTTTCTTGTGCTCTCGAGGTACTCTTTGCAGGACAGCGCCGTATCCACACGGCCCGTCGCCGGATCGACGTTGCACACACCATCCCAGTAAACGAAGCGCTTTTCCGACTTCTGCATGGCTTGCTTCCTGTCGCACCCGCACGGCGGGCTTACTTGGCGTTTTGGAGCAGCTCCAGCGCTTTGAGCGTGTCCGCGTCCGGCTGTCCGCTCGGCTCGGCCACGCCGATGAACTCCTGAAAGGCACGGATCGCGGCGGTTGTCTCTTCGTTCATTGAGCCGGTCACGGGGCCGGCGTCGAAGCCCAGGTGATTGAGCCGCGCCTGCACGCCGGTGATCGTGTCGATCGGGTCCATTCCGCCGACGGCGATCTCCCAGGTCAGCATGTCTTCCGGGTCTTCCTCGTTGTACCAGACCGTGAGCGTGCCCTTGCGGGCGGTCGGCGAAATCTCGACGTCGATCACCCCGTCGGCGTCAGTGCGTCCCTCAAACGTCTTTTCTTCGACGACAAGACGGTAGAGCGTATTGACCAGTTTCTTGCCGCTTTCGAAACGCACCACGTACTTCATCCGCGCCTTGAGCGACTTGACCCAGTAGGTATTCGTCTTCTCCAGCTCGGCCGTCTCTTTCTTCTGCTTTTTGGGCGGGATGAAGACCTTGTCGCCGGGGGCGAGAATGGTCGGATCAGGCCGCGCCTCGCGCAGCGGCTGGTTGGTTTCGTGGTCCCAGATCGTCTCCCAGGTGCGGAAGCCGTAAGTGTGTGCGATGCTGAGAATAGTCTCGTTGGCAGAGACGGTGTGCGTCTTGCCGCTGCTCGGTTGCTCCATCGGCCAATCCTCCGACAGTCCATTGCGGGGGAGCATCGGCGTCCCGCCGGTGCGTCCGCTCACATTGTCGGCGCTCGTCCGCGCCGTCGACATTTGCACCGGCGAGACGCCGATGCTCCCCGACCGACACCACGCCGATCCCTGTCACGGCGTCGGCGGATTCGGGCTCCAGTCCTTTTCATCAACGTTCGGCAGCGTGATCTCGACCTTGCCCTTGGGCACGTCATCACGCTTGGCGGCGCCGTCGTCCTTCGTCCAGCCGTGCAACACCATGCCATCCGCGCATTCGAGCTTGTAGGGCGTAAAGGGCAGCGCCTCGTCCGCCTCCGTCCTGGTCACGATCTCAATCCACGTCAGCTCTTTCGTCTCCGCCGGCGGCTCACCCGGCTGCCAGTCTTTTTCATCCAGCGCCGGAAACTCAACCTGGCACTCGCCGCGGCGGGTGATGTTCTCAACCCGCACGCGGCCGAGATAGTTGAGGAAGCCATGCCGTTTTGATCCGTCCGGCAACGTGACGCGATACGGCGCACCCGCGACCGGCTCGCCATCCGCGTCAAGCAATCGAATATCCAGCCAGGTATCGACCTCCTCCGCAGGCGGCGGCGGTTCCTGGGCGGCTTTCTCGAACGGTTTCGGTTCGACCCCGATAGGCGTCGGCACGAATGGCCGCCGCAGGGCGACGAGCCGGCCGGTTTCAATCGCGCGGTGCAGGTGGGCGGTGGTCCAGATCGTGGGCAGGACGTGGCGCGCGTCGGGCGTCAGCCCCACGTCGAACAGCGACATTCGGTCGCCCACCAGGCAGCGGCCCAGCCGGCCGACGAGGCGATGCGGACAGTCGCCCGGAACTTCGCTTGGCGCAACCACGATCAGCCGCGCCGCGCGCCGCACCGGGCAGCGCTGGCACGAGCGGCTCTCGCAGCCGTGCACCTTCGCGAACAAGCGGAGTCTCCGCGGAAAGAGAGAGAATGGGATCGGCCGACCCGAAATCCTACCACTGTGGAACGGCAACGGGAATGGACGCGGCTCGCCGCGCTCGCCGCCTGTGCGGGGGTGGCGCCACGTTTGGGGGACCGGCCTCCGGCCGGTCTATGTGTGGGCTGCTGCGGCCGGAGGCCAAGCGGCCTCCAAGCGGCCCGCATGGCTCTCCAGGCTCAATCCATCGTCGGCGATCGCAGCGCCGCGAGGCGCTCGGCCCGCAGGTCGCGGGCGGCCGCCGGGTAGTGCTGCAAAAGGTCCTGCAGTATGTCGAGCGTCCGCTCCACCGCTGAACCCTCGGCCGTGTTGGCGGCGGCCAGCAGCCGCGGCACGTCGGGCACGCCCAGCATGTTGTCGAAGAAGTGCCGGCGGACGTGCTGGTGCAGCGACTCGCGCTGGCGGTCGCGCTCGTCCTTCCAGCGGTTCTTCTCGGAGTCGGAGGCGGTGCGGTGGAAGTTGTAGGCCGCCCGCGACAGGTGGGCTTTCACGACCAGCAGCTCCTCCACAACCGTGCCGGCCTCGGCATCCTGTTCGAGCAGCGTCTCGAGCCGGCGGGCCAGGTTCGCCAGTGCGTCATAGTCGCGGACGACGAACCGCTCGCGGCGGGCGCTCGTGACGGTGTGGTGAAACTCGCAGGAAATCTGGTTGAGCAGCGCAAACGTCCGGACGCGGCGAAGCGTCTCGGCGCCTTCAAACTCCGGCGCGGCGTCCAGGAGAGATTCGCCCTTCTGGCGAATCAGCGCGTCACAGCGGTCGGCGATGGCCTGGTTGGCGCGGATAAAGGCGTCATACCAGCCGCCGAGCCACAGGAAATACGTGTAAGCCATCAGCACCTGCAGGCGCGGGGCGCCCACGTGATGCTGGATGCGGGCGGCGTCCAGCACCAGCATGGCGCTGTACGTGAACGCGGCGTCGATGTCCGCCTTCTCGAAGGCCTCGCGCACCCGAACGATGCTCTGCATCAGCCGCTCCAGCACGGTGCGCGGCTCGGGCTCGGGCGAGAACTCGCGCTCGTCGAGCAGCAGGTCAATCGCCTGCGAGAAGACCGTCCGGTCCAGTCGCCGGGCGCCGCGGGCGATGGCGTCATCCGGACCGAAGCTGTAAGCCAGTCCGCGGCTGATCTCGAAGAGCTTCTGACGAAGCTCGCCGTCGGCCAGCCCGGCGAACGAACTGGCCGCGAGCTGGCTGAGTTCTCGATGAATGGCCAAAAACGGCCGCGGGACAGACTGCTTCACCTTCACAACCTCCTTCCGCAGCGCAGCGAGGACTTTCTCGACGTCGTGACGCGAGCAGCGCAGCAGCGCCGCCAGCCGGCCCACGTCGACTCGGCCATTCGACCGGAATATCGCGTCCAGGTTGTCATGATCGCCGACGAAGCTGGCCAGCATCACGCCCAGCCGCGCCAGGGGCGACGGCAGCCGCCTGCGAACCGTGTCCCACCACGCCGGCAGCGGCTCCGCTTCGCCCGCACCCGCCTCGCTCGGCGCGGCGCTGTGCTCCACGTACTCGGAATCCGAGGTCGTGGCCGGCTCGATGTTGTGACGTCGGCTGTACTCGACGCGGACGCTGCGGCAGTTCTTGCGAACGCTGCGCAGCAGATAGGCTGATTTGGTCTCTTCCGAAACGGTCAGTTCGCCGAGTTGCCGCAGGTCGCAGCGAAGCTTGCTGCAGACGCGCGCCATGAAGGCGGTGTAGCGGTCATTCTCGGTTTCGCGGGCGTCGTCGGGCAGCGGGCCGGATTCTTCGGCCTCGTTCATGATCAGCAGTTGCAAGGCCCGCCGCGTCGCGTCGCTATCCAGATCACGGGCGAGCCCATCCACACCCCCGCAACTGCGGATGATCTCCTGCCCGAGCATGCTCTTAGGCGTGTTTACTTGCTCGCCGGCCATCTTCTCTCTCCAACCTCGTAATCGCCTCCGCGTGTGCCTCTGGCTGGCCCGGGCGGGGGGCGCCGCCCGGAGCAGCGACTTACTCGACCCCCGTGCCGATCGACGAGCGGTCGGCGCCGTCATCGACAGACGGCATGGCGGCTTTCGTCACCGGTCGGGGCAGCACGGAGAACCGGACTTTGAGCAGCGCTTCAACCTTCGAGGTCGGTACGCCGCCGCCCGGCGAGTCGGACGGCAGCCCGGTTGCGTTCACCCAGTCTTCGCAGCCGGCGCCGACGATGATCGTCGGCAGCGCGAATGCCAGAACACAGAACCGCTTGGTGCGTCGCCACATGACGTTCTCCTGATATGAACGGACGTGCCGGCGTATGCAGCCGAAACGAGCGGCCGCGCCTCCGAATCGGAGTGCGCCGGCTGATGAATTCGCCTCTTGAGTACCTGCCATCTACTATGGACGCGCGCCGCGGACAATTTTTATCGCCGCACGTCCGAGTACGATTGTAAACACGTGGAATCAAATAAGTTAGAAAATTTTCACGCCGTTCGGATTTTTCTCGGAAGCGAGTCGGCCGGGGCCGCCGCCGGCCAGTTTATGGGGGCGGCGCCTTCGGGGACTAACTTGCTTTTGTGTCGCATCGCGGCCGTACAATAGCAAGGAAACCCGAATCGCGCTCATTGGGCTGGGACCGGCCGTTTGCCCGTCCCCGCTCACAGATCTCCGCGCGGAGCACGAACATGTCCAAGCTGCTGTCCGTTGTAGCGTTGCTGACGCTTTCGCCGCTCGGCATGGCCGGCGGAATCACCATTCTGCTGGATAACTTCCTGACTCCGCCCGACGGCCACGACGGCCTGACCGGCCGGTCGAGCGAGCGAAACTCGCTCGTGCCGGACTCGTGGACGTGCGACGACGTCACCATTGAAACGCCCGTCGTTCTTCAGGGCGTGGCGTGGGTCGGCTATCGCGACGCGGGCGTCACGTACGCCTCGGCCGAAGTGATCATCCTGCGCGAGGAAATCGAGGATCGCGGCGCGTTTCTGCTAACGCAGGTCGCATTGATCGAGAACCTCGCGCCTGAATTTAACGACACCCTGCCGGCACAGTTTGACCTGGTCACCTACCGCGGCGTCGTCGCCGGGCTGGCGGTCGGGTTGCCGCCGGGACATTACTACGTCGGCGTGCGTCTGGTGGACAGTTTTCTCGGCCGCAATTACCTCGCGACCACCGGCGGCGGAACCATGGGGCAGGGCGGCCAGACCATCGGCATCTTCCGCAGCGCGTCGCTCGGCTCGCCCGAGTGGGTCTTCGTGGATGAACTGATGCCGGCGACGGACTTCGCGGTGCAACTGATCGGCCAGTTTCTCTTGCGCGGCGACATGAATTGCGATGGTTCGGTCAACGTGCTCGACATCAACGGCTTCGTGCTCGCCCTGATGGACCCGGCCGGATACGTCGAGCAGTTTCGAGATTGCATCATCGAAAACGGCGACGCCAACGACGACGGACAGGTCAACATCCTCGACATCAACGCGTTTATTCAGTTGATTCTCGGCGGCGGATGAGTGTAGCTAACCAAAAGTAGCGCATCGTGGGTGGGACGGGCGTCTCGCCCGTCCGCGCGACGGGCGAGACGCCCGTCCCACCCCAACGCAGCGAGCGCTCAGCGGTTTGAAAACTGCTCCAGCCGTCGTCGGGCCTGCCCGGCCGCCTCCTGGTCCCCGCCCAGTTCCAGCGCCCGCCGCCATGCGTCGGACGCGGCCTCGCGCTCTCCAAGCTGAAAACACGCGTCTCCGAGCGCCAGCCACGACGCCGCATCCTGCGGCGCCAGCTCAACCAGCCTCAGCAGGTGATGCCGGGCGTCCGCGTGCCTTCCGCGTGCCGCCGCCAGACGCGCCGAACCACGCAGAGCTCCGGCGTCGTCAGCCGCGCCGCGAAGCGCCGCGGCGAAGCGGGCGTCCGCCGCCTCCAGTCGCCCGAGCTGCAGGCAGGCTTCGCCGGCAGCGGTCAGGAGGTCGCCGTCGTCCGGCCGCAGCGCTAGGGCATCCTCCAGGCGCGCCAGCGCCAGCTCATGGCGACCCTGGCGGCTGAATTGTGCCGCGAGCGAACGCAGGTGGACGATATCGGCAGCCACGCGCGACGTTGGCGACGTGCCTGGCTCGTCGGGGACATTCCGTTGCGGTTCGACGCGCGCCGCCAGCTCGAGTCCCGGTGGGGCCGGCACGGCTGCACGTGCTTGGGGCGTTCGGATGTCGGACAGCTCGTCAAAGACGCAGTTTCCCGCCCAATCCGACGCCACCACGCGCAGGTCGATGCGGCCGCTGCCGAGCCTGCCTCGCGGCCGCCACGACAACCGCCCATCGGCGCATGGCGCCGTGCCGCCGTCCACCCAGGCGCGATCCGGCCCGTCGCGGTAGAAAACGCGCACCTCCGGCATCGCGTGTTCATCAATCAACACCGCTCGGATGCTGAGCGGCTGATCCGCGCCCGGCCACGACGCCGAGATCAACTGAAACGTCGGCGGCGTCGCGTCCACTTCGATCGTCGCGTGCGGCGTCGAGCCGACGGCGGGATCGTCTCCGGACGGCCCGGCCGCGTTCGTCGCGACCACGTAAAACTGGTAGAAGCCATCTTCGGCCACACTCAGGCGCACCACGCCAAAACGGTCCGGCGTCCGCCCGGTCCAACTCCACGAGCGCCCGCTGTCGCTGGACATCCACACGTCGACGCAAGCGTCGTCTCCGGACAAGCCCAGCGTCAGCGCCAGGTCGCGCGACGGCGTCAGCGGCCAGCGCGGAGCCGCCGCCCCCGGCTTCTCGCTATACTCCGGACGCAGCAGCACCGGAGAACTCGCGGCGGCGGGCCGTCCCGCGCAGAGCGTCAGGCTGAGTGCAATGCAGGGCGTGCGCATGAGAATCACCTTGCCCGGTGTCATCGGATGAAGAGGCCGGTTGATCCGAACGCCGGGCGGCGCCCCGCGCACGGGTTGCACGCCGCACCGCGGCGGGCAGCGCAGCTCCTGCCGATGCTGCTGGTGTTGCTTCAGACCAGCGCGGCGGCGAGCGAAGTCGTGACCTACGTGCTGAAGCCCGATCCGCAGCGCGGCCGGCTGCACGTCGAGGTCGAATGGTCGACCGCGGGCCGAACGAACTCATTTCTTTCGATCGCGCCGCGCTTCGGCACGGTGGAAAACGTCCCCGAGCTGATCGAGAACCTGAAGTTCGAGAACGCCGCGGAGCAGGCGCGGAAGGAAGGACGCTGGGAGCTGCGCCACCGCACGGGCGCGGTCGTCCGCTGCAGCTACGATGTCGAGTCCCGGCGGCGCGGCGAGTGGGAGGCGGTTCACGCGCCGATCTGCGCCCAGCGTTTCTTTCACGCGATCGGCAGCACGTTCCTGCTGACGCCCGAGTCCGGCGGCGGCATGCCTGAGCAATACGACGTCATTATTCGCTGGGAGTTGCCGGCCGGCTGGAGCGCGGCGTGCTCGTGGGGCGTCGGCCGGGCCGTCGCGGCGCCGATGAAGCCCGCCGATCTGCGTTCGTCCGTCTATCTCGCCGGGCGGCTGACGCGCGCGAGCGCCAAGTCGGGCGAGCGCACGCTGCAGGTGGCGCTGGTCGACCGTTTCGGCTTCAGCGCCGAGGAATTCGCCAAGCGGGCGGCGGAGATCTTTGCGAAACAGTGCGCCTTCGCCGGCGAGAATGGCCTGCACGAGTTCATCGTGACCGCCGTGCCCGTGGGCGAATCAAGCCAGTCCGGCCAGCAGCGCATGGTCGGCTCAGGCCTGTACCAGAGCTTCGCCCTCTTTCTCTCGCCTGACTCGCCCTGGAACGACGGCGTCGAAAACCTCTTCGCGCACGAGCTGTTTCACCAGTGGAACGGCCGCGCGCTGCGGGCCCGCGAGCCGGACGAGCTGTGCTTTTGGTTCGTCGAAGGGCTGACGGATTACTACGCGCAGCGCATCCTGCTGGATTCGGACCTCTGGCCTGCTGAGACGTTCGCCCGCTGGCTCAATCGCCAGCTTCGTGAATACGCCGCCAACCCGGCCCGTCACGCGACCAACGAGGACATCCAGAAGAACTACTGGTCGCAGCGCGACACCGTCGGCGAGGTCGCTTACCAGCGCGGCCGGCTGCTGGGCGTCCGCTGGCATCATCTCGCCGCGCAGCACGGCGTCGCCGACGGGCTGGATCGGCTGTTTCTGGCGCTGCTGGAACGCGCCCGGCAGGAGCCGACCTTCGAGCTGACCAACGACCTTGTTCGCGACAACGGCGTGAAATTGCTGGGAGACTGGTTCGCGGCCGAATTCGAGCGCTTCGTGATTCAGGCGGACACGGTGGAGCTCCCCGAAGAGGCTCTGGCCCCGCGCCTCCGCGGCCGCAGCCAGACGCTTGCCCTCTTCGACCTGGGCCTGGACCAGGCGCGCACGCTGGCCGATCGCAAGGTGCGCGGCCTCAAGCCCGGCTCGGCGGCGGAGCGCGCCGGCCTGCGCGAAGGCGAGCCGCTGGCCGGCGTGTCGTTTCACGACGACCCGGATCGCAAAGTAACGTTGCGGGTGAAGCGCGGCGGGCGAACCGTGACGGTGGAGTACTTTCCGCGCGGCCCGCAGACCAGCGTGCTGCAGTTCAGCCCGGCCCCGTGACCCGCGGCGCCCTACAGCAGCAGCTCCGCAATCTGCACGGCGTTCAACGCCGCCCCCTTCAGAAGCTGATCCCCGCTGCAGATGAACTGCAATCCGCGCCCCTCCGGCACACTCGCATCCTGGCGGATGCGGCCGACCAGCACTTCATCCTGGCCCGTGGCGTCGAGCGGCATGGGGAAGTAGTTGCGGGCGCGGTCGTCGACCACGCGCACGCCGGGGGCCTTCGCTAGGATTTCACGCGCGCTCTGCTCGCTCAGCGGGCGGGCGAACTCAATGCTGAGCGATTCGGTGTGCGCCCGCATGACCGGCACGCGCATGCAGGTCGGCGCCACCCCGATCGACGAGTCGCCGAAGATCTTGTGCGTCTCCAGCACCATCTTCCGCTCTTCCACGTTGTAGCCGTCGTCGCCGATGGTCGTGTTGTGGCTGAAGACGTTGAACGCGCAGGGCACCGGGAAGACTTCCGGCCGAGCCTGCCGGCCGGCGAGGACCTCGCGCGTTTGCGTCTCCAGCTCAGCCAGCGCCCGCGCTCCGGCGCCGCTGGCGGCCTGGTACGTGCTGACCACGACGCGCTTCACGCCGGCCGCCTGGTGCAGCGGCCAGAGCGGCACGACCAGGATGATCGTCGAGCAGTTGGGGTTGGCGATGATCCCCTGGTGGCTGCGGGCGTCCTGCGGATTCACTTCGGGCACCACCAGAGGCACGTTCGGATCCATGCGAAAGGCCGACGAATTGTCCACCACCAGCGCCCCGCGCTTCGCCGCCAGCGGCGCAAACTCGCGGCTGACTGACGCGCCGGCGGAGAAGAACGCCACGTCGATCCCGTCAAACGCGGCCGGCGCCAGCTCCTCCACGACCTGCGAAGAGCCGGCCCAGTCCACGCGCTTTCCCGCCGAGCGGGCAGAAGCGAGCATGCGGCAGGAGGCCGCGGGGAATTTTCTGGCGGCCAGGACCGCGCAGAATTCCTGCCCCACCGCCCCCGTTGCACCGACAATCGCCACGCGCTTCATGCGCCAGTCTCCGTTCGCACGCATCGGACTCGAGAGCACAGTGGATTCGCTCCGCGCGCAGCGTGTGCCGCCGCGTCATGTCCGCAGATGATAGTCCCTGGTCGGCGAATGGGCCGCAAAGCCGGTAGCGGGAGCAGCGGGTGTAGTGGGTCCGTTTGCGGGACCGGCCTCTGGCCGGTCTCGTTCTTGTCGAAGAGGCAAAGACCGGCCAGAGGCCGGTCCCCCAAACTGAAGCCGCCCGTAGCGTCGGACCTCCGCGTCCGACGGCGTACCAAAACGGCGGAAGACTCCGTCGGACGCAGAGGTCCGACGCTACGGATTCCCGCTCCTGCTCCGCCGGGCGCGGAGTTCGGCCAGCTTGCCGGCGGGGATTGACCGGGGTTGGCCGATCTGCCTGGCCTGGTGAATCACGCGGCAGACGGCCTCGAGCATCTCGGTCAGGTCATACGCCGATTCGAGGCTGGCGCCCCAGCTCAGCGCACCGTGATTTTGCAGCAGCACGGCCGAGTGTCCGGCGATGAACGGGCGCAGCGCATCGGCCAGGGCGACCGTGCCGGTGGTTTCGTAGGGCACGAGCGGGACGGCGCCCAGAAACAGCTCGCTCTCCGGGAGAATCGCAGGCGGGACCGCCTCACCCAGCACGGCGAACGTGGTGGCGAAAGGCGGGTGCGTGTGGATCACCGCGCCGGCCGCGGGGTCGCTGTGGTAAACCTCGAGATGTACGCGCATCTCGCTGCTGGGCCGCCGCGCGCCGTCGATCTGATTTCCGTCGGCGTCGATCACGCACAGGTCGGCCGGCGACAGCAGCCCCTTGCACAGTCCGGTGGGTGTGCAGAGGACTCGCCCGCCGTCGAGCCGGCAGGAGAAGTTGCCCTCGGTTGCGGCGACGAGCTGGCGCCGATAGGCGCGCCGGCCGATCTGACACATTCGTTCACGGAGTTCGCGCACGCGATGATCCTCGAACCAATCGGGCCAAGAGAAAGTCTGATTCCGCGGGATTCTACACGTGCCGTTCGCGGCGCGCCCCACGCCGTCATTCCCTTCCCAGCCGGCGGAGCGTTTCGGCGATGTTGTGGAGCGGTTCGACCGTGACGCGCGGGTCCGTCACCGGTCCCTCGATGCGATACGCCGCCAGTTCGCGGCCGGCCGCCTCGAGAAAATCGCTGAGCACCAGCACACGCGGCCAGGCCTTGGGGTGGGCGCTCAGCAGCGAGAGCGAAAGCAGATTGCCGTCCAGGTTCAGCGTCCCTTCGCCGACCAGCCGCAGGTCGCGCCCCTGAATGTCGATGCGCGAGAAGCGCACCAACGCGCCGTCGAGGCTGAAGCGGAGTTCGATCACGTCGAGGTCTTCGCTTGGACGCGCGCGACGCGTCTGCAGGATCAGCTCGAACACCTGCATCAGCACCGGCGTCTTCAGGAAGGACGCGCCCGTGACGCGCACCGACCCTCCGCCCAGCCGCCACGCGCCCGGTCCGGATGCGCCTTCAAGGTACACATGGCCGTCAACGGTGGCATCGCCGGCCGCAGGCTCACTACTCTTCCTGGTCACGGCGGCCAATTCGTCTAGTCTGACGCTTCGCAAATCGAGCGACAGCTCGTAGGTCGAAGTCTCCGTGTTCAGCCGCGCACCGCCCAGCACGTCGCCGCCGCACAGCTTGCCGCGCAGGTTCTCGAGCCGCAGCCAATCGGTCCCCGGCGACTGGGCGATCTGCCCCTCCCAATCCGCGATCCGTCGCCCGGCGAAGAAACCGCGCTCGATGGTGAAGCCGCCGTTCCACTGCGTCCGGCCGTCGGCGTCAATCCGCCAGACGCCGGCGAGGCGGCCGTCGGCCTCGGTCAAAGGCGAACCCAGCTCGAGCACGCCGTTTCGCAGGCGGACGTCGCCGTCGACCACCCACGTTCGCTGGCCGCCGCGCTCCTCGTAGCCAAGCTGCTCGAACTTCACGTCTATCGCCCCGGCCGGGGCGAACCGGTTGACGCCGGCGGCGATGCCCGGCGGCAGGGCGGCGATCAGCTTCGGGCAGAGCTCCCAACCCTGGGCCGTCACGGCCAGGTTCAGCCACTCCGTCGCGCCGCCCCAGCTCCCGCGGCCGCGGACGACAATGTCTCCCTGCGGGCCGTAGCGACCGTCGAGGCTCTCCAATTCGAATCCGTCAGGCTCGATTCTCGCCCGGGCGGAGACGGCGCGCAGCTCCACCGGCAGAAACTCGGGCACCATGGTGGCGGCGCACAGCTCGAGCGCGACGTCCTGTCCGCCGCCCGAGCCGCCGGCCGCCGGCGTCATCTCCGCGCAGACTTCGCCGGAGCCGCCGAAGCCGAACGAATCCGCCAACGGCTTCCATTGCGGCGGAACCAACTGCGCCAGCAAGTCGCCAATGGCCGGGCCGGACGCCGTAACGCTGAGCCGCAGCGGTGCGTCGCCGTCATGTTCGGGAAGCGTGCCGGAGGCCCGCAGGCGTGACGCGCCCTGGCGGGCGGTCAGGTCGGCGATTCGCTGCTGCTGCGAGTTAATGGAAACCCACCCGCGTACGTCCTGCCAGGCGCGCGCCGGGTCGAAGGTGGTGAGCGCGCCGTCCGTCAGATGCACGGCGAATTGCCCGCTTTCGCCGCCCTCGGTCAGCTTTCCGGCGACCGTCCCCCATACGTCGCCGCGGCCGTCGAAGCGAATCTCAGCCGCGGCGTTGCCGTCGCCGGTTGCGACCGGAGTGCTGCGTCGGATCGCTACGCCGGACGCTTGTACGGCGACGCGCTCCTGCCCGCTGCCGCCGGCGACGTCGGCATTGCAGATTCGGACGGCGGTGTCGCCGTCATAGCCGAAGAGTTCGACAATCTGCACGCGGTCATCGTCCGCGATCAACAGGCCGTCGGCTTGCGTCAGGCGCGTGCGCTGGTCGATGTTCAGGCTGGCCGCGACGACGCGCGCCTCGACGCGCACGGCCGCATCGTGCGGCGGCTGACCCGGCGTGCCTTCGGCGCGCGTGAGCGTGGTCACGACGTCGCATACGCCAACCGGCGCGGCCGCGGCCCAGAGCTGCTGGTAGGTGGGCGGCAGAGCCGCGTACAGATCCTCGTCCAGAACGAGCGAGCGCGCCGTGAAGTGCAGGTTCATGCCGGTCCACGGCTTGCTGTGGTTGGCGTCGCCCTTCACGTGCACGACGCCGCTTCCGTGTCGGACCGTCACGCCGTCGATCAGGATGCTCCCGCCGACCACCCGGAAGCGCCCGCGGGCGTCCTCGAAATCGTAGGGGAACTTGTAGTAGCGGCAGTTCACGCCCAGCGGCTCCAGCTCGGCCTCGACGATCGGCTTGTCGGCGGCCTCCGCCGCGCGGCGCGAAAGGCTGTCGCGGCGCGGGACCTGGATGCGGACGTTCATTCGGCCGCGCGGCAGGAAGTCGTCAAAGAAGGCGACGATGCCGCGATGCATTCGCGGGCTGTGTACAAACAGCGGGGCGCTCTGCACGGTCGGGAGATTGAACGCCTCGACTGTCAGAGCGGCGTGATTGACGTCGCCCATGCGGGGTTCGACCGCCTCCGTTTCGGGTCCGGGGCGGAGCAGTTCATCCAGAAATCGCGAGCGCGCGTTGATGTTCAGGTGCGCGCGCGAGTCGTTCAGCAGCGCGTCGCCGCTGACTTGAATGACGCCCTCTTGGTCCGAAAGCGGCCGGTTCAACGCGAGTTCCAGCCGGCCGCCGCTGACGTTCAGGAATCGCTGGGATGGGGCGAGGGAAACCAGCCCGTCGGGCGTCTGGCGGGCTTCCACCGGCAGGCTGCAACGCAGATCGCTGAATTGCAGCACGGCCGAAGCCAGGGCCGGCAGCGGATTTTGTGCGTTCAGAGCGCGGTCGCTGCGGAGCAACGCGTGCTCCAGCCGAACCCGGCCGTGCGCGTCGCATGCGGCGAAGTAGCGGACCACGTCGGGCGGAAAAAACGAGAGAATCGGCTCCAGGTCCAGCCAGTCGCTGGAAATCTGAAGCTCCGCCGCCGGCTCGCGCCAGGCCAGGCTCAGCATCGGCCGCTCGGCGCTGCCCAGTTGCGCGACCCGCGCGACGAGCCCCGTCTCATTACGGGCGGCGTCGGCACGCACGCGCCAGCGATCCAGCAATCGCGGCTTTCCGTCGCCGCGCTCAAAGCAGCGGATATCGGCGTCGGCGATCCGGATGCGGGGCAGGTCGGCGCGCAGGATGCCGAAGAGCCGTTCGATCGCCTGCGCCGGGCGGGTGGCCGTCGAGTCGGTCGGCGCGGGCGTGAGGGCGGCCGGGTCGCGCACGAGATTAAGCTCGGCCCCGCGGACAATGATCTCGCGGATGCGTACGTGTCCGGCGAGCAGCCGCCACAGGCTGCAATGAATGTCGACTTGTGCGGCACGGAGTGTGACGGGCGGCGGAGAGGACTCGCCCTTCACGCCGGCGATCTCCAGGTCGAAGACCTGCAGCCCGTTCCACGGAGAGAACTCGGCTCCGCCGATGCGCACCGCCAGCCCGGGCCGCTGCGTTAATGCGTTTAATACCCAGGCCCGCAGGACGGACGGCCGCGTGACGTAGGCGTAGGCAACGAGCAGGCCGACCAGCACGACCAGCGCGCCGTGCAGAACGAGGCGTCGAATCCGGCGGCGTTTTCGGCTCATGGCACTCGCGCGGGCGGCGTTTTTCGGGCGGCGGACGTCAGACGAACGTCAACGCGGCGGTCGCGGCGGCAGCGGGTATTCTATTTTCGCAAGCGGGCGGTCGCAAAATTCCGTTGCCCGGCCCTGACTGGGTTCGTAGAATTCAGGTGCGGCTGATTGCTGCGACGCGTCGCCTGCCCTCATCAATGTCACGGGCGAGGACGGACGAGCAGCGCGGCCGGCCGCTGAGCGCCGCTTCGGCGACGCGCATTGTGTCCGCCAGCGACGGCAGGCGGACGGGACCAGGCCCGGCGGCGGCCCCCACAGGCGCCGCGCGGGGTGTGTGCCCGATTCAGAAGGAGGTGATCCGTGACCAGTGGTAAGTGTACGCTGCGCTAGTGCAGCGAACGTGGCTGCACTAGGCGCAGCCTAAGCCATACGCCCGCCGGCGGGCCGCCAGGCCTCCCGGCGGGCTGCTGTTTGGTTGTGGCGTCAGAAACCCGCCTTGAATGTCACGCTCTCGCCTTTCATGTTGTAAAGCCCCATGACGACGCCGTCGCGAATCTCCTCGCGAATCTCGATCGTTCCGCGAACCGTGGCCGGCACGTCGGAGACCATATCCGCTGTCGCGCGTCCCTCCATCTCGACGAAAATCCACTCGTTGGGCTTGGGCATTCGCCCGAAGCAGCATATGAGCCGGTCTTTCACGAGCAGAAAGCTCTTGGCCCGATCCTTTTCCAGTTCGATCGGGATCATGAAACCCGTCACATCAACCTTGCGGTCGTGAAGCGTCTCGACCTCGGGAGGGATGACGCGCGGCGGGGTGGCCGAGTCGCCTTCCGGGGCTTCGTCGGCGATGTACGACGCGTACTGAAAGCCCGCCAGCAGGTCGAAGCTGACGGCGCGATAGCCGCCCTCGGCGGTTCCGGCGGGCTCCGCCGGAGGGGCTGTATTTGCGGACGTGGCTGCCGCGGATCCAGGGGAGGAGGCGGCATCCGGCGCAGGTTCGGCCGGCCGCGACGGGGAGCAATCGCCGCTTGCGGCGACGGGCGGCGGCGCTACGCCGCGCCCAATGACGGAGTCGATTGGCGCGCCGCGAATCGGCGGAGCGGCCGTGGCGGCGGTCGTCCGCCACGTCGGCGTAACGCGGACCAATCGCCCCCAGATCATCCACCAGGCGCTCAGCGCCAGCAGCACGAGCAGCACGAAGCGGACGCCGGTGGAGGAGAGCGGATGCGTTCGCGAGTCGGACGTCATGCCCGGATTCTATCGGTTATTCTGCCGTCGTGAAAATTGCGCCGAATTCACTGAATACCCCGGCTGACCCGTCCGTCGAGAATGAGGCGGCGCTGATCCGTAGCGCGGCGGCCGGCGACGGCGCTGCGCGGCGCGAGCTGTTCGTGCGTCATCGTGACGCGGCGTTTCGGGTCGCCTTGCGGATCAGCGGGTCGCAGCAGGACGCGCTCGACGTGGTGCAGGATGCGTACATCAAGGCCTTCGAAAGCCTCGACCGGTTCGAAGGCCAGTCGGGCTTCAAAACCTGGCTCCTGCGGATCGTCAGCAACAAGGCTCTTGATCTCCTGCGTTCGCGAAAGGTGCGGCTGGCCGTCTCCATTGACGGCGGCGGCGACGACGACGCGCCGCGAATCGATCCGGCGGACGCCGCCACGCTTCCTTCCGCCAGCGATGACGGCGGCGTCTCGCACAGCCTGGAGCAGCGGGAGTTGGCCGGCCGGCTTCAGGCCGCAATCGATAAGCTCCCGCCCGATCAGCGAAACGTGTTTGCCATGTACGCGACGGGCGAAATGACCTATGGCGAGATCGCCGAGGCGGTCGGCATTCCGATCGGAACGGTGATGAGCCGGCTCTATCACGCCCGGCGGCGGCTGCATGAGCTGCTGGCGGACCTGGCGCCGCGGGCCGGCGGCAAGCGAAGGGCGACATGAGTACACCACGCGAGAATCTGGGCCGACTGTTGCAGGGCGACGCTGCCGCGCTGGATTCGCTCACGCCGGACGAAATCCACAGAATCGAAGCGCTGCTGGCGGAGGATTCTGTTCTGGCGGAGCAGGCTGCGACGGCGACGCCGCCGCTCGATGTGCTGGCCGGTCGTGTGGCGCTGCCGCAGGACGCGCAGTGGGAGCGCGTCTGGGCGAACATCCACAGAGCCTCGCACGCGAAGGCCAGGCGCCCGCGGTTCGGCTGGCGCATCGCGACGCCGCTGCTGGCCGCGGCGGCCTGTCTGATGCTATTGGCGGCTTGGCCGCGCTCTGTCGCAACGCTCGGCGGGGCGCAGCTTGCGCGGCAGGTGATTATCGACGAACTGGAAACCTACGGCGGGGCGTCGAGCCTCGTGCTGACTACCGGCGAGGATGACGCCGTGTCTATCATCTGGGTGGTCGATGAGAGCAGCTAGCGGATTCGTCGTGTTTCGATTCGCCGGGAGCATCGGCGTCCCGCCGGTGCGTAGTACCGTGATCAGAACGCAACGCACCAGGAAGCGCTGGTTGGTGTGGGCGCTCGCTTGCGCGTCGCGTTCCGATCTTGGGACTCGGTGGTCGAACTTTCGAGGAGCATGGCCATGAAGCGATCATCTCTTGCGTGCGTCGTCAGCGGGCTGGCGTGCCTGCTGGCGCTGATGGCGTCACCCGCGGCGGCGCAGGCGCTGGCTGACGAGGTGCCGGTTGAGGTCTGGGTGATCCAGGCGACGAAGAAGAACGCCGAGATTTCGCCGGAGCTGAAGAACATCGCCGGCGCGCTCAAGGACCAGTTCAAGTTCACCGGCTACAAGCTGGTCAGAAAGGCGTCCGACAGCGTCGCGGTGGGCAAGGCCTTCAAGACCGACCTGACCGCGGGCTACCGCGCCGAGGTGACGCCGCGCGAAAAGCCGACCGATTCGGCCAAGCTGTCGATCGTTGTGTTCAAGAAGGACGACAAGAAGCTGAACACAACGGTGACGGTGCAGAAAGGAAAATTCCAGTTGCTGGGGGGCTGGAAGATCGACGGGGATGACGCGCTGATCGTGGCCGTGACGGCGAGATAACGTCGGACCTCCGCGTCCGACGAACGGCGTAGCGTCGGACCTTCGCGTCCGACGAACGGCGTAGCGTCGGACCTCCGCGTCCGACGGCGTTATCGCACGGGTGCCACGGGCAGCTCGCTGCCCGTGCGACGGGCGGGCCGCCGCTTCCGGTCGCGTCCCGCACGCCACCTCCCGACTGGACGCCCGCTCTACACTACCTATCATATCTAGCATGACCCGCCCCTGCCTCACCCTGACGCCCCCCCGTTTTTCCCACCCACCCCACCCCACAACCTCATGCGCCCTACTCACCAACGTCCGGATAACAAAGGTGACCAAGGGAGGGTGTCTCAAATTTGATCATCTTGCGCACCTTTGTTATCCAGACCATCCCCCGCGGACGCGCCGCGTACTGCGGGCCGCTTGCCTGCCCGTGCGGTACCGGCAGCGAGCTGCGCGTGACACCCCGCTATCCCCCACGGGCCGCGCCGCGCGGCTTCATGCTCCGCGCAATCTCCAGATCGTGAAACATGTCCACCGCCGCGTTCCCGTCGTCGCGGGCGTTGAAGGTCGCCTTGACGCGCGCATCGCCCAGATCCTCCGGCGGGGCGCCGATCTGCGAGTCGAGCCGGATGCGCGCCTGCTCCAGCCGGCAGGTCAGCCGTCCGTCCTTGATCTTGGCGGGGTAGAGAAAGCCGGTGCCCGAGTAAAAGGCCGCCCCCTGGCGCGACACGACGGCGTATTCGATCAGCGCGTCGTCGCTGGATGCGTTGGCGAACGTGCGGCCGGGGTGCGGCTTCCAGAAGACGTGGACGTGGATGTACTGCCGCACGGTGTCGGCCCGCCGCTCGCCCGGCGCCCAGGAGCGCTGCGCGGCGATGTGCAGGTCGCCGGCGGGCGAGTAGTGATAGGCGCAGTTCTCGAAATCGACGTCGAACGTCTCGGGGAAATAGGGGTCTTTGTAGCTCGTGAACTGCACGCGGGACGCGGGCGTGCATGCGGCCAGCGGCAGAAACAGCAGCAAAGCAAATCCGGCGGTGGCGCGGAGCGCCGGACGCGGCGGTCCGACGTTATGCATGATCCGCTCCGCCGGCGGCCGGCGCCGCCGGTTTGCCTTCGATGCCCAGAAGCTGGAGCGTGTCGCGCTCGACGATGCCGCGCAGGTGTTCGCGCGCGATGGGCGGCAGGTTGGTGCCGTGCGTGATCTGGTTGATGGAATAGAGCGCCTCGATGCAGGCGGCGGGCGAGCGGTAGGGAAAATCGCTGCCGAAGAGCAGCCGCTCCAGCACGCCATACTCAAAGGCGGATTGCAGCGAGCCGTAGGCGATGAACGGATGACGCAGCATGCTGGCCACGTCCGCGAACACGTGCGCGTGCTTGCCGAGCAGGACGATCGTCTCATGCACCCAGGGATAGCCCATGTGGGCCACGACAATGCGCAAGCCCGGAAACTCGCGGGCCACCTCATCGAGCAGCATCGGCTTGGCGAATTCCATTTTCGCCGCGGCGTTGCGATGGCTCTGCTCGAAGACGATCGGCATGCGCCGCCGCTGGCATTCCTCGTACAGCCGCATGGCGCGCGTGTCGGTCGGGTGGTAATTCTGCAGTGCGGGCGAGACGGCGACGCCTTTCAGCCCCAGTTCTTCGTGGGCGATGCGCAGCTCTTCCAGCCAGTCGCGCTCGGTCGGATCGATGCCGGCAAAACCGATCAGCTTCTTGCTGTTCTGCTGCACGTAGCCGGCGACGAAGCGATTCGGAATCTCGGCCCCCAGGTAGCGACTCTTGAAGGCCAGCACGATGGCGCGATCCACCGGCAGAACCGCCTGCAAATGCCGCACGGCGTCGGCCTGCACGGGCTGCACCATCATGGTGGGCGCGGCCCTCCCGAGTTGCACGCTGGCATCCCAGATCTGCGTATGACAATCGACGATCATGAGGTCAGGCAGCTCCGTCGCGCCGAAAATCCTGCGAGATTCGCCCCGAAAACCGCGCCAGAATGAGCTTCAGAGCCTCGGGACGACCGTGAATCGTAGCTGGCACTCCGCGAGCGGGTCAAGCCGCCGGTCGGCCGGTCCGCCGCGTCCTTCCGAACCCGCCGCGCCAAGCGGCGGGTTGACGATCGTCAGCGATCGGCGCCCCACAAGCTGCGGTCGTCACCCCGTCGCGGCGCGTGCGGACGGATCGGAGCACATCACGTCGGCGGCGGCGTGATGGAGGGCGGCTGGCGCCAGCCTCTCTGCCGGCCGCGCCCGGGGCCGACCACGTTCGCCAGCGGCGGAAACTCCTTTGAAACCTGCGTCCACGGATGGACGATTCCGCCCTCGCCGATAACGGCCCCCGGAAGCAGCAGGCACGCCAGCCCGATCATCGCGTAGTCGCCGATGCGCACCGGCGCCTCGGCGATGTGTTGCAGCTCCAGCGGGGAAACGTGCGAGAAGCTGACCAGGTGCCGCGGGCGTCGCGGGTGAAGAAACGTGTTCGTCGCGCTGTAGATATGCACTTCGGCCTGCACGGCCACGCCGCGTCCGATGTCCACTCCGCCGCGCCCGGCGATGTGGCTCGACGGGCCGATGTGCGTGTAGTCGCCGATCGAGATGTGGCCCTTCTGGCCGATTCGCGGCTCGCCCGCGGCCAGGCGCGCGTACGTGTCGATGTGACAGCGGGCGCCGATGCTGATGTTGCGTCCACCCCAGATTTCAACGCCGCGATCGATCAGCGTGTCCTGCCCCAGGTGGCGCAGCCGCGTCTTCCAGTACGCGCCGCGCAGAAAAAAGCCGATCCCGCCGCGCGGAAAATGCGTCGCCGTGGCCTCCATTCCGAAGTTGATGATCGGAATGACGGACAGCAGCATGATGAGCGCCTGTACGGCGGCCATCACGCCGCGCACAAGCCCGGCCAGCGCCACCCATCCCGGCGAACGAACGACCGGCTCTCCGCTGCCGTAGCGCCGCTGAAAGAACCGCAGCAGATACTCCTCGCTGAAGAGCAGCCAGCCGTGCGGCGGCGTGGGCAGCTCCGGCATGATCCACTCGGAGCGGACGGCGTCGGTCGTTGCACCGGGCGTGGATTGAGGAGTCGTGGAGGACATTCACTCGACCGTTGGTTTCATCGGGCGATCGGCGATGCGCGCCCGGCTTTGCGCGCATGACGCCACGCCGGCAGCCATGGTCTCCGATCGGCGGGATTCTGACAAGCAATGCAGACGATGGAGACGTTTCGCGGTGTGACCATGGAGTTTGGCAGGCTCGGCCGGCGCATCCGTCCGAACCCGCCGCGGCCGTGTCTGTCTGTCCGAACCCGCCGCGCCAAGCGGCGGGGTGACGTCCCCGGCGCCATGAGGCGCCGCTCGCGTACGATCGTCAACCCGCCGCTTGGCGCGGCGGGTTCGGACAGGCACCCACGCCGCCCTCACAGTCGGCGGGCGAGTTGTTTTCGGGCGGCCTCGACCGTATTGCGCAGCAGCATGGCGACCGTCACCGGGCCGACCCCGCCGGGTACGGGCGTGATCGCGCCGGCGATCTGCCGGACGGCGTCGAAATCCACATCGCCGACGGTTTTTCGCTGCACGGCGCCGTCCGCGCCGCGATCGTCGACGCGGTTGATGCCGACATCGACTACCACGGCGCCGGGCTTCACGTACGCCGCTCCGATGGCCCGCGGCTTGCCGATGGCGACAACCAGGACGTCGGCCGTCCTGGTGTGCTCCGGCAGGTCGTGCGTGGCGATGTGACAACCGGTTACCGTAGCCATGTTTTCGAGCAGGAACATCGTGGTGGGCTTGCCGACGATGCGGCTCTGTCCGACGACCACCGCATGCGCCCCGCGCAGCACGACGCCGCTGCGACGAATGATCTCCGTCACGGCCAGGGCCGTGCAGGGTGCGATGATCGGCTGGCCGTAGAAGAGCAGACCGATGTTCGCCGGGTTGACGCCTTCCACGTCCTTGTACGGGTCGATCCGGTATTGGGCGATCGACGCGTCCAGCCCCGATGGAAGCGGAAGCTGGAGGATGATCCCCGTGCAGGCGGGGTCGGCGTTCAGGCGCTGGATCGTGGCGTCAAGCTGCGCCTGCGTGGTCGTCGCCGGCAGCTCGATCAGTTCGTAATCCACGCCGACGCCGGCGCACTGCTTCCGCTGCGATTCGGAGTAGAGCCGGCTGGGCTGGTCGTCGCCGACGAGGACGGCGCAGAGCTTGATATCGCGGTGCTCGGCCTCAAACGCCGCCACGCCGGCGGTCACTTCGGCGCGGATTTCAGCGGCGTAGGCGGCGCCGTCGAGGATGGCAGCGGGCATGTCGGGGGACTCCCAAAGGTGGGATATTGCTCGTGCCCGCGACGGCTTTCAAGTGGGGGCCGCGCCTGCGGCGCCGGCGCACTGGGTCCGAGCCCCAAGCGCGAGCGCGTGGGCGTTTTCAGGGCTGCGTCACACTCGCACAAACGCCCGCGCGCTCGCGCTTGGGGCTCGGACCGCGACCCCGCCAAACCTGTCACGCACCCAAACGAACCGCCGGCTTGACCCGGCAGGGCCGCTGGGACAGGCTATCGCCATTGTGGGCGACCCACCGGAGAGATGCGTGCACCGAGCGCCGTTCACCTCGACCGCGGCCCGACTTGAGACCGTGCAGCGCCGCATTTGCGATTGGATCGCGCCGCTTGCCTGTGCGCTGGCGATGCTGAGCGGCTGCATCGCGTCTTCCACGCGCTCTACCTCGCAGCCTGCTTCGGACCGCGCCAGCAACAAGAGCCGGGAGTTTCCGTTGGATTCGCTGCCCACGTCCACCGTCACGGTCAACGGCCACGTGCTGCGCGTCTGGCTGGCGCTGGATGTCCCGCGGCAGAGCGAGGGGCTGATGTTCGTCCCCAGCAGCGAAATCGACGACGACCAGGGCATGCTGTTCGTCTTTCCGGATGAGCGGATGCTGGGCTTCTGGATGCTCAACACCATCGCCCCGCTCGACATCGCCTACGCCCGCTTCGACGGCACGATCGTCAAGATCTGGCAGATGCCGCCGCAGACGCTTCAGACCTTTCCCTCCATCGAACCGGCCATGTTTGCGCTCGAGCTCAAGCAGGGAACTTTGGCGCGATTGGGGGTAAAGGAAGGCGACCGGCTCACCATCCCGTCCGACGTATTCAAGACTACTCCATAGGACGACGAAGCCACGGACAAGGCCCGGAAACTGCGCCGCCCGGCGCGCTGCGGACCAACTCCGCGCACACGTTGAAGATGGGAGCGACAGTGGTCACTTCGGGTGCGAACGTACTGTTATGGGATGCGCTCCCCGAACGGGCCGCCGAGGTCCGTTTGCGGCTCGAGCAGCGCGGCTTCCGCGCCACCCAGATCGGGATTGAGCACGCGGGCGGCCATCGCGATGGCGACCTGGCGGTGGTCGTACTGGGCAGCGACGGTCCGTGCGAAGACCCCGCAGCGCTGACGGCGATGATCGAGTCGCTCGAGCAGCGGCAGGTGACCACGCTGGTGTGGGGCGATCCCACTCAACTCCCCATGCCGGCCAACAGCCTGATCGAGTCCATCCCCGCCGACGTGAGTTTCGACGAGCTCATCGGCCGGCTCAGCGAGCTGGCTCGCTACGCGCCGCTGGTCCACCGCCTCGAGCGCGAGCTGCAGCATTTCCAGCGGCTCGGCGATCACATGAACAAGTATTTCGGTGAGATCGGTCAGGAGATGCGCCTGGCCGGACGGCTGCAGCGCGACTTTCTGCCGCGCGTCATGCCCAGCCTCCCGCCGCTGCGATTCGCGACGCTGTATCGCCCGGCGAGCTGGGTCAGCGGCGACATCTACGACGTGGCGCGGATTGACTCGCACCAGGCCGGCGTCTTCATCGCCGATGCGATGGGGCACGGCGTCGCCGCCGGGCTGCTGACGATGTTCGTGCAGCAGTCGATGATCACCAAGCGCATCGAGGCCGGCGGCTATCGCTTCGTGACGCCGGGCGAGGCGATCGAGACGCTGAACGACTGCCTGGTTCGCCAGAAGCTGCCGAATTGTCAGTTTCTGACGGCCGCCTACGCCACCATCGATTCGCGCACGTTCGAGCTGCGCATGGCCCGCGGCGGGCACCCGTACCCGCTGTGGATCAAGGCCGACGGCGAAATGACGGAAATCCGCGCCGTCGGCGGACTGCTCGGCGTGCCGGACATTCCGGCAGAATTCGAGGAAACGACCGTCAAACTGGCGGCGGGCGACAAGGTCGTCTTCTATTCGGATGGCGTTGAAGACATCCTGTTGAAACCCAAGACCGACCGCAATTCATCCGCCGTGGAGTTTACCGACCATATGCTCCGCTGGTCGCGCACGGACGCCGACACGCTGATCAACAGCATCGGCGATCACCTCGACCGGCAGGAAGGATCGCTGCATCCGGCGGATGATGTGACAGTGGTGGTGGTTGAGGTCGAACGGTAGCGGGTTCGTGGGGTCCGCTGTGCGAACAAGTCCGTAGGGTCCGCTGTGCGGACAAGACGAAATTGGTCCGCACAGCGGACCCTACGAAAACTACCGTTCCACCGCGGCGAGCCACCGATACCGATCGAAAAGCCCGATCCCCGGCTGCTGCCCCCATCGACTGATGACCGGCTCCGCCGCCGCGTCGTCCAGATCAAGATACGCCGCCGCCATTCGCACGCGCGTGCCCGACTTCAACCCGGGCAGCGCGAGACTGACTCCGAAACGCCGCTTGCCCGAGCCGGCCTCAATCTTCGCGCTCCAGCGCTGCGCTTCGCTCGGCGAATTCACCAGCGGCACGACCAGGCACTTCTCGCCCGACGATCCCGCCAGCCGCGACTCGAAGAACTCACCCGCCTCCGTCCCGACGCCGAGCAGGAGCTGATCGGCCGATTCGATCGCCGCCGCACTCGCGGCGTCCATCAGCCGGTCATCCGCAACCTGCACACCGATAAGCAGCTTGTCCGCCTGATACCCGACGAACAGGTCCGCGTCGCTGCCGCCACGGCGGTCGGTCGGCCTCTGCAGAGTTCCAACGCGCCGATCCGCCGAAAACAACTGCTCCGACCCCGCGATCGGCCGCAGCGGAACCAGCCGCTCCACGGTGATCGGAATCTCGACCGCCTTCTGCTCCAGCGACACGCGCAGCGTCACGGCGACCGGATCGAAATCGTCGGGTGATTCAGAAGTAAAGCTCAGCGGAACCTGCACCGTCCCGCCCGCCTCGGCGGCGATCGCTTTCGCGCCCGTCGCCGACGTCAGCGGAGAGCCCCTTGGCAGCACGACCTGGGCATAGCTCTGCTTCAGCTTGAACGGCGCCGTGATCTCCGCCGTCGTCGGCACGCCGCAGAAGACCGTCGCGGGCACGTTCAGCCAGGGCGTTGCGAACGCGACCTGAATCTCCGGCTGGGCCGAGGCCAGCGTCAACGTGACCAGCATGGTGCGCGGCGAAGTCGGCAGCAGCAGCGGGCCCGCGGATTCGATGGGGGGCAGCGGGCGGCGCTCGACGTCGCGGGCGCTGAGCTGCCCCTCCACGCCCTTGAGCGGCGCCACGACGGCCGGGAGCGTCCCGAGCGCTTTAGGCGTCAGCACCGCGGTCTGCCGATCACTGGCGATCAGCACCGCCGAATCGAATTGCGGCGGCGTGCCCGGCGCGGCCCCTGCGAAGCGGACGCCGGTGAGCGTTGTGGCGGCGCTGGCGTAACCCATCAGGGCGGCCTTGGGGCTGAAGTCACGACGAACCAGGCCGCGAAGCAGCTCCGGGCGCGTGGGGTCGTTGTCGTCGTCGCGCAGATCGTTCCAAATGGCGCTGGCGACGCCGGCCTTCAGCGCCAGAAGATAGTAGTGAAACACGGCCTCGACATCGCCAAACTGTCCGGCCGCCCGGCGCGGATCGCTCTGATGCTCCCACCAGTCGTCCGGTTTCCACGTCGGCTTGGCAGACAGCAGTGCGGCGGCCGCCGCGACGGGGTCGCCGCACGTTTGCACGCAGCGGGTTGAGTCTTCGGGCCGGAGCGGCGCGCGGATCAGAGAGTGCAGCAGGCGCACTTCCGGCTGCAGCTTCGCCGCGCGTTGCTGCAAATCGGCCAGGGCCTGCTCTTGCGCCTTCGCATCGTCGCCCAAGGCGCATGGAAGTTGATAGAAGGAGACGCGCCGGCCGAAATGCTGCACGCACGCCTCAAGCAGCGGGCCGAGGCGCGCGACGATCGTGGCAAAGTCCGGTTTCGTCGGCGGCAGCGGCGACGAGTCGGTGATGCTCAGCAGCGGCACGATGTTCCGCGCGACCAGCGCCTCGATCAGCGGGTCGAGCTGCTTGAAGTCGAATTGCTGCGGCTTCGGCTCGATCAGCGGCCAGGGCACGTCGATCGCCAGCAGATTCGCGCCGATCGCCTTGGCCACCTCGATTTCGAGCATGCGGTCGGCGGCGGCTTCGCGCAGCAGGTTGCTGCGCACGCCCAGAAGCGTCGAGCGGCCGCGCGGCAGGTTGCGGTTGCTGGGAAAAACCGCGATCGTGGACTCAAGCACGCTGGGCGCGTCCCAACCGGGGGCGCGGACCTGCGCAACCAGCCGATACAGCCCGGGCTGATCGATCTTCTGTGAGAAATCGACGCGCTGACGGGCGCGATATTCCTTGCCGCTGGCCGGCAGATTCAGGCTGGCGGGCTGGGCTTTCAGTAGGGCGCCGTCAGGCCGTGTCCAGGCGACTTCGACGTTCAGCGGCAGCGCCTGCGACTGCGAGCGGTTCTCCAGCTCGATCGCCGCCCCGACCACCGCTCCCACGTCGTATATTCGCGTGCGCTCATTGAACAGAAACGTCCCGCGCACCAGCTCGTTGCGGCTCACGCGGTGCTCGATCTGCAGGTCGTCGATCCAGACCACCTGCTTGCCCTGTTTCGAGACCGCAGCCCGCAGCCCGACCGCCTGCAGCGGCCATTTGAGTGGCTGCGAGCCGGAGACGCGCGTCAGCTTGCCCGGGTCGAGATCGCAAGCGATGCGAATCCAGCGGTCGCGCCCGATGATCGGCTGGACGGCGGTTTCGAAAATCTGCCCGCCGGCGTCACGAAGCCGGAACGCCGTAGACGCGCCGTCTTCTGTGACCCAGCACCAGGCGGCCACCCGATCCGCCTGCTCAAAGCGCATCGGATCGCGAAAGACCAGATCGGCGGCGGCCCAGACGCCTGGCCGCGTCGCGCCCAGCTCGATCGCCAGACAGCGCTGGCCGCGCGCGGGGATGGCGTCGAAACGCGCCGCGCAGTCCGCGACGGCGATATCGTGCGTCGCGCCGATCGATGCCGCGACCGAATCATCCTCAAAGTCAGCCAGAACCGTGACCGCAGGTTCGGCGGCCCGGACGCCGCCGGCCAGCAGCAACACAAACACAAGACCAGCGCTCGACCCGCGGCCGGTCGCCCGGCCGCTGCCGCGCGATTGAATGCCGGATTCCGTCATGGCCTGCGCTCCGCTGTTGCATCCGCGTCGAACATCGCGACCAGCGCACGCGCGCGATCGGTGAACGTGTGTCCACCCCTCAGTTGCTCCAGCGCGCGATTCGCCCGGCTTCGATGCGCCGCCGGATTCGAGACGGCGTCTTTCAAGAGCGGCTGCAATTCGGCCGCGGTGCGGAATGTCAGGTAGTGCCGCTCGCTCAGCACGCCGCCCAGCCCGGTTCGCACACCGTGCGGGACGGCCGATTGCAGCAGGAGCGGCCAGCCGCGCCGCGCCGCTTCGAGCAGCCGCAGCGTCAGCGGATCGGCCGGGCAGACCACCACGCAGGCGGCCACGTTGGTCTCGGACGGGATCTGGCGAAGGGTCGGGGAGGTCAGACTTGCGGACGTGACGTTCTCGGCGGGGCGATCCCATCCGTCTCCAATCGTGATCACACGCGGCCCCAGCGCACGGGCCGCTGATTCGATTGTTCGCGCCACCAGTGCGGGAATCAAGCGTGACGCGGCCGCGTCCCGCAGCGCCTGGCGAACGCCGGCGTCGGTGACGGTGATTCCCGCCTCGCGCTCCCCGCGAAGCAGCAGAGCCTCCGCATCCAGCAATTCCGGCTGGCGCGCGATGCGTGACTTCAGCGCCAGCATTCGCCGCCAGATGAGCTTGTGCGTCGGCTGCTCGATGCCACAGGCGCGTTCATCCGTCGCAGGCAGGTCGGCGAGGATCACGACGGCGGCCGGTCCGTCCGGCGGCGGGGCACAGCCGGGCTCGTCGGCCGCCCAATACAGTTCGGACACGCGCGGGGGCGGGCTCGTTTGTGCGGCGCGGCGGCGCAGCGCGTCGGAAATCGTGGGAGACGCGGCCAGTAGCATGCCCACGCCGACGTCGCACTGCTCAGCCGCGGCGACGGTCGTGCACCACCCGGCAGTCGCCGCTTCAACGCGCATCGGCAAGCGCGAAGCCGCAATATTGACGCCGAGCAGCAAGGTCGGATGAAACTCGGCCAGCTTTCGGGCCTGCGCGAGCGGATGAACGTCGCGCGGCGACTCGACCAGGCAGAGCCGCGTCTGGATGCCGATCGACTGTGCCCCGGCCGCCAGCGACCGCGCCGCCGCTGCGGCGGGCGCATCGCCCGCCGACCCAAGGATTCCGATGCGGGGCGCGGAGGCGCCGGGCGGCGGCGCGAGGGTCATCGCCGCCAGCGCCGTTTTCCGCTCGCCTTCGACCGTCACTGCCGCCCGGCGGCAGGCTTCTGTGAGCGTGGCAAGGCGTTGATCGCCTGTTCCGGGAATCACAACGAGTCTCGCCGGCGGCAACAGACCCACCTGTTCACGGCATATCGCGACGAGCGCGTTGAATGCATCCTCCGGCGGCACGAGCCAGAGGCGCCCGTCCCGGATCGCGCCGGAAAAATCCGTGCTCGAGAGCACGGCCCGCAGCACGCTCCCGTCGGATTCAGCGACAAAGACCGCCGAGGTCGCGGGAAGACGCTGCAGCAGCAAGTCCAACTCGCCGCCGGCGCCGAGCGCCGTGAGCATCAGGTTTTGGCCGTCCGACGCGACATGTGAAAGCAGACCGGCCGCCCGGGTGCGCGGCGCTGCGGTCGCGCCGAGCCAGAGCGGCGCGTGGCCGGGCGGCTCAATCCGCCAGGTTGCGGCGCCATCCAGCCCGCGGACCGGTTTCCAATGTTCGGGGATCGCCGCCTGCGCAACCGTGGCAGCCAATGCGGGCTGTGAGGTCGACAGCGCCGCGAAGTTGTGAGCCCAAATTGCCGGATCGGGCGGGGCGGGCGACGAAGCATCAAGCGAGGCCGGGAGCGGCGACAGGGCGGACGCCGTCATATGGCGGGATAATACCACGACATTGCGGCGATGAAGCCCAGCCAGGCCAGGTATAGCACCGAGAAGAAGATGAAAAGCGCCGGGGAGTGGCGGGGTTGCGCCCCGTACGGATGTGACTGGTCAGGTTTCACACCGGCGGGAAAGTTGCTCATTGCCACACTCTCAGAGCCGCGACCGTAACGGGGCGGTTCATACTTCCGAGCCGCGACCGTAAGGGAGCGGTTGTCAAGAACCGCTCCCTGACGGTCGCGGCTCGGAAAGAGGACGCGGCTCGGCTGACTGCTCGCTGCTGTCGCCGGTCACAGCGGCGGCGGGCGGAGCGTCCGGATGAACCGGCGCGGCCAGTCTTCGCAACTCCGGCAAGAGAAGCTGAACCGCGAACGTCTTCAGCGTACTGGCGATCGGAATCGCGAGCAACATGCCCAGCAGGCCCGCCCATTGTGCTCCAACGAGCAGCACGATCACCGTTGTCATCGGGTGCAGGCCGGATTGCCGCGCTTCGATCAGCGGCGTCAGCACGAGCGACTCCAGCGCCTGTGCGCCGGCGTAAACCCCGAACGTCAGAATCACCGGCCAGAGCCAGGACAACCCCGACTGGGTCGCTTCCAGGTAGGCGAAGAGAATCGCCGGCGGGAGCGAGAGCATCGACATGAACGGCACGAGATTGAACAGGCCCGCCAGCGCCCCGAGCAGCAACCCGTAGCGCACGCCGACGATCGTCCAGCCGATTCCCGTGACGATCGCGATCACCATGCAGACCAGCAGCCGGCCGCGAAAGAAGCTCGCCATGGCGCGATCGGTGATCGTGACGGTGCTGACGATCGCGTCGCGATAGGCGCTGGGCAGGTGCTCGCGCACTGCCCGAACCATGCCGTTGAAATGCAGCAGGAAGAAAAACGCGTACATCGGGACGAGGACCAGCGCCGAGGCCAGGTTCATCGCGTTGGACAGAAAATCGGTCATGGAATTGAGCAGCCGCCCCGCGACGCCGGCGCCGTGTTCCTTGAGAATCGGCGCGGCCCGGTCCAAGAGCGCCGCCCGCGTCGATGGCTGTGAGGACGCCGAGGACGCGCTCCACCAGGAGCGGATCGCATCGACGTATCCGGCGACATTCGCCTGAAGCTCCGCGGCCTGCGCGACCGCGGCCGTGACGGCGTAGATACCGAGACTCACCAGCGCGGCCGCGCCGACCACGTAGATGCCGATGACGATGGTCAGCCGCGAGCTGCCGCGCCGTTCGAGCCAGGTGACGGCCGGATTGAGAATGTACGCGATCGCCGCCGCCGCCAGCACCGGCGTCAGGACCGGGCTGAGCAGGTAGGTCAGCTCGGCCAGCACAACCAGCGCCAGCACCAGCAGGCCGAATCGCAACCAGCGGCGTTGAGGCTCGGTCAGCGTCGGCAGGTAGGAATCCATCACGTGTGCCGTTCCGAGTGGTCTTCCTCGCCGAAGCGAATCTCATAATCCGCGAAGGCCGTCTCGAACGGGTACACGTCGTCAAAATCTTCGATGCGATCGCTGTCCTGCCGGCCCATGACCTGCTGCGAGATCATGAAATACACCATCTCGCCGAAATCGCGGGTGGAGTGGATGTTCCAGCGCGCGAAGACGTCGCGCGCCAGCGGTCCCCAGCTTTCGATCGCCAGCACGCGCAGCGCTTCGCTGAGCTGCTGGCCGGTGACGTGCCGCGCTTTCCCCTCGACCGGCTGGTCGCCGTGAACCAGCCGCGCCGCCAGATCGAGGCCGCGGTGCAGGAATTCGTAGGCCTCCGGGGGGTACCGGCCGTCCGCGCGGATGGCGCGCTCAATTCGTTCGGCAAGCTCGATCTGCTCGGGCGTCATGACGAGGGGTCTGGCTCGGCCGGTCCAGGGCCGGCATCCGGGCCGCTTCCGCGAGGCCCCGGCGGGCCACCCGGGCGCGGCCCGCGGCGACGACGCCGCCGCGAGCGACGCGGCGGACCGGAATCCGCGGGCGGCGGGCCGCCCGGCTCCGGCGACGAATCGGACTCAGACTGCGGCGGCGCCGGCGGACGCGGCAGCGGCGGGCGGCTGGGCCCGGCGTCACGCGGAGACGGGGGCGGCAGGTCGCCGTCGTGCTCGTCGTGCTCGTGATCGTCCTGCCCGGGCGGCGGCGCCGTCAGGACGCGGACCTCTTCCACCGGCAACGCCATGTCACGGTTGTCGAGCGTCCGCACCAGCAGAAGCTGCGTGAGAATCTGGCGATCGATGACCACCGCCTCGCCGTACTCCGTCTGCACGCGCGCATTCATCGGCGGCAGCTTGGCCATCAGCGCCTCGTAGCCCTCGTGCTCGTAGCGCAGGCAGCAGCGCAGCCGCCCGCAGCGGCCCGAGACCTTGCTCGGATCAAGCGTCGATTTCTGCACCTTGGCCATCTTCATGTTCACCGGCCGCAGCTTCTTCAGGAAGTTCTTGCAGCAGCACTCGCGCCCGCAGATTTCGTAGTCGGCCACCAGCCGGGCCTCGTCGCGGGCCCCGACCTGCCGCATTTCGATCCGCGTGCGATGGTGGCGCGCGAGCTCGCGCACCAACTGGCGGAAGTCGACGCGCTGGTCTGAGCGGAAATAGAAGACAATCCGATCGCCGCCCAGGAGCGACTCGGCCGTGACGATCTTCATCTCCAGGTTGAGCTGCGCCGCCAGCAGCGCGCAGTGCGCGATGTACTCCGGGCGATGGGCGTCGAGGTGCGCCTGCTCATCCTGGTCGGCGGAGGTGGCCTCGCGGACGACGCGGCCGCTGCTGAGCTGGTAGAACTCGGGGCCGCTGTTCTTCACGTAGGTCTGAATCTGCTCGCGCGTCACCTGCTTGCTGCAGCCGTTGCAGAACAGGCTGACCTGCTGGCCCAGCTCCATTCCGCGCTCCGTCTCGATCACCACCTTGGCCCCGCAGCGGAACACCGCTTTGGGCTGGTAGCGAAACTCGCCGATCCAGTTCATCGCGCCGTAGCGCACCGCCGTCGTCGGATAGACCTTCTCCAGTCCCTCGCCGCAACTTCCCCCACCGCTGCCGCACGAGCCGCAGCCGCCGCTCTTGCTGCGCTCCGCGCCTCCGCTGGAATCGTCGGGCGATTTGTGAACGGGTAAAGCGATCATGCTTCCTCGCTTGCCGGCGCCTTGGCGCACGTCGATCGCGCCACCACGGCCTCTTCCCAAGCGCGGCGACGAAACAGCCGTCGGCGTCGCGCCCGGCAATCAACAACTTGAGTATTGTTCCCGACTCAGGGCACGTCCACAAGCTGATCAAGCACACGCTGGCCGCGAACTTCCTGAATACCCAGCGCCAGGACTGACCCCGATAGCGAGCGAGCGTCGTTGAACTGGTAAATCTGCTCGCGCAACTCGCCGGCCGGGACGTTCAGGAACGCGCCCTCCGCGCGCGGGCGGCCCGCCGCCTGGCAGTAGCTGGTGAAGCTGACCGTGGCGGATGACAGGTTGCGAAACGACTGGCGAACGACCAGGTCGTCGCCGCTCCACTGCGCCTGGGCGTCGAGCTGCACATCGCGCAGCCCCAGCGTCAGCGGAAAACGCATCTTCAGCGTCGCCGCGGTCGGCGCTTTCACATTCACGCGGACATCCACGAACTCCTGCGTCGCCAGCTTCCGCGAGGGAAGCATCAGCGGCAGCGCCCGTTCAAAGGTCTCGCCCGGGCCGAGCTGGAACTCATGCCCGGTCTGCGGCAGCGTCCATTCCGGCGGCGGCGTGATGTCCAGCCGCCCTGAAATGGCGGCGTCGAAAGTATTGCGCAGCGCCAGCACCGGCTCGGTTGTCGGAACATGCAGCTCGATGTACTGCGGCGACAATCGGCACTCCGAACGCATCAACATCAGCGGCAAGTTGACGTCGGTGATGATCAGCGGCATCTGCGTCAGCGTCGCCCGAACGGCGCCCTCGCCGACCGCCAGCGACTGCCGCTGCCCGCGCGCGTCGACTGCGGCGGCGGCCGGGCCGACCAGGATGTCGCACTCGACCGGCTGCCCGGCAGTCCACGTCCAGGCGATCAGGCATTGCTCCGTCTTGCCGGCGAACACAACCCCGACACTCTCGGGCCCGAGCCGCAGCGCCCGGACGGCGCGTTTGCCGCCCAGGTAGTGATACAACGTGCGAACGACGAAGATTTCTTCGCTCGGCGCCCACGCCGGCAGGCCGCCGCCGTCGCTGCACGCAAACGGCGCCGGAACGTAGAGTCTCGTCGGCGACAGGCAGGCCGCAACCACGATTCGCCTGGCGAGGTCGATCTCGCGCGCCTCGGTGCTGAGCAACTCGCTGCGATCCGGGTCGATGCGCAACCAGACATCGCCCGCCGCGCCTGGAGTGAGTTCGCCGTCGCTGACGGACTGGCTTGAGTCTGCGCTCTGAAGAAACGCGAGCTGCCAGGCGAGACTTCGCGCCGGGATTCCAGCCGGGGCCCAGACCGAATGGTGAACGCCGGAAGGCAGGCCGCCCGCCGCGCCCGGTTCGTCACCGCCCGGCGAACCGAGAATCTCGTGAAGCTGATTCGCCTTGTGCGCGGCGTCGAAAACGCTGGCCGGGACGACCAGTTCCGGCAGGCTGATGAATCGCTCCATCTCGCGCCGCACGCGGGCCACGGTGGCCGCGTCCCACCCGCCGCCCGACGTCAACTCCACCGGTTCGCTGCCGAGCTGCCAGATCGGCACCGATCCGCCGAAGTAGGACATCAGCCGCCCGAAACGCTCGCCGGCCGAGCCGATGTCGCTCAGGTAGTCGCGCGCGGCGGTGCGGCGCGGGTCGCCGCCGTCGGGAACGGCGATGACGCCGACGCCTTCAATGCGGCGGATAGCCAGCGCCCGCAGCAAGTCGCGTGTGTGGCGGAGCTCTTCCACCTGCGTCGGAGTCGGCTCCTGCGCCGGGGCCAGCGTCGTGAGCTTCACGGAGCCGCACCCGATGGCGGCGGTCAGGGCTGCGGCGCCGGCCACGTCCGGCGCTCCCGCGGTGCCCAGGTCAATCCCCAATGCCGGAGATCGCCCCGCCTCCGCTCCCAACTCCGGCAGGATCGCGAACTGAATGCGTCGTTGCTGAAGCTCCCGCCCGCGAACGCGCAGCAGCGAGGACGCCTCGTATAGCCCCGGCGGCAGCTCCGGCAGCGGCGCTTCCAGGGCCGAGTTCTCCGCCGCCGGCACCGCAAGCGAGGTCGAGTACGCCGTCCCTCCGCCCGCGTCCGTAACCGCCAGCTCCGCGAATGCACCGCCCCCGAGGTTCTCCTGCACCGAAAGCGTCAGTGCGGCCGGCTCGCCCTCTTCCGCGAAATTCCCCGGACGCGAGAAGCCGAGCCGAACGCGCGGCCGACGACGCAGCTCAATGTCGTCGAACCAGACCTTGCCGCGCACGTCCTGACGGAAGATCGCGTCCACCGCAGCCTCGGGCCGCGCCTGCCAGACCTGCGGCTGAACCACCCAGAGCTGCAGGCGGATCGCCGCGGCGCCGGCGTAATCGCTCGGGACTTGAATGTGCAGAGCGACCCAGCCGCCGTCGTCCACTTCCGCGGAAGTCGGTTCGGCGTCGGCGGTGGAATCCGCCTGAAGCGGATCGGCGCTCGGACCGCCGCGGCGGGGCGCGTCGCCGCCACGGGCCGCGCGCCGTTCGTGCGGGCGCGGCTCGAGGGCGCTGATGCGCTGGCTCCCCTCGATCTGCTGACCGTCCTGGTCAACCAGAAAGCAGCCGATGAAGGCCCGCGCCAAGCTGATGTCTTCGAACCGCACGTAGGCCGAGATGTCGTAGTCCGAGTTCGGAACGATGCGCAGGTCGTCGCCGCGATACTCGTAGCAGATGTTCCCGCCCTTGAGCGAAAACACAAACGACGGCGGCGCCTCGTGGCCCAGCGCGTCGTCGAAACGGCCCTCGGAGTAGCGCGGCAACCCCGGGCCGGAGAGCCGCTCCCAGTACATCGGCAGCGCTTCGTAGTTGCCCAGCGAACGCTCGTTGAAATCAAACCGCTTGATGATCTGCTGCGGCGGTGCGATCCCCGAGTCGGCCGCCGGCGCGAGGTGCGGCGGCTGGCTGGCGGGGGCTGTCCGTGCCGATGAAAGGACTATCACCGCGAGAATGAGGGCCTTGACGCTGTCCGATGCAGCCCGGGGCGCGGCGAAGCTCGACTGGTTGGTGCAGCGGGACATACTCGTATTGAATATCGGCGAAGTCCCGCGCCGCCGTGGGAACGCTGGGCGACCGGTCTCCGAGCCTGAGGACATTTGGGTGGGACGGGCGTCTCGCCCGTCCTAGCGCGGCCCGGAGCGGGCAAGATGCCCGTTCCACCCCCAGCACGAAACCCCGCGCGCGGCTCCCGTAGGCAAGCCCTGGCGCAGCTTCTGCGCGATCGCAAGCAGCGCCGCTGAATTCTGTTGTTTGCGCGATCGCAGCTTTGTTACGATCCAACGATGAACCTGATCCGGCGAATCCCGTGTTTGCTGCTACCTTTCGCGCTGGCCCACAGCAGCCGCGCCGGCACGCTCAGTATTGTCGCGCGAAACAACGTGGCGCTGGCTGCCACCACGACCGATCAGTTCGGCCAGTCCTTCACTGTTGCCGGGCTCAGCGGCGTCACGCACGCCGGCGGCACGGCCTATATCGCCGTCATGGACAATTCAAACAAACTCGTGTTTCTGGATGCAACTCTGAACCCCGACGGCTCGATCGCGTCGGCCGTTTTCAACGGCGGACTGTCGCTTTCGCAGACGCGCGATTTCGAGGGCATCGCCTGGACCGGGCCCTATCGCAATACCGTCCTGCTCTCCGAAGAGGGCGACCCGAGCATCCTCGAATTCAGTCTCGCCGACGGCGCGCTGGTCCAGACCATCCCGGCGCCGGCCGTCTTCGCCAATCGCCGCTCAAATATGGGCTTCGAGTCGGTGACGCTCTCGACCGCCTGCGGCGTGATCTGGACCGCGAACGAACAGGCGCTGACCGTCGACGGAGACGTTTCCAGTCCGACCGCAGGCACGGTCGTGCGACTCCTGCGCCTCGACGCCGGCGCACCATGGTCATGGTCCGCGGCCGGGCAGTTCGCCTACGTCACGGACGCCATGCACGGCGGCGCGATCACGAGCGGCGGCGTGGGCCTGACGGAGCTGGTTCTCCTGCCGGATGACACGCTCCTGGCGCTGGAGCGCTCGCTAGCCAGCGCATTTCCGCCGTTTCGCAGCCGCATCTATGCCGTCAGCCTCGGCGGCGTGACGGACGTGTCGGGGCTGGCCGGACTGATGGGCGCGTCGTACACCCCCGCCGGCAAGACGCTGCTCTGGTCCGGCGGGGCGAACAACCTGGAAGGGCTGTGCCTCGGCCCGCCGTTGGCCGGCGGCGGGCGGGCGCTGCTCGGAATCGTGGATGACGGCGACCCGATCAGCACTAACCGGCTGCACGCGTTTCAACTGCTCGGCGTACCCGGCGACAACTGCGAGGCGTTCAGCCGCGGCGACGCGAACTGCGACGGCGCCGTCGATGTGCTCGACATCAACGACTTCGTGCAGGCCCTGATCGACCCGGCCGCCTACGGCGCGGCGCACCCCTGCTGCGACCGGCTCTGCGCGACCGACGTGAATCAGGACGGCGGCGTGAACGTGCTCGACATCAACGCGTTCGTGCAATGCATCCTGGCGGGCGGCTGCCCGTAGCATCGAACCTCCGCGTCTGCTCGCGGCGTCGGACCTCCGCGTCCGACGGCGCGACAAACCTCGGCATTTCCGAGCCGCGACCGTGAGGGAGCGGTTTCTTGTTTGCGGGGGCTCAAGAACCGCTTGCTTACGCGCGCGGCTCGGAAAGGAAACGGCGGTTACGGGATGCTCTTACATCTCCGCTTCCAATTGAGCCAGCAGCGACTTGGGGGCCGCGTTTCTCCAAGCGGCCCGCAGCGCCCGCAGCACGACGGCTTTTCGGGCTGATTTCAGCCGCACGTAGGTCGCGCCGCGGCGGCCCCAACCGCCGGGCACCGGCGAAAAGACCGTCGGAGCGGCGGCGACGAACTCGCGCTGCTCGACGACGGCAAGCTTTACCATGCCGAGTTTCTTTTCAGGCTGGAGCGTGGCGAATATTTTCTTGCCGACGCGGAAGTCGGGGTGGGCCATGTGCTCACCTTCCGTCACCGCGGGCAGCGCAAGCGCCAGCCGGCGAAAGTCCTCGATCGTCACATGCCACTCCGTGCACCTGCCCGAGACCGGCCGCCGCCGTCTTCTGTGCTTCTTGGTCGGCACTGGTGAGGTTTGAACCGACGCTGCCATGGCACCCAAACCTGGCCAGCACGTCCTAATCTCGTCCGTCGCGGTTGAATCCGGCGAGGCGCATCGGTAGGATAATCAGAACAAAGGGGAAGCACATGGCGCACCGCACCGCACCGCACCGCACCGCACCGCGACAGCGACCATACTGACCATGTTGGTTTGCGCAACGCCCGCCGCGGCCACGGATGTCATTGACTGCCTGGGCGACCTGGTTCTTGGACCGGCGGTCCCGGGTTTCAAGCACTCCGTCGTCGCGGATCCGCTGACCCAGGCGACCATGATTGTCGGCTACTCGACCGGCGTGACGCGCATCGACGGCCAGTACGGAGCGTTTGTGATTTGCCGCGAGCCGGAAGGCGGCGTGAGTTTGTGGGTGGCGATCGACGAGACAACGGGCGCCGCGGCCCTGGAGAACGACTGGGGCGCCGATCTCGAGCCGACATTCCAGCGCGATCCTTCGTTTGGTTTGGCGGTGGCCGACTGGATTTCGGCCAATGGAGCGCCGGCGCCCGGCACAACCTGGGATTTGCTGTACCACGCTGATGGCGTGGCCGGACTGGGGCAGTTGATGGGGCCGGCCGGGGCGGGCGGCGGCGACCCGGACTTCGGCGGCGTCTGGGGTTGGCTTCGCAAGTTGATTTGCTGTCTGCTGAGCGACGTCCCGTTCTGTGCTCCGCCGCCGGCCGACGATGACGATGGCGATGGCATCCTGAACGGCGACGACAATTGTCCTGGCGTGGCCAACCCGGGCCAGATTGACACGGACAACGACGGCAAGGGCAACGCCTGCGACGACGACATCGACAACGATGGCAAACCCAACCACGTTGATGACGACACCGACGACGACGGTGACCCGAACGGTCAGGACGACGACATCGACGGCGATGGCATTCCCAACCACCTCGATTCGGACATGGACGGCGACGGGATTCCGAACTACCTCGACGAAGACATGGATGGTGACGGACTCTCAAACGGGCTTGATCCCGATATCGATGGCGACGGGATTCCTAACACGCTTGACCCGGACATGGACGGAGACGGCGCAACCAATGCAGACGATGACGACATGGATGGCGACGGAATAGACGACGCCCACGACGGCGACATCGACGCGGACGGCCTGCCCAACTGGGACGACCCGGATATGGACAACGACGGGATCGCCAACGAGAACGATGATGACATGGATGGCGACGGCGATCCCAACGATGATGACGATGATTCCGAAGGGGACGGAGACGGGGGCGGAGGCGGCGGGGCACTTGGGTGCAGATACCATGTCTGTCTGGAGGGGCTTCGACTTCCCGTGGTCTCGCTGAGTCGCTGGCCGAGCGGCGACGACGCCCAGCCGGGTGAGTTCGGAGACTCGTGGCATTTCGGACTTGGCGCCGAGCCGCAGTTTCCCTGCGTATCGAGCATCTATGACGCAATCGGTTTGACGATCAAGGTCGCGATTCAACCGCCGGAAGGCGCATGCACACGCGATGCGGTTCTTCGAATTCGGGCGCGTGTTGGTGCGGCCGTAGTCGCGGAAGGACAGTTGGTCTTTCTGCTTGGGGCCCCGCCTCAGGATCGCGCGACGCTTGAACTGGCGACGGCAGCGCCGCTGCCGGCGCCGGCGGTCGGCTTGCTTCAGCGTTGGGTGGTGCTGGACGAGTCCATGGACGGCGAAATCTGGTCGCCGTTTGCCCAGGCGACGCCGTCGCAGTGGTGGATCATGGTCGACCGTTGGCCCCATCAGTTGTTCGGCGCGATCAGGTACGATGAGGCCGTAGACAAGGTCGCCGGGTACGCGAATGGTGCGCAGTCGTATTCAGAGATCGCAGCCCGCTGCACGATAGGGGTGGATAGTGACATCAAATACAATCCAATGCGACGGGACCCGTCCGGCCACATTCTGAGTCTCTACCGTCTCGAGCAAGGTCAATGCAGCGCCCACGCTAGACTGCTAACGTATCTCCTGAGCTGTGGCGGAATTGACGCATTCACGCGCTACTACTGGAGTGGCTCCGATACGCTGCGGCGCGATATCTACAATTATCGCGGGTGGAACGCTACGTTCCAAGTAGAGCGCCCCGCTCACGATGGAAACGAGCTAAACCCTCACTTCAGTTTTCACTGCCTTACGCGCGCCGAGCTTTCCGGTGTCCTCTGCGACCCGTCCTACGGCGCGACGGGGCCGCTCGGCATCCTCGAGTCGGGGACGGCATTCTCGGTGGACGCTCAAGGGCAGCCCCACTGGCCGCCGGCGGCCGGGGAAGCGCTGCACGTACCGAGTATTCTAAGCGGCCCCGCAGCGCCGCCAGAACGAATCTACGATTGGACTTGCCCTCACTAACCGCGATCGCAAGGAGACGCCGCATGTCCGTTTCCCGCATGGCTTTGTGGAGCGTCCTGCTTGCTTCTGTCCCCGCCACGGCCGTGGGGGACGATCTTTATACAGGTTTGCGCCAGGATCGCCTCCTCACCCGGCTTAACAGAAGCGCAAAGAGCACGGCGCTTGGTCACCATGGCGTGGAGTACTGCTTTACGAAGCTCGGGGATCGCTGTCTGGACCCACCAGACATCCTCGTTGGCGTCCACCCGACGCTCAGCGCCGCCCGGGAGTCGTTCGACTTTCAGGCTCAGAGTCGATCCGTCGGCACCATGACTCGGCCGGCGGACGTTCCGGCGGCGGATGGCGTGTGGTGGGCGCAGAACCCGAGCGGCAGCGAGGGCGCGGTGATTCTACGCGAGCGAAACCTCGTGATCGCGTTCGACGGGCCGCGCCCCCTGGTAATCAGTTGGATGACCGAAATCCTGGACGAAATCCGCAATGACCGCGAGACGGCGCCGCTCGGCGCCTTCTCCGACACGCCCCGTATCGAAAGCGCTGGATTTCCAGCATCGCTCACGGCGTCCGTTGACCGGCGCAACTTCAACTACGTCCCCATTCAGCCGGAGATTCGCGGCCTGGGCGACATTGGCCAGGTGCGGTTTCTCGTCAAGCGAGGCGGGATGCTGCCGAGCGCCGATGGGCACGTCACCATCTCACTGTCGGACTTCGAGGGCAAGCCGCTTGGCAAGCGGCGGCAATGGGCGCAGTCGCCCCGAAGCGGCGAATTTCTGGTTCGGGACGAAAGCTACTCCGGCGACGGGCGGTTCATCATCTACGCACCGGAAACGACCGGAACGGTCACACTGACGCTGGTTGCCGTCAACGACTTGAACGTGTTCGTTACGAAGACCATTGATGTGAACGTCGTTGCTGCGCCCTGAATCATGCACCGCCGAACGACGCCGTTCGCTCGTGCCAGATTTCGTATTGTCGCCGGGCCTGGGCGAGGAAGAGCGCGTCGCCGCGGATGATCTTCGCACCCGTCGCCGCCGCTTCGCGCAGCAGGCGCGTTTCGCGGGGCGCGTAGACCGTGTCAAACACGGTCTGAGCGGCGCGAATTGAGCCGGCCGGAAGCGGCGACTCTGCAACTCCCGGCTGCATGCCGACGCTGGTGCAGTTCACGATCAGATCGGCGCTGGCGGCGGCGCGCCCATCCCATGCAAGAACGTCCGCGCCAAACTCCGCCGCCAGCGCGCTGGCCCGCTCTGCCGTGCGATTGCTGATCGTCAAACGCGCCCCGCGCGACGCCAGCGCCGCAACGACTGCCCGCGCCACGCCGCCGGCGCCCAGAACCAGCGCCCGCGTTTGCGGACCCGCGAGAACGGCGGCCACATCCAGTACGTCGAGAACCGCGGGGGCGTCCGTGTTGTCGCCCGTCCAGCGGCCGCCCTTCAGCGCCAGCGTATTGGCCGCCCCGCAGCGGACCGCCCATTCGCCGAGCGGCGCGCCGCGCGCGCGCAGCCAGCGCAGCGCGTGCTCCTTGTGCGGAATCGTGACGCTGAAGCCCGTGAAATCCAGCTCGGGATGCGACGCCGCTAGATCCATGAACGCCGTGAAGGCCGCCTCGCTCGGCTGCACCGGCAGCGGCACGTACACGCCGTCGATTCCGTCGGCGGCCATCGCGGCGTTGTGCAGCGCCGGGCTGCGCGAATGCCCGACCGGCCAGCCGATGACGCCGTACACGCGCGTCCGCGGCCCGATCGCTCCCCAGCGCAGCCGCCGCAGCTCATCGATGGTCGGCTGCCCCGGCGCTGATTCGCCGCCCGCGTCCAGCGCCGCAAACACGCCGAAAGCCCCAAATTTCGGCCCCAGCACACGCGTCAGCAACCCCGCCTCGCCCATGCCCAGCGCGATCGTCGGGCGCCAGGCCGCGGTGCGGCGCAGCGCGAGCAGGATTCGGCAGGCGTCGCGCGCGTCGCCGCAGCGCAGCGCCGCCTTGATCACGTCCGACCGCTCCGCCCGCAGGCGGTCGAACAAGGCGTCGAGATCCGCGGGCGTCTGCCGAAAGTCGTGATGTGACAGAATCAGCAGGTCCCGCGGGCGATTCAGCTCGCCCGCAGCGGGGGCCGCGTCCCGCGAGGAGCCGCCGGCGCCGGCCACCAACTCGATCTTCTGGCGGAGATTGCTGGAGCGCAGCCACGTCGCCAGCTCGACATCCACCAGTCCCGGCCGCAGCAAGCCCAGCCGCTCGAACAACGCCACGCGCTCCGCATCATCGCCGTCCCACAGCCCGCCCTCGGGCGAGCTGCGGATCGTGAGCACAAACCGGCCGCCCGGCGTGCGCCTCAGCAGGCGTTCGACCGCGTCGGCGTCGCCGATGCAATCGACGCGCAGCTCGACCAGGTCGGCCCCGGCCGCCAGCGCCGCGGCGGCCTGAGTCTCCAGCGGCGGATCGGCATGCACCAGCGGAACAATGAGGCGGGTGATGGGCACGTCAGGTTTGGCCGTTTTCGAAAACGCGCGAGAGCGGGATATCCAGGGCCGCACACACGCGCGCCAGCGTCCAGGTGGTCATCGTGATCTTCCCCAGCTCCGCCTGCGACAGCGCCGCCACGCTCAGCCCGGAGGCTTCGGCCACCTCCGCCTGCGTGCGGCTGACGGCCGCCCGTGCCGCTCGCAGCCTGCGGCCCACGTGCCGGCTCAGCTCTTCCTCGCTGCGGACGCTGACGCCGCTCTCGGCCAGTTGCCGCTCGATCGCCGCCAAGAGCGCAGCCTGCTGCACCGGTTTTTCCAGCACGTCGCGCATCCCGGCGCGGACCGCCCCGATCAGTTGCGGCGCCTCGGGAAACGCCGCCAGGCCGATCACGCGCGTCCGCGGGGCGGCGCCGCGCAGCGCGGCGATCACAGCCGGCGGGTCGCAGTCGGGCATGCGCAGGTCCAAGAGCGTGATCTGGCAGGCGCATTCCAGCAGGTAGCGCTGCGCTGGCTCGACGCGGTCGTACGCGGCCACGTCATACGCGGCCTCGCTCAGCCAGCCGACGAGCCTGCGGCGGACGGACTCGTCGTCGTCGACGATCAGGATCCGAACGGGAACGAGGCGAAGCATGCGAATATCATGGGCCGCCGCCCGGCGGGGCACAACCGGAAATGGCAGGCATGAACTTCGGGGCCGTTTCGATCAGAGATTCCGCCGTGGTGGGTGCATTGGCACGCACTATCAAGCATCAAGAACCGCTGGATGTCCTGGAGTCGGGTGTCCGAAATGCGTGCGAAGGCCTTCAGCAGAACGGACGGTCTCCCAAGCTCCAGCGCCGCGGCCGTTGGCCCGTTCCGAGTCAGAGTCAGTGGATGGGCACCTCGGATCGGACGGCGTTCGTCAATCGACCGCCGATCCCTTGGCCAGACGCGCGAACAGCTCCCCCCGCGCCCGGTAATCCTCGAACTGCCCCCACGAGGCACACGCCGGAGAGAGCAGCACGGCGTCGCCCGGGCATGCGCGACGCCGGCACTCCACGACCGCCCGCGGCAAGTCGCCGCAATACTCGGCCTGGCCTCCCGCGGCTTGCACGGCCTGCACCAGCGCCTCACCCGTCTGGCCGATGCAGGCGGCGAAGCGCGCCCGGCGGGCGGCGAGCTGTGCGACCGGCGTCAGGTCGCTCTTTTTGTCATATCCGCCGAGAATCAGGAGCAGCGGCCCGTCGATGGCGTTCATCGCCGTGATCGCCGCTTCGGGCGTGGTGCTCTTCGAGTCGTCGAACCACGTCACGCCGGCCACGGTCGCGACGCGCTGCAAACGATGCGGCAGCGCGGCGAACGTCTTGATCGCTTCAACCGCTTGCTGCGAATCCGCTCCAAGCACGTGCGCCGCCGTCAGCGCCGCCGCCGCGTTCACCCGGTTGTGCCGGCCCGGGACGCTCAACTCGACGCCGTCCCAGCGCAGCCGGCGGTCGTCGCAGTCCACCGCGGATGTGCTCTGCAGAACGGCCTGCGGGGCCGCCGCGCCGTCCACGCCGTAGCGCCACACGCCCGCCACGTCGCCGAAGAGCAGATCGAAGTTCTGGCGCAGCTCGGGCGCGTCCTCGATGACGATCGCGTCGCGGGCCGGGTCCTGAAAGCGCACGATGTTGAGTTTGGCCGCGAGGTAGGCGGCGAATGTGCCGTGCCAGTCGAGATGGTTGGGCGTCACGTTGCTGATCACCGCCACGTGCGGGCTCCAGCCGACCGCCGGACTGCGCTGAAGCTGAAAACTCGACAGCTCCAGCACGACCACGTCGCGCTCATCGATCTCGGGCAACGCGTCGAGCAGCGAGCGGCCGATATTGCCGCCCAGCCAGACACGCCGGGCGGCCGCGGCGCGCTCCAGCACGTGTGCGGTCATGGCGGCGATCGTGCTCTTGCCGACGCTGCCGGTGACGCCCACGGTGCGGCCGCGGCAGCGCTGTACAAACAGGTTGATCTCGGTGGTCACCGGCACGCGGGCGTCGCGCGCGGCGGCCAGAAATGGCGACGTATCGGGGACGGCGGGATTGACCACGACGAGATCGGTCTGACGGAAATCCGCCTCTGCGTGTCCGCCCAGATGCAGCGAGACATCCAGATCGCCGAGCTGTGCGACCGACTTGGCCAGCGACTCAGGCGACTCCTTGTCGCTGATGGTGACCTTCGCCCCCTGGCCAACCAGCCAGCGCGCCACGCCCACGCCGCCGCCGAATCGGCCCAGTCCCATCACCGTGACGCGGCGGTTGCGGAAGGAGTCGGCGGCAGGAGCAGACGCTGGCACGCGCGGCAATGTCGCCGGTGCGATTGGAGGCGTCAACCCGATGGGGCCGGATGGTATTGGGCAAGCTTGACGGTTGGTGCGATGGGTGCCATGACATGGCGCCCATCGCACCAACCGTCAAACTTGCCCGGCACCCACCTCAACCACGTCAACGCCGGTAGCGCCCCCGGCCGCCCGACCTGCTATAATCCCGCCGCCTGCAATGGCAGCCTCAGCGCCGGCCGCGCGGTCTTGCGCCGGCGCATCATGATTGCGACGAAAGCGATCCGTTTTTCGGAGACGCGACTTGCGAATTGTGCTCATCAACCCGGTCACCCGCCGGAACCAGGGCTACCACACCGTCGGCAGCTACATTCCGCAGCTCGGCCTGCAGGTGCTGGCCAAGCGGGTCCCCGCGCCGCATACGGTCGACATCATCGACGAGTGCTTCGGCGCCGAGTCGACCGAGCCTTACCTGACGCGCGGGCGCTACGACCTGGTGGGCATTACCTCGTATTCCAGCGGCGCCACGCGCGCCTACCAGATCGCCGCCCACTGCCGCAAGCAAGGCATCCCGGTCATCATGGGCGGTCCGCACGCCTCGGCCGTTCCGGAAGAGGTCATCGATTACGTCGATTCCGTCGCCATCGGCGAGTGCGACGATATCTGGCCCGGCATCATCGAAGACGCCGCCTCGGGCAGTCTCAAGCCGATGTACAAGGCCGCCGGCTTTCCCGACATCGAGCGACCGCACATCGGCATCGCCGACCAAACGCTGAGGCCGATCAACGGCGAGTACACCGTCTCCGCGATTCAGACCTCGCGCGGCTGCCCGGTCGGCTGCGAATACTGCTCGGTCACGAAATTCAACGGCGCCCCGATCCGCCGCCGCGATATCGGCGCCCTGATCGCGGAATGGAACCAGACCCCCAAGGGTTTCGCCTTCGTCGTGGATGACAACTTCTTCGGCGTCGGTCCGAAGCACGCCGAATGGGCTAAGGAGCTGCTGCGGGCGATCATCAAGCACGGTAAGAAGCGGCTCTGGTTCAGCCAGACCACGATCAACATGGGCGATGACCCGGAGGGGCTGAAGCTGGCTTACCGCGCCGGCTGCCGCGGCATGCTGATCGGCTTCGAGACGTTCAACGCCCAGTCGCTCAAGGAATACCACAAGGGCGTCAACCGCAACAACCTGCCGCGCTACCAGCAGCTCGTGAACGCGTTTCACAAGGCGGGCATCGCCATCTTCGGCGGCTTCATCGTCGGCGCCGACCAGGACACGCCCGAAACCGTGGCCGACACCGCCCTGGCCGCCGTCCGGCTGGGCGTGGACATCATTCAAGTCACCAACCTCACGCCCCTGCCCGATACGAAGATGTTCGACCGCTACAAGGCGGAGGGCCGGCTGCTGGCGACCAATTACCCGGCCGACTGGGAGCGCTACACGTTCACCGAGACCGTCTACCAGCCCAAGAACATGTCCCCGCGCGAGCTGGACGAAGCGATTTACGAGCTGCGGCACGCGGCGGCCAAGGAAAGCTGGGTCATCAAGCGCGCCGTCCGCACGTTCTTCCGCACCCGCTCGCTGACCACCGCGCTCTTCGTGCACGGCATGAACCAGGGCTGGAAACGCATGGCCAAGATCCAGGCCCCGCGCGACGCCGAGCGCTTCGGCTTCACGCCGGCACGCAACTCGCCGCGTTTTGCGAAGGTGCTCGATTCGTTCCGCATGCATCTGAAGGTCGGTCTCGACCGGGCCCGCGGATCGGCGGCGGTGAGCGGCGCATGATCGTCCCGCAGGTCCGCGCCCGCGAAGTGGCCGACCGTTTGAAGCGCGGCGACAAGCTCGTGCTGCTGGATGTCCGCGAGCACGACGAGCTGGCGCTCTGCCGGATCGAGGGCGCCGCGCACATCCCGCTGGGCCAATTGTCGCAGCGGCTCAATCAGCTCAGTCCGGAAGACGAGATCGTCCTCTTCTGCCACCACGGCAAGCGCAGCCTGGCCGGGGCGGCACTGCTCCAACAGCAGGGGTTCGCCAAGGCGATGAGCATGATGGGCGGGATAGACGCCTGGTCGGTCGAGATCGACCCGCGCGTGTCGCGCTACTAGAAGTTTTCCGCCGGCATGCCTGTCCGAACCCGCCGCGCCAAGCGGCGGGTTGACGCCCCCGGCCTGCGTGGCGCCCATCGCCGAAACGGTCCGCACAGCGGACCCTACACCGCCGTAGCGTCGGACCTCTGCGTCCGACGCCAAAACCGTCGTCGGACACAGAGGTCCGATGCTACAAGCCGTTCATTGCCCACTCTGCCTGCCAAGTTGACAGCAGCACCCGGGCTGACCCGGTGCCGAGATCTGCCGCGCCGCGTATAAGTCTCCAATAAACAACAATTTACCAACAAAACGCCGCACGCCCGTCGCGCGGCACGCAGCTTGTACCTTCCAATGCGGGCACAGTGCGTATCCGCGCTTCCGCCGGCCGCCTGGCCCTTCGATCCGTGCTCAAAACCAACAGTCGCGGCCGGCCAGCGCCTGCCGCCGGCAACTACGTCTCGCGGGCCGCCGCGCCCGCCGCTTAGGAGAGAAGTCCGATGGCTGCAAAGCAAATCGCCTATGACATGGAAGCCCGCGAGGCCATCCGCCGCGGCGTTCGTCAGCTCGCCAAGGCCGTCAAGGTCACGCTCGGCCCCCGCGGCAGAAACGTCGTCATCGAGAAGTCCTTCGGCTCGCCCACGGTCACCAAGGACGGCGTCACCGTCGCCAAGGAGATCGAGCTCGAGGATTCGTATGAGAACATGGGCGCCCAGATGGTGAAGGAAGTCGCCCAGAAGACCTCCAAGGACGCCGGCGACGGCACCACCACCGCGACCATTTACGCCGAAGCCATCTTTGACGAAGGTCTCAAGAACCTCGCCGCCGGCGCCAGCGCGATGGATCTGAAGCGCGGCATCGACCTGGCGGTTGAGGCGGTCGTCGAGCAGCTCAAGAAGCTGGCCGTCCCCACCAAGGGCAAGGAGCACATCGCCCAGGTCGGCATGTGCGCCGCCAACCAGGATCGCGAGATCGGCGATAAGATCGCCGACGCGATGGACAAGGTCGGTAAGGACGGCGTCATCACCGTCGAGGAAGGCAAGAGCATCGAGACGACGGTCGATCTCGTCGAAGGCATGCAGTTCGACAAGGGCTACATCTCTCCCCACTTCGTCACCAAGCCCGAATCAATGGAGTGCGTGCTCGACAATCCGTTCATCCTCGTCCACGAGAAGAAAATCGGCGGCGTGAAGGACTTCCTGCCGCTGCTGGAAAAGATCGCCAAGGCCGGCCGACCGCTGCTGGTCATTTGCGAAGACGTCGAAGGCGAAGCCCTCGCCACGCTCGTGCTCAACAAACTCCGCGGCATTCTCCAGTGCTGCGCGGTGAAGGCCCCCGGCTTTGGCGACCGCCGCAAGGCCATGCTCGAAGACATTGCGATCACCACCGGCGCTCAGCCCGTCTTTGAAGACCTGGGCATCACGCTTGAAAAGCTAGACCTGTCGCAGCTCGGCCGCGCCAAGCGCGTCATTGTCGACAAGGACAACTGCACGCTGATCGAAGGCTCCGGCGACATGAAGGCCGTCAAGGGCCGCATCGAGGCCATCAAGAACGAAATCGACCGCACCACCAGCGACTACGACCGCGAGAAGCTCGAAGAGCGCCTCGCCAAGCTCTCCGGCGGCGTGGCGCAGATCAACGTCGGCGCGGCCACCGAAGTCGAAATGAAGGAAAAGAAGGCCCGCGTCGAAGACGCCCTGCACGCCTGCCGGGCGGCGGTCGAAGAAGGCATTCTCCCCGGCGGCGGCGCGTCGGTGCTGCGCTGCGACGAAGCGCTCGACGCCATCGCCAAGAAAGCCAAAGGCGACCAGAAGACCGGCGTGGACATCATCCGCCGCACGCTGCGCGCCCCGATCAAGATGATCGCCGAAAACGCCGGCCTGGACGGCTCGATCGTCTGTCAGAAGGTGCTCGAAGGCAAAGGCACGTTTGGCTACAACGCGCTGACGGATGAGTATGGCGACCTGATGAAGATGGGCGTCATTGTTCCGCTGAAGGTTGAGCGGGTCGCATTGCAGAACGCGGCCAGCGTCGCCGGGCTGCTGCTGACGACCGACGCGGTCGTGAGCGAGATCAAGGAAAAGAAGGACGACAACGCCGGCGGCCACGCCGGCCACATGCATTGATGTAGCCCGGCCGCCATCGGCCGGGGAGTGCACACCTCCGGTTTGCACGGCGAGTGCCCAATCTCGAATGTCGAATAGCGAATGACGCGCGTAGCGGCCGACCTCCGAGTCGGCCGCTTTCCGTTTCTGTGGCACCGGTTTCCAACCGGTGGTCTGTGGCACCGGTCTGTGACCGGTGAGTGCGGCACCGACTATTAGCCGTTGGGGATTCAGTGTGGCATGCTCGCGGCTGCTGGCGAGCACGGTATTTGTCGTGGCGTGAGAGCGTACCGGGACCGGCGACAGCATGGCTGCCAACGGCCGCAGCCATCCCACCCGCCGCCTTCGACAATTCTGTAGGCGCGAGGTTGATTCTCGATGGGACGTAGCGGTGGTTTCAAATGGAAACAGGCTGCGAAGTTGCTCGCACAAGGCATGCGGTGCTGCTGCGTTTGTCAGGCGCGATGCGGCGTCAAGATGGAGCTTGACCACATAGTGAAGCGAGCGAAAGGCGGGACTGATAAGATCGAAAACGCGATCCCTGTCTGTTTCAACTGTCACGCCGAGATTCACCATTACAATGATCTACATCCACGCGGGCGCAAGTTCCAACCGGAGGACTGCAGCTACATAAGCAACAGCGGCTCAAGATATGCGCCGAGCGGCCTTCCTTGCTGGAGAAAGTACCTGCCGCCGATATTGGACCGTTGCAGGCGTTTGTCGATGAATTGGATTTCAATTTGGCTGTATGCAAACGGGCAACGTCAAATCCGCCGTTTCCGACGCGATTTCGTACCACGCAGTTCGATCGGCTGATAGCAGAAGGTCTTCTCTCGCTACTGGCCGACGAATTGCGGGACTCCCTGCTCTCTGGCTATACCGGCCTCATAGCTGCCAATGACTCATTCGATATGTTCGTTCACCAGGACTTGACCGCAGCCCCCGGTATACCGCACATGATCAACCCGTCTGCTGGCAACTGCGAGCGATCGCTGTTGGACGCTCGGAAGCGCGTACTTGCCTTTCTGACCAACGCATGACGCGCGGGTGGGGGGGGGCATGGCGCCCGAAATCGACCAACGCGCTCGCTTGCGCTTCGCGTTCTGACTTCTGACTTCTTACTTCTGACTTCTGCCCTCCCACGCCGCCCCGATGACGCCGGCGTCATCCGCCGGAAGCGGGGCGGGTTCGATCATAGGGATCGGATCACCCAACACTTGCGACGGCGCAGTGAACAACGCGCGCACGGCGTCGATCCAGGTGCGACGGCGCTCGATGACGCCGCCGCCGAGGAGGATAAGCGTCGGCGCGAAGAGGGCCGCGAAGTTCGTGATCGCGGTGCGCAGCGCGATCAGCCGCCGTGCCTCAGGCGTGGCGTGCTCTTCAAGCGCCCAGCCGCCGGCCAGCGCCTCGAGGCACCCCTGGCCGCCGCAGCGGCAACGCGGCGCGTCATCGGCCGTATCGACGACGACGTGGCCCAGGCTGCCGGCGCCGCCGTGCGTGTGCCGCAGCGGCCGGCCGTCGATCAGCACGCAGCCGCCGACGCCGGTGCCGAGCGACAGGTACAGGAGCCGCGCGGCGCGCGCTCCGTCCTTTTCGGCCGCGCAGCGCCACTGCGCCAGGCCCGCCGCAATCACATCCGTCTCGATCCGCACGTCGCGACCCAGGCAGGATTTGAAGAACGCCGGCAGCGCCGTCCCCTCCAGCTTCGGCAGGTTGACGGCCCGAACCAGCGTGTCCGATTCGTCGCGCAGCCCCGGCAGCGCCACGCCGATCGCATGCTCGCCGCGCAGCGGCGTGACCTCCGCCGCCAGCTTCCGCAACGCCTCGGCTAGCGCCCGCGGCTCTCCGCCCGCTGGCGTTGGGGATTTAGCAGTCGCCAGAATCCGCCCCTCGCGATCCACCAGCCCGGCGCGGATGGACGTTCCGCCGATGTCGATCCCGATCGCCGCGTCAGAAGCCATCGCGCATCCAGGGCGTCGAGCCGCCGAACATCGCCGCCGCCACACTCATCGATGAGTCGTCAGCATCGACGTAGCCGCGCAGCTTCAGCTCGTGCGGCGTGTAGTAGCCCGAGTACATCGAGGCCAGCCCGCGCACGTCGATGCGCATGCTCCCGCGCCCGCCTCGGGATACGGCCGCCCGCCCGTCTTCCACGACCAGCGTGAATCGCCCACCGTTGTCCGGCAGTACGTCGTCAGCCACATCCAGATGCAGCTCGCCGCTGAGACCGGGCGCGTAGCCGCGCTGCTCCAGCGCCGCGGCGACGTGCGTGATGCGGAGCATCCAGTGATCGCGCAGCGCCGGCTTGGCCGGCTGCTCGCGCGTGTGCAGCAGCAGCGCTTCATTCGGCGAGCCGAACCAGAAAACCGTCTCGACCATCGAGCGATGATCGGCGAGGAAGGACAGGATGCGACGAGCCGCCGCCGGTGTGGAGAAGGCCAGGTCGACGACCTGCAGCACGTAGCCGGTGAACAGCCCGGCCCCAGGCCGCTTCAGATAGAAGATGTATCCCTCGATCGCGCCGCCGCTGCAGATCACGAATCCCTGCGTCGGGTCGCCGCGCCAGGATCGGACGCGGCTCCAGAAGAACGCGTCGCGATCGATGTTGCCATTTGTTCGCCGCGCCATGTCGCGATAGAGCGCCTCGAGCGCCGGCTGGTCGCCCGGCTGATAGTCGCGCACGGTGAGCGCGCGGTCCTGCCCGTCGATCTGTTTGCCCGCCAGCCGCGTCTCGAACTGCGCTCCCGCCAGCTCGTAGCCCGCTTTTCGGTAGATCGGGATTGTGGCCGGATAGAGGCATGAAAGCGGCCAGGAGACGGCGTTCAGCCGCGCGAGTTCCGTCCGCAGCATCGTGCTCGCCGCGCCGCTCGAGCGGTCCGGCGGCGCGATGGCCACCGCGGCGATGCCGGCCATCGGCACCGAGCGCCCGCCGAAGTACTGCCCGACCGGCAGGCTGGCCATGCTGCCGACGACGCGCTGACCATCGCGGACGACGCGGATGTTCTCGTGCCTCGCGGAGTCGAAATACGCCCGGCAGCGCTCCGCGCTGAAGTTGAAGACGTCGGCGACGATTCGCGTCGCCTCGCTCAGCTCGTTTGTATCGCGCAGCGGCCCGCTGTTGAGTGCCATAGGAATTGCTACTATACCGGCCGCTCAGCGCCTGGGGGACCGGCCTCCGGCCGGTCTCAGCCGCACGTGGTCGCGCGAAAAAAGAGCGGCCGGAGGCCGGTCCCCCAGAAGCGGGCTGGTGCGAGAATCAGGGCTGGTGCGAGAATCCCTTCTCGCACCGTGCAGAGACCATCGGAGCCGCTGAATGAGCCAACTCGGCATCCCGCTCAAGCAAATCCGTTTCATGCAGACCTCGCGCCGCGACGCCTGGTGGCTGCCGCAGGTTCTCACCGTGCTGGGCCTGGGCGCGTTTATCGTCTACTCGACCTGGGCCGCCTTTCAGGGCAGCCACTATCACTACGCCGGCAACGGGGCGCACTACCTCTCGCCCTTCTACTCGCCGCTGCTCTTCGATACGCCGGGCGTCAACTCCGGCCACGCGATTCTGGGCCAGCGGCCGACGTGGTGGCCGACATGGCTGGCGGTGTCGCCGGCGCTGCTGATCCTCTGGGCGCCGGGCGGATTTCGATTCACCTGTTACTACTACCGCGGGGCGTATTACAAGGCGTTCTGGATGGACCCGCCGAGCTGCGCCGTCGGCGAGCCGCGAGGCACGTACTGGGGCGAGAACAGTTTCCCGCTCATTCTTCAGAACCTGCACCGCTACTTCCTGTATCTGGCGATCCTCTTCATCGTAATTCTGATCACCGACGTGTATCACGCGCTGTGGTTCACCGATGCGGCGACGGGAAGGGCGCGGCTGGGCGTCGGCGTCGGCACGCTGGTGCTGGCGCTGAACGTCGTGCTGCTCGCGTCGTACACGTTCGGCTGCCACTCGCTGCGGCACCTGATCGGCGGCGGGATCGACCAGCTCTCCCGGCACCCGGTGCGGGCGAAGCTGTATGGCGGCGTGAGCTGCCTCAATGCGAGGCACATGCGCTTCGCGTGGCTGAGCCTGTTTTCGGTGGGATTCAGCGATGTGTACGTGCGGATGTGCTCGATGGGGGTGTGGACGGACTATGTCCTGTTTCGACTCTAGGAACAAATCGCAGCGGCTCAGCGTGGCGGCGATAATCAGAACGCGGCAGCGAACCACCTTCGCTTTCATAACCGTAGCATCGCCCACCTCTTCCGCTCGACGTGCGTCCGCGTCGACGCGAGAATCGCCCTCATGACATCGCAACCGCGCATCCCGATCGACCACGCCGCGCTGGCCGCGCTGTGCCGCCGCTGGCATATCGCCGAACTGTCGCTCTTCGGCTCGGTCCTGCGCGACGACTTCGGCCCCGATAGCGACGTGGACGTCCTGATCCGCTTCGAGCCGGGCCGCACGCCGGGATGGGAGATCGTCGATCTCGGCGACGAGCTGTCCGCCCTCTTCGGCGGCCGGCGCGTGGATATCGTCAATCCGCGCTACCTGGACAAGCGCTTGCGCGAGCGCGTGCTTGGATCGGCGGTTGTTCAGTACGAGGGGTCGCATGCAGCATGACGACAACGTCTATATTGGCCACATGTTGGAGACGGCCAGAAAGGCCGTCGACCGAGTTGCAGGAAAGTCGCGCGCCCTGTACGACGCCGAGGAGGATCTTCGAATCGTGCTCGCGCACTGGGTGCAGATCATCGGTGAAGCGGCGAGCAAGGTTTCCGAGGTCACGCGGCTGCGGTATCCGGCAATTCCGTGGCGACGAATCGTCGGAATGCGACACCGCATCGTGCATGACTACATGAACATCGATGCCGATATTCTATGGCAAGTTGTGACGGAAAGCCTGCCGGAGCTCATTGTGTTGCTCGACGTCCCATCGGCCGACAAGGACACACCCTAGCGTCGAACCGGAGGTCGATGCGGATGGAGTTCAAGTTCAGTCTCCCTGGTTGGAAGTGTGAGCCAAAGCGCAGGTGCTTTGGCTGGAGCGGTGTCGCAATCGCCGACGGAAACAACAGTAGGATACCGAACTGGCTTTCTCCACTTGATTTCTGCTTCGATCGGCTCTTCGAGTACTACGATCGATACATGCGAGCCACCGACGATGTACCTTGGTGGTACGGAGAGCGCACCTGCCTTTCCGATCTTGCTGCTGCGGCGTCGGTCGCGGGAATGCTCGTATCTACGGAGTATCCGATTGAGAACAAGTCGCGGCACGCCGGACGAAGACGTGATCTTTGGTTACTCTCCCCGGATCGCGCTGAGTTGGAAGTCGAGTCAAAACAGTGCTACCTGAATCCAGCAACGTCGTGGGAAAAGTACCCGAATCAGAGGCTTGACGCGGCTGCGAGACAGTTTTGTGTCGGAGACCAGCGGTTGGGCACACGGTTGGCGCTCTGTTTCGTAAGAGCGAAGTACTCGACGCGCTACGCACCAGGACTGAAGCCCGACAAGATTCCGGACGCAACCAATGATTGGTTTGGCGAGGATGCTGAGCCTCCGCCTGCCAAGCGAGTGAATGCGTTCTGGTTCTACTGGGCAGACTTAACAGACGCGAACACGGCAAAGCGGATTTGCATTACGTCAGAGAATTGGCACTGCCCGGGCGTCTTTGCTCTGGTACGCCAGGTCAACCGAGCTCACGCACTACCGAGGCGCTAATGGCTGAATACCAGACCTACGACTACGACGTCCTCATCATCGGCGCCGGCGGGGCCGGCCTGCGTGCCGCTATCGAAGCCTCCGCCGCCGGCGTCAAAGTCGGCTGCGTCTGCAAGTCCCTGCTCGGCAAGGCCCACACCGTCATGGCCGAAGGCGGCGTCGCCGCGGCCCTGGCCAATGTCGATGACCGCGACGGCTGGCAGGTGCACTTCGCCGACACCATGCGCGGCGGGCAGTACGTCAACAACCCGCGCATGGCCGAGCTGCACGCCAAGGAATCGCCCGCCCGCGTGCTCGAGCTGGAGAAATGGGGCGCGCTCTTCGACCGCACCAAGGACGGCCGCATCCTGCAACGCAACTTCGGCGGCCACAAGTACCCGCGCCTGGCCCACGTCGGCGACCGCACCGGCCTGGAGATGATCCGCACGCTCCAGGACCACGGCATCCACCAGGGCATCACGTTCCACATGGAGACCACGGTCGTCTCCCTGCTCAAGGACGGCCCGCGCGTCGCCGGGGCGTTCGCCTATGACCGCGACCGCGGCTACTTCAAGCTCTTCAAGGCCCGCGCCGTCGTCATCGCTACCGGCGGCATCGGCCGCTCCTTCCAGATCACCAGCAACAGTTGGGAAGGCACCGGCGACGGCCATTCGCTCGCCTATCACGCCGGGGCCGACCTGCTCGACATGGAATTCGTCCAGTTTCACCCGACCGGCATGGTCTGGCCGCCGAGCGTCCGCGGCATTCTCGTCACTGAAGGCGTCCGCGGCGAAGGCGGCGTCCTGCGAAACAATCAGGGTCGGCGCTTCATGTTCGACGACATTCCCGACAACTACCGCACGCAGACCGCCGACAACGAGGAGGAGGGCTGGCGCTATACGCAGGGCGACCGCAACGCCCGCCGTCCGGCCGAGCTGCTGACGCGCGACCACGTCGCCCGCTGCATCAACCGCGAGGTGAAGGCCGGCCGCGGCAGTCCGCACGGCGGCGTGTTTCTCGACATTGCGTGGATCAAGGAGAAAATGCCCAACGCCGCCGAGCACATCAAGAAGAAGCTGCCGAGCATGTACCATCAGTTCAAGCAGCTTGCCGACCTCGACATCACCAAGGAGCCGATGGAGGTCGGTCCGACGACGCACTACATGATGGGCGGCGTACGCGTGGATGCGGACACGCAGATGTCAACTGTGCCGGGGTTGTTCGCCGCGGGCGAAGTGGCGGCGGGGCTGCACGGGGCGAACCGGCTGGGCGGCAATTCGCTTTCCGACCTGATCGTCTTCGGCAAGCGCGCCGGCGAGTTCGCAGCGAAGTTCGCGAAGGAGAACGGCGCGACCACTGTCACGGAGCCATCCGCCGACGCGGCCGCGAAGATCGCGCTGGAGCCGTTCAACCACGGCGTGCACGGCATCAACCCGTTCGCGTTGCAGCACGAACTGCAGGAGATGATGCAGCGGCTGGTGGGCATTGTCCGCACGGAAGAGGAAATGGCGCAGGCGCTCGAAGGCTTGCAGCACATGAAGCACCGCGCCTTGGCGGTCGGCTGTGCGGACAATCGCCAGTACAACCCCGGCTGGCACACGGCGCTGGACTTGCCGCACATGCTGACCGTGTCGGAGGCGATCACGCGGGCGGCGATCGAGCGGAAAGAGAGCCGCGGGGCGCATTTTCGCGACGACTTTCCGGAGAAGACGAAGGAATGGGGGCAATTCAACCTGCTGGTCCGCAAGGGGGCGGATGGGCAGATGGTGGTCGAGAAGCGCCCGGTGATTGAGCCGTCGGCGGAGCTGAAGCAGGTGATTGAGGCGAATAAGTAGGGCGCCGGGCGCGAGGGCGCAGTATCTTGTCTAGCGGCCAGTGAGGAGCGTGACGAACGGGTTGATGTCGAGAATATCAACGTTGCCGTCGCCGTTGAGGTCGGCGGCGGTTCGCGAGCACCAGGAATACTGGGCCTCGTATCCGGCGGGGTCGGCAAGGGCGAGCACGAACGCACCGAGATCAAGACTGGTGAGGTAGCCGTCGCACGACAGATCGCCCGGCAGGTGGCTGGCGCCCAGAAACTCGAGTGCGCCGATATCGACCAGTGGCGCGTCACCGGCGCCGGCGTCGGGTGCGCCGACGTCGTCGATGAACCGCTCGGCCCCGTTCAGATCGTGCGTCAGCATCGTCGGCGTGAGGGCGTTCGACCCGGCGTCAATGCAGGCCGACCCCGGCCGCAAGCGCAGGTCGCCGAAGAAGTCGGCGCTGTCCCAGGCGCCGTCTGAGCCGGGAGCAGGAGCTTCGAAGAAGACGGGGACGGCGTCGATGTTCCCGTCGCCCGCGAATCCGCCCGGAACGCACGAGTAGCGCACGTCGAGACCCGGTCCGGCGAGCGCCGCGGGCGCATGGGACGTGACGATGCTGTTCGAGATCGCGGTCGTGTTCGGTCCTGCGCTCGACACCGCCGGCCCGACCGCGGCCTGATTTCCGATCATGGTGCAGTTGGCGATCTGCGCGACGACGAAGTTGAAATTCGCGATCGCCCCGCCGATGTCGCCCACGTTTCCGACGAACGCGCAGCCGGCGATGATCGGCTCGGTGAAGTAGCCGTTGAGAATGCCGGCGCCAAAGCTGTTCATCCCGCAGCAGAGCGACCCGCCGACGGCGCGGTTGGCGAAAAACTTGCAGTTCAGAATCGCGGGCGTCAGCCCCTCGAGGTAGAGGCCGCCGCCGCCGACGTGGGCGCTGTTGCCGATGAAGGTGCAGCCTTCGACCAGCACGTTGGCCAGGTAGGCCGACATTCCGCCGCCGACCGGGAAATCCCCGGTGGTGTTGACGAAATTGTCGAGAAAGACGCTGTCGCGAATGGTCACATCGCTGATCAGCGCATACGCTCCGGCGCCCTCGTGCGCCTCGTTGCCGACAAAGCGGCAGTTCTCGTGGATGGCCGTGCTGCCGCTGATGTGATAGACGCCGGCGCCAAACGAGGCGACGTTGTTCTGAAACTGGCAGTTCATGATGCGCGCCTGGCCGCCGTTGGCCCACAGCCCGCCGCCGCCCGAGCCGCCCTGACCGCCGCCGCCGCCCTCCACGTCCACGCCGGCGCTGTTGCTTGAGAAGTAGCAGTCCATCACCATCGGACTGGCGTCATCGGCGTACAGCCCGCCGCCGCCGAGAGCCGCGACATTGCCGATGAACTCGCAGCCGACCACCATCGTGGAGCTTTGCAGGTGGTTGTACAGCCCGCCGCCGAGCGTGGCGCCGTTATGGATGAACTTACAGTCGCGGATCATCGCGCCGTGCATGCTCTGCGTGTAGGCCCCGCCGCCGTTGCCCGGGGTCACGTTGCCGTCGAACAGGCAGCCGGCCGCCTCCGTCTCGACGTCATGATGGATGTACAGCCCGGCGCCGTGGCTGACGGCGAAGTTGTTGCGAAAGACGCAGTTCGAGATGTACGCCCCGCCGTGGTCATTGATCGTTCCGTGATTGACGGCCCAGTTGTCCTCGAACGTGCAGTTGCGGATGACCGGCCGCGCGAAGTAGATGTTCACGGCGCTGCCCTGGTCGCGGCTGGCCGGATCCGCCCCGAAGAACGGCCCGTCCGCGTATCCGCCGCGAACCGTGAACCCGTCCAGCACGGCGGTGTCGTCCACGTTCAGGGCCGTCACCACCTGGTAGCAGTTCTCGCCGCGATTCGACCAGTCGGCGTCGTCGTCGCCGTTCATGTCTCCGCTGATCAGCGTCAGGTTCGCCCCAACGTCGCGCTGCACGATCTGCGTCTCAGCGCCCGCGAAGCCGCCATAGATCGCTACGCCGGTCTTGAGCCGGATGGTCGCATCGCGGGAACCCGCGGCCGGCCTGTAGATGCCGGCGGCCACCCACAACTCATCACCGGCGTCGGCCAGATCGAGCGCGGCCGGCAAGGAGGTGAGCGCGTTTAGCCATGACGATCCGTCGCCCGTTCCGGTGGCGTCGGCGTCGACGTATATCACGTCCGCATACGCCGGACACCCCGCAAACATGAGCAAACCCGCCCCAAGGGCGGGCAGCGAGCGGCTGAACATCGACAACTCCAGCGCGAAGGTCGATCGGCCCTTCGCCGATAATTGTCCGAGCCGCGACCGTAAGGAAGCGGAGACCTGAAACCCGCTCGCGTACGCGCGCGGCTCGGATCAAAACGACGATTACGGGATAGCTGCTATTAGTATAGCCGCGCGACCTGCGGGAAATGCGGTTGGGGGATGGGGACCTGAGTTCGGTGGGACCATTTTATTAGCTATGCGAGAGGCAGCTCTTTCCGAGCCGCGACCGTGAGGGAGCGGAGTCTGAAGAACCGCTTGCTTACGCGCGCGGCTCGGATTGAAAAGTCGGCTCTGGGATGACCTCTAGGAAACCGCCGCCGCGCGTGCCGCCGGCTGCGTCTCGACGGCGGCATTATCCGTCGCCGGCGTCATCGGCAGCGGCGGCGCAACTGCCGGAGCGCGCTTGAGCGTCAGCGCTTCCATGGGGGGAAGATCGTTCAGATCCGCCAGGCCGAACAGGTCGAGGAATTTCCTGGTGGTCGCGTAGAGCAGCGGGCGTCCGACGATCTCGGCTCGGCCGGCGATTTTCACCAGTCCCATCTCGCGCAGGCGGTTGAGCACTTCGCCGCACGCCACGCCGCGGATCGCCTCGACCTCGGCCCGGATGATCGGCTGCTTGTAGGCGACAATCGAGAGCGCTTCGAGCGCCGCGCCGGTCAGCCTGGTCTGGCTGCGGTGCTTGTTCAGCCGCGCCACCCACGGCTGGAAATCGGGCAGCGTGAGCATGCGGTAGCCGCCGGCGATTTCCTGAATGCGAAACGACAGGCCGCTGGCGGCGTACGTGGCGTTGAGTTCATCGATCAGCCCATGCACCACGCGGACCGGCGTGCCGTCCAGGAAATCCGCCAGCCTGGCGGCGCTGAGCGGCGCGTCGGACGAAAACAGCATGGCTTCGATGATCTGCCGCGCGGAAGGAGCGTCGGCCGCGGCCGCCGCGGGCGCCGCCGGCTCGCTGTCGATGGGGTGCTCATCCGGCGTCACGAGCCTCAGGGGCGCCGGCTCGGGTGCCGCGGCTGGTTCGTAACGCGCGGGATCGGATTCGGTCGGTTCAGAGAAGTCGTAGACAGGGAGTAACTCGACTCGATCCGTGAGAACCGCTGCGTCATCCATGACCTTGTGCTCCACTACGCCGAAACCGAAGGGAATGATAGCGTGCTCGGCGCGGCGCTGTCCAGCGCCGCGCCGCGCAAACGCGCACGAGGTGCGAGAAGGGATCGCACCAGGGATGAGCGCTCGAGCGCTCCCTTGCGCTTCGCGTTCTGACGGGGGCCGCACCGGCGACGCGCCGGCGATCGCACTGGCGGACAAAACGCCGGTGTCACCCGGCGCCCAACGACTTTTCCCGAGTGTGCTACGCCGACGCCCCCGTCGTCGCCCTGTCCGCCTTCGCCCCGCGTTGCTTTCCCGCGAGTCGGCGGTAGGCTGCGCAGTGGCCTGGAGCGCCAGGCGGAGGCGAAATAGATGGCTGATGTGACCGTGAAGAACCGCCCCTGCGTCGTCATCATCCGCGACGGCTGGGGCGAAAATCCTCATCCGGAGTGGGACCACGCCAACGCGGTGAAGGTCGCCAACCCCCCCGTCGATGCGATGCTGCGGGCGAATTGGCCGTTCACGCTGATCGCCACCAGCGGCCTCGACGTCGGCCTGCCCGAGGGAACGATGGGCAACAGCGAAGTCGGGCATCAGAACATCGGCGCCGGGCGGATCGTCGATCAGGAATCGGTCCGCATCTCGCGCGCCATCTGGGACGAGCGCTTCTTCGCCAACACCGAGCTGGTCGCCGCCGTGCAGCACTGCCTCGGTCGCCGCAGCAAGCTGCACATCATGGGCCTCGCCAGCGACGAGGGGGTGCACTCGCGCCTGGAGCACCTGTTCGCGTGCGTGAAGCTCGCCGCGCAGCGCGGGCTCAGGCAGGTCTTCGTCCACTGCTTCACCGACGGCCGCGACTCGCCGCCCACGAGCGGCGCGGGGTTCATCAAGCGGATCGAGACGGAGCTGCGGCAGATCGGCGTCGGGCAGATCGCCAGCGTTTGCGGGCGCTACTGGGCGATGGACCGCGACAACCGCTGGCCGCGGACGCAGCGGGCCTATCGCATGCTCACCGAGGGCGCCGGCGACGCCGCCCCGAGCGCCCTTGCCGCGCTGGAGCGCTACTACGCCCGGCCGACCGAGCCGAACATGAAGGGCGACGAGTTCGTGCCGCCGACGGTCATCAGCGAGGACGGACGCACGCCGCTGGCCACGATCGCGGATGGCGACGCGGTAATTTTCTACAACTTCCGCGGCGACCGCCCGCGGCAGCTTGTGACGGCGTTCACGCGGCCGGAGTTTCCCTACCAAGGCAAGGACAAAACCGGCGAGATCAAGCCGATGGGCTTTGAGCGCGGACGAAAGCTCGACGTCGTGTTCGTCACGATGACCGCGTACGAAGCCGGGCTGCCGGTGCGGGTCGCGTTTCCCAAGCCGCCGAAGATGGCGAACATCTCCGGGGCGTTCCTCAGCGAGCTGGGGTTGCGGCAATTCCGCTGCGCCGAGACGGAGAAGTACGCCCACGTCACCTTCTTCTTCAACGACTATCGCGAGGAGCCGTTCCCCGGCGAGGAGCGCGGGCTGGTGCATTCGCCCAAGGTCGCGACCTACGATTTGCAGCCAGAGATGTCGGCCTATGAAGTGACGGACGTGATGCTCAAGCGGCTCGCGACGGGCGTCGACGACCTGCTGATCGTCAACTTCGCCAATCCCGACATGGTTGGCCACACCGGTTCGCTCGAGGCGGCGGTCAAAGCGTGCAAGGTCGTCGATGAGTGCGTCGGAAAGCTGCTTGACGCGGTGCAGAAAGCCGGCGGATGCGCGATCGTCACCGCCGACCACGGCAATCTCGAACAGATGATCGACCCGGCGACGGGCGGCCCGCACACGTCGCACACGACTTACACCGTGCCGCTGTACGTGTTTGGCGAGGCATTCCGCGGCAAGAAACTCCGCAGCGGCGGGCGGCTCGCGGACGTGATGCCGACGGCGCTGGCGATGCTCGACCTGCCGACCCCATCGGAAATGACCGGCAAGAGCCTGATCGAGTAGTTGCGTCATGGGTGGGACGGGCGTCTGAGCTTGTGAACATTTGGGTGGGACGGGCGTCTCGCCCGTCCCATGCGACGGGCGAGACGCCCGTCCCACCCAAATAAGATGCGGACAGCGTGACCAACGACGCTAGTCAGCCACGCCGCGTGGATCGTATTCCGCCGCCGCGCCCGCCGTCGTCCGGCGGCGTGCATCCGCGTCGTCCGCCTGGTCGTTTCGCCGCGAACGCCGCCGGTCGCGCCGCTGCCGGCCGTATTCCGGCCATATACGCCAAAGCCGCCGCTGCTGGCCGCGTCGCCGCGCACGCCGTAGCACGCGCCGGTGGTCGTGGTCACCTGCCCGAACACGCCGCGCCCGCTGGTGCTGACGCTCTCGCCGCGCACGCCGTAGCAGGTGCCGGTCGTGGCCGTGGCTTTGCCCAAAACGCCGCGCCCGCTGGTGCTGCTGGTTTGACCGAAAACGCCGGTGTTGGCGCCGGTCGTCGAATTGGCCCAGCCGAAGACGGCCTCCTGCGTGGTACCGGCGGCCTTGAAGAACGCCGCCCCGCCCGTGCCGGTGTTGGTGAGTGAGAACAGGTCGCTGCTGCTGGAAACGCTCTGGCTGTGCGGCAGCACCAGGCTGCCCAGCGCCGGCGACGTCAGCAGGAGCGCTCCCAGCCCGATCGACAAGCGTCTCGCGTACATGTTGGCCTCGCGTGATGTTGGAGCAGCGGGCGCCCGCGCATCCGAAAACGGCGTTTTCGACGAATACGGGTTGGCCCGACTCCGACCAGCCACACATACGCTTTCATGGTCGTGCGGGAATCAAATAATTCTCCGGGGAGCGTCGGCATCTCGCCGGTGCGCACCGGCTGGTAACCGATGCTCCCCGAAACGAACAACGCCGGGCGTGCTGCCCGGCGTCGGAGGTCGGCAGCCGGGTTTCGCCGACCGCTTCTGACTGCGTTACTGCAGGCCTAGCCCCACAGGCTTTCGTCATCGAAGCCCCAGCTTCCGGCGTCCTCGAAGCCGCTGATGTCGTCGGATTCCGAACCGATCGAGTCGGACGAGCTCTCGCCGAAGATGTCGCCCTGGGTGTTCGGCGAAAAGAGCGAGTCGCCGGTCTGGGCCTGGTAGCCGAGTTCCATGCCGGTGGCGAACAACTGGGCCGCCTGGTTGCAGCCCATGCCGCCGCTGTTGCCGTTGCCGCCCATCAGTCCGAGCTGGCAGACCGTCGCGCCCAGGGCCACCTTCGTCACGTTCCGCTTGATCGCGTTCAGAACCTTCATCGCATTCTCCTTTGTGTGCTGTTTGGGTTCCATTTCGTTACACCAAGCCGTAGCGGCCGGGGCGCGGGTTCTGACAGGAAAACGGCCGGCGCCATGCGCCGGGCAATCAACGGCGCCGGGGGTGCGTCTGGATGCGGCTTGCCGTCGTGGTTTTTCCGAACCCGCCGCGCCAAGCGGCGGGGTGACGTCAGCCCAGTCCGGCGTGCGAGCCGCGGATCGGCCGGAGTCCCGATAGAATTGGCGCGGAATGGTCCCTCAACGCTGGAGACTGCATGAGCACGCGCCTGTCCGAGTTTCGCGCGTTCCGCGAGAAGATGAACGCCCGCATCCTGGCCCAGCAGAATCTGCCCATCAATCGCTTCTTTACGCTTGACACCAAGGCCTATGAAGCCGGGAAACTGGACGCCCTGACCAAGGAGTTCGCCGGGTTGTCGGCCTCGCTGGTGCTGCGCTGCGACGACTGCATCGCCTATCACGTGATCCGCTGCAAGGAACTGGGCGCCACCGACGATCAGCTCTGGGAAATCCTGAACGTCGGGTTGATCGTCGGCGGGTCGATCGTGATCCCCCACCTGCGACGGGCGGCGGCGCTGCTGGATGAGTTGAACGGGGAAGCGAAGACCAGTGAGTGAACCAACCGGGCCGCGCGCGTCCGAGCCGCGCGCGTCCAAGCCGCGCGTGTCCGAGCCGCGCGCGTGAGCAAGCGGTTCTTGCAGGGTCCGCTAGCTCACGGTCGCGGCTCGGAAATGCCGCTCGCTCACAGTTTCGAGTCGGTAAGCCCGCACCCCCCGGTCGCGGTTCGGATCGCGTTTGGGGGCCGGTGCAACCTGCGCGTTGAAGTTGCGCGGACGCGCGGGTGCCGCGCTCGGGCGTCAGGTCGCGCGGCGGGCGGGCCGATGGGGTTGAATGCCGCCACGGCGTAACTCGGTGGAACCGAGGGCGGCGGCGGGACGGTCAGGAGCATCCAGGATGGATTTCCTGCAGGGTCTGTTGACGCGCATCGGGGCGCAGCTTCGCGGCATGAGCGCGTCGCAGAAAGTGGCGCTGCTGCTGGGGGCGCTGCTGGTGGCCGGTTCGCTCGGCTGGCTGGCGCAATGGGCCGCCGCCCCGGAGATGGTCGCGCTGCTGGACCAGCCGCTGTCGGCGCAGGAGCTGGCGCGGGTGAAGGCGGGGCTGGACCTGATGAACGAGCCGGCCCGCATCTCGGGGCAGCAGGTGCTGGTGCGCGGCACGGCGAATCGCCCGGCGCTACTCGCGCAACTTCAGCTTCAGGACAATCTACCCTCGGACACCAGCGCCGGCTTTGACGCGCTGGTGAAGGAATCCAACCCCTGGATTTCACAGGCGGAGCACGACCGGCGCTGGACGGTGGCGCTGCAGAGCGAGATTGAGCAGGTGCTCAGGCAGTTCAGCGGCGTCAAGGCGGCGCGGGTGTTCGTCGACATGGGGATGCAGCGGCGCGGGTTTACCAAGGATGCGCCGCTGTCGTCGGCCAGCGTCACACTGATCATGAAGAGCGGAGAGCAGGTCTCGCGCGACCTGGCGCTGGCCGCCGCCCGCACGGTCTCCGGGGCCGTGCGCGGGCTGCCGCTGCGAAATGTGCAGGTGGTGGACGGCAGCGGCGTGGTGGCGCTCGACTGGGAGCAGGGTGAATCGGGCGGCGGCGGGCTGCACCGCGAGCGCGTCAAACAGGAAAAGCTGATCGAGGAGAAAATCCGCGGATTGCTGGCAGCCGACCCGCGTGTGCGCGTAAACGTCCGCGTCGAGCTCGACCTGGCCAGCCGCGCGAAGGAATCGCGAACGCTGACCGACCCGGTCGAAGTCTCCAACGAGACTACCGAGGAGAACTCGGCCCGCCTGCGGCGCAGCGGCCAGCCGGGGGTGGAGCCGAACACCGCTGTTTCGGTCAGCGGCGGCGGCGCGGATGAGACCCAGATTCGCTCGACCAATCGCGTGCAGAGCCAGACGGGATTCACGCACACGACGGAAACGACGCCGGGCGGGGAGATTCAGTCCAGCTTTGCGGCGATCAACCTGTCGTACTCATATCTGGAGAGCATCTACCGCCGATTGAACCCCGGGACCGATCCGGCGCCGCCGGCGAAGATTCAGGACATCTTCGATCAGGAGAAATCGCGGGTGGTGGCGCTGGTCGCCAAGCTGTTGAAACCGGCCGAGGACTCGAAGGACGAGGATCAGGTCGCGGTGAGCTGGTACTACGACGCACCGGAATCGGCCGGCCCTCCGCAGGCGGGCAGTTCGCTCGACACAGCGCTGGACGTGACCCGTCGCTACGGGCCGCAGGCCGGTCTGGGCCTGCTCGCGCTGCTCTCGCTGGGGCTGATGCTGCGCATGGCTCGCTCCAGCGCGACGGGCGACTCGTTCGGCATCGAGCTGGGCCTGCCGCAGGAAGCGATCGAGGCGGCCAAGCAGGCGGCGGACGACGCGGCATCGGCCGCGGGCCGGCGAACGCCGGTCACCGGCGGCCGCGGCGCGGGCAGCGGGCGGGCCCGTGGCGGCGCAGGTGACGCGGCCCCGGCCATGGCCATCCCGGTCGCCGGGCAGGCGGCCGCGGCCGAGGGTGTGCTTGTCGCGCAGGAGGTCAACGAGCACACCGTCCAGACGCGCAAGATGCTGGAGCAGGTCTCGGATGTGGCCGCCGGCGACGCCTCCAGCGTGGCGACGCTGATGGAGCAGTGGATACGCCGGACGGAATCGAGCCGCCGGTGATGGCGAAGCGCTGAACGTCGATTGCTGAAAGCTGAGAGCGGATGGCCGACATGCGACTGAGCGAAAGGACGAGTTCCGAAACGCTGGACGCGCTTTCCGGCGCGAAAAAGGCCGCCATCCTGCTGCTCGCGCTGAGTCAGGACACCGCGGCGGCGCTGATGAAGGGGTTGTCGCGCGAGCGCGTGGAGGAGCTGTCGCGCGAAATTGCCGGCATGACCGACGTTTCGCCCGAGCTGCGCCAGGGGGTGATCATGGAGTTCTATAACCTGGTGCTGGCACGGCAGTACGCCGAGAGCGGCGGCATGGACCTGGCCCGCTCGCTGTTGCAGAAGACGCTGCCGACCGACGAGGCCAAGCGCATCATCGCGACGATCGAGCACCAGGTTCACGAGCAGCCGTTCAGCTTTCTGCAGAAAACCGGCAAAGAGAACCTGGTGACGTTCCTTCAGGAGGAGCATCCGCAGACCGTGGCGCTGGTGCTGTCGCACCTGCCGCCCAGCATGGCGGCGGAGATCCTCGTCGCGCTGCCGGCGGACCGGCAGGTCGAGGTCGTGACGCGCATCGCCAAGATGGATCAGACCAGCCCCGAAGTGATCAAGGAAGTCGAGCGCGGACTGGAGAAACGCCTGGCGGGACTGATGCACGCGCGCTTCGAGCGCGTCGGCGGCGTCACCGCCGTGGCCGAGGTGCTGAACCTGGCGGGCCGGGCGGCGGAAAAACACATCATGGAAGGGCTGGAGACGGACGACCCGCAACTGGTCGAGGAAATTCGGCGGCTGATGTTCGTGTTCGACGACATCCGGCTGGTGAACGACAAGGGCATCCAGGCGGTGCTGAAGGAAGTGGACAACAACGAGCTCGCGGTGGCGTTGCGAACCGCGAGCGACGAGCTGAAAGAGAAGATCTTCAAGAACATGTCGGAGCGCGCCGCGCAGCTCATCCGCGAAGAGATGGAGTTCATGGGACCGATCCGCGTCACGGACGTCGAGGCCGCGCAGCAGCGGGTGGTCGATATCGTGCGGCGGCTGGAAGACGCCGGCGAAGTCGTCATCCAGGGTAAGGGAGGAGAAAAGGACCTGCTGGTGTAGCCAGGAATAGCGAATAGCGAATGTAGCGTCGGACCTCTGAGTCCGACGGCGGGTGGCACGGTCAAGCGGTCGCGCCGGTGGACGTGCGAGGTTTGACAGTCGCTGAACGCGACCGCTTGACCGTGTCCTTTCGTCCGAAGCCGACACCGACTGGCCGGAATGGAGTCTCATGGCCGGGATTCTGCGACACGGAACGTACAAGGCTGCTTCCGCGTTTTCGTTTGAGAGCGTTGAGTCGCAGGCCGACCGCATCGTGGCCGATGCCAGGGTCCGCGCGGCCCGGCTCCTGGAAGAAGCCGCGGAGCGGGCGCGGGCCGAGTTTGCGGCGCAGCGAGAGCGGCTCTTCGCCCAGGGCGTCGCCGACGGGCGCGCGGCGGGGATCGAACAGATTCACCAGGAAGCGCGGCAGGCGGTTTTCGGCGAGATGCGCGCTTCCGTGGCGCAGCTCGCCGCGACGCTGCAAACGCTGATTCAGTCCATCGAGCAGCGAAAGCACCGGCTGCTGGCGGAGGCCGAGACCGGGCTGATCGAGCTGGCGCTGGAGATCGCGCGGCGCGTCTGCAAGAGCAGCGCGCTGCAATCGACGGACGCGGCGGTCGAAAACGTGCGCTGCGCCCTGGGGCTGGTGCGGCACGCGGCGGACGTCGAAGTGCTGCTCTGCCCGGAAGAGCATGCCCTGCTGGCCGAGTTTGCGCCGGAGTTCGCGGCCGGCGTCCAGCGGCTGCAGCACGTGCGTTTCGGGGTCAGTCCGGAAGCGACGCGCGGCGGATGCATCGTTCGCACGATCGACGGCGAGATCGACGCCACCTTTGAAACACAGCTTCAGCGGCTGGCGGACCTGCTCGTCTGCGACGCCGCCGGGCGCCAGGAGCGCGAGTGACCCGCGGCGCGACTCCGCACACGCTGTTCGGGCTGCTGCGCGACGAGGTTCGCTCGGCGCTGAGCGAGCGCCTCCGCGGCCGCATCTGCGCCAGCCGCGGGCTATCGGCGACGGCAGTTGGATTGCCGGCGCCGGTCGGAGCGCGCTGCGTGGTGCAGACGCGCCGCGACGGCGCGGTCGACGCGGAGGTTGTCGCGCTCAGCGGCGGCGAGACGGTGCTTTCGTTTCTGGGACATGCAACCGGAATCGCGCCGGACGACGCCGTCGAATGCCGCTCCGGGCCGCTGCGCGTTCCGGTCGGTTTTGACCTGCTGGGGCGGATCATCGATGGACAGGGCCGGGCGCTTGACGGGCGGCCGGCGCCGTTGCTGAACGTGCGCTACCCGCTGTCACGGGCCGCGCCCGGTCCGCTGGAGCGGCGCAGCATTGACGAGCCGCTCGGGCTGGGCATCCGCGCCATCGACGGGCTGCTGACGGCCGGCCGCGGGCAGCGGCTGGGCGTCTTCGCGGGCACGGGCGTCGGCAAGAGCGTGCTGATGGGGATGATGTGCCGGCACACGCAGGCGGACGTGAACGTGGTGGCGCTGATCGGCGAGCGCGGCCGCGAAGTGCGCGACTTCGTCGAGGGGCAGCTCGGCGACGCGGGACTGGCGCGGAGCGTCGTGGTTGTGTGCACGTCTGACGAAGCCGCCGCGCTGCGCGTGCGGGCCTGCATGCATGCGACCGCGATCGCCGAGTATTTCCGCGACCAGGGGCTGAACGTACTGCTGATGATGGACTCGCTGACGCGCATGGCGATGGCCCAGCGGCAAGTGGGGCTGGCCGCGGGCGAGCCGCCCACGCAGAAGGGCTACCCGCCCAGCGTCTACGCCATGCTGCCGTGGCTGCTGGAGCGCGCCGGACGCACGCAGCACGGCAGCATCACGGGCATCTACACGGTCCTGGTGGACGGCGACGACATCGACGAGCCGCTGGCCGACGCGGTGCGCGGCATTCTGGACGGACACATCTGGCTCTCGCGCGGGTTGGCCAATCGCGGGCACTACCCGGCCGTTGACGTGCTCAACAGCATCAGCCGCGTGGCGCCGGATGTGCAGAGCGAAGCGCAGGCGCGGGCGGCGAGGCGCGTGCGGCAGGTGCTGGCGACGTGGAAGGACATCGAGGACCTGGTCAGCATCGGCGCGTACGTGCCGGGAACGAACGCGGCCTACGACACGGCCGTGCAGACGCGCGAGGTCGTGACGGCGTTCCTGACGCAGGACCGCGACGCGCACGAGACGCATGAGCAATCGGTGGCGGCGCTGCTGGCGCTGGGTGAGCTGATCGAAAAGACGCAGGCGGCTGGAAAGAGGTAGCGTCGGACGACCCTGTCTTCGTGTCCCGAGCCGACGCCGCGGGTGAATTGGAAAATGGAAAATGGGAAACGGAAATCCGGAAACTGGAAGCGGCCCGCCGGGCCGGCGTTCTCCCGTTTCTCATTTCCCGTTTTCCATTCGTGATTTTCGATTGTGACGCGGAGTGAAGTGTATGAGGCGATTCGCATTCAGACTGGAGACGCTCCTGCGCGTCCGTCGCCTGCGCGAGCAGGAGATCAAGCGGCGATTCGGCATGAAGCTCGCCGAGATTGCCCGCGTGGATGGCGACAACCTCGCCACGTCGCGGGAAATCGAAGCTCAGCAGCAGGCGCTCCGCCGGCGGCAGTCCGAGACAAACGTCGACCCGTCGGACCTGGCCCGCGGACGCGCATGGATCGCGCATCTGCGCAAGACCATCGTGCAGCGGCGCATCTTGCGCCAGTCGCTGACTCAGGAGCTGGAGGCGATTCGCACGGACCTGCGAAGGGCCCAAACGGACACGAAATCGCTGGAAAAGCTGAGGGAACGGCGGCACGGCGAATATCAAGACGCCCGTGAGCGGCGCGAACAGGCGACGATCGACGAAGTGGCACAGCAATTGTATGTGAGAATCGGAGTTCAGAGTTCAGAGTAGCGAGCAGCAAGTGAAAGGGACCGCCGTGACTCTTCAACTCGCTACTCGCTACTCGCCACTCTGAACTCCCCGGTCGGCCGCGCATGCCGACAGCGCTGAAATCGCATGGCAAAGATCTACCAACTCCTGGCCGTTGTCGGCATCGCCAACCTGCTCGCGGGCGGCGGCGTCATCGGCTATCTCGTCGCCACCGGCAAGCTCACGCCGCAGCGACTGGAGCACATGGCCGCGGCCCTTCGCGGCGAAGCCGAACCGGCCGGAGTCTCGACCAGCCAGCCTGCCTCGGCGCCGGCCGATCATGCGACGGACGACGAGGTGGGCGCCGCCCGCAGCGCGGGACATGCCGACGCGCATGGCGTCCGGCCGGGCGAGACGGTCGATCTGCGACGCAGGCACGCCCAGCTAGAGAGTCTCCTGCTGGAGCGCGCCCGACAAGACATTGCCGCCCGCCAGCGGCTGCTCGATTCGAGCCTGCAAACGCTGATGTCCAAGGCCGAGGAATTCGAGGCGGGGAAGGTCTCCTGGCAGCAGCAGCGCAAGAAGCTGACCGAAGCCGACAGCGACGCCGGTTTTTTGCGCGAGGTCGAATACGTCTCGGGCCTTTCGCCCAGGCTGGCCAAGGAGCACTTGTCGCGCACCTGGGCCAGCCACCAGCCGGACGCAGTGCGGTTGTTCATGAAACTCAGTGTCGCGAAGGGGAAGAAGATTCTGGAGCAGATGAAAACGCCGGATGAGCTGAAGCTCATGCACGAACTGCTGGAGCAGTTGCGGCTGGCAAGGGTTGAGGGATACGCCGACACGTCAGGGAAGACCGACGGCGGACAGTCACAGTAAGGCTGACCGATGGTCGAGTCGCACGTGGCGGCGCTGGCCGCCGGGGCGCGCCGCGAGGCGGCGGGCGCAGGGTTCCTTCCGTTTCTGGATGGCGTCGCGCCGTCGTCGCGCGCCGCGGCCGATGAGCGCGCCGCACGAGACGAGGACGAACACCGCCGCCAACGGCGCAGCGACGACGAGCGGCGGGCCGGCGCGGCCGCACAGGCCCTCGCGCCGCCGACGCATTCGCAGATTGTCGGCGAACAGGAACGCACGCTGGCGCCCGGCTCGCGGGCCGCGGCGCGACTGGAGCGGAACGCCCAGGCCGCGCTCGACCGGCAGGAGCACGGGCAGGCGTTCCAGAAAGCACTTCAAGACGCGGCCGCTCAAGCACGCGATCGCCAATCAGCCGCCGGGTCGGCGACGCCATCCGAGGCGGCGTCCGGCGAGCGGGATTCGACGACGATTCAGAAAACGAACGCTCCGGCGGCGGAACAGGTGGCGATCGCTCCACGGACTGGAGCGGTGAAATCGTCCGCCAATGGCGAGGCGAGCCCGTCGGTTGCGTCAGCGGCGCGCCCGGTCGCGGAATCCATGGGCGGAGCGCCTCGACCGCAGCCGCACCAGCTCAATTGCGCCACACAAGCAACGGCTTCGCCGGTCGCACCGATATCACGGCCGCCGGTGGATGCGACAGTAGTGGCCCCGTTGCCGTCCGGTTCCCCCGTCGCGCGGGCGCAGGCAACCGCAGCGGCGGCCGTCGGCCGCGCGGCGATGCATCCGCCGGCGCCAGCAGGCGCGGCGGGGCCGACGCTTGATCGCAGTCCCGCCGCGCTTCGTCTGCGAGCGACGGACGCTTCGACGTCGCGCGGGGCGGAGGCTGCGACGCGCGAAAGCGACATGAATATCGAGCGGATCGTGCGCGTGCTGCAGACGCAGATCGACCGAAATCGCTCGACGACGGTGATTCGCCTCGACCCGCCGGAACTCGGCATGATCCGCCTGCGATTGGACTTGCGCAACGACGCGCTGTCGCTGCGAATCGAATCACAGAGCGATGTGGCACACCGATTGCTCCGCTCGGAACTGGATGCGCTGCGCAGCAGTCTCGATGCCGCCGGAATTCACTTGCAGCAGGTGGAGCTCAGAGCGCTGAGCCACTCGGCTGCAGGCGGCGGCGAGCACTGGGCGCCGACCGAACACCGCCACGGATGGCAGGACTCGGCCGGTCAGGCGCAGCAGCAAGCCGGCGGTCGCGAGCAAGGAGGCGACCCGACCGCGGGGCACGAGCCGGCGGAATCGCACGCGCGAATGGCGTCCGCCACGCCGCCGGAGGCTGAACTTGAGCCGGCGGCCGATGTGCGAGCGGCGGTGAAGGCGAGGCGCGGTACATCGGCGCCGCACGTGAATGTGCTGGCGTAGAGAAGTCGGCCGCGAGTGAGCCGCGTTTCCGAGCCGCGCTTCCGAGCCGCGGTTCCGAGCCGCGACCGTAAGGGAGCGGTCCGGCGCCGGCGCTCACGGTTGGCCGCTCCCTCACGGTCGCGGCTCGGAAAGGTCGCGGCTCGTAAAGGTCGCGGCTCGGAGAGCATGAGTCGCCATTTTGGAGACCCGCATGACCCCCGCAGCAGTTGACTCGCACGGAACTCAGGCGGCCGGCGCGACGCCCGATCGCGGCCTGGGCGCGATGCGCAGCGAGGATTTTTTCAAGATCATGATTACGGAACTTCAGCAGCAGGACCCGCTGGCGCCGTCGTCCACCAAGGACATGATCAACCAGGTCTCGCAGATTCGCAGCATTGAGCTGAGCAAGGACCTGAGCAGGACGCTCGACAAGCTCTCGCGCCAGCAGAAGACCGCCGGCCTGAGCGACCTGATCGGCAAGTTCGTTACCGCCCAGGTCACGGGCGCCGACGGCTCGAAGACCGAGGTGGCCGGCGTCGTGACCGGCGTGCGCTTCGGCCCCGACGGCGCCGCGGTGCTCGAGCTGGACAGCGGCCAGACCGTGTCCGCGACGGACGTGACCAAAATCACGACGCCCCAGCAGGCGGATTCGCTGCTGGCGGGTTTGGGCCTCGGCCCAGACAGCGCGGCGGCCAAGCCGAAGGCGCAGCAGAAGCCGAAGTCCGGCTCGTTTCTGGCCGGGCTGCTTGGAGCCTAGATCGATGACCGTGCCTGTGCGACGACTATCCGAACGCGAAGCGCAAGCGAGCGCCCGCACCGGCTTGCGCTCGCTCGCGCGTCGCGTTCGGACCGTCCGCACTTCTGACTTCTGACGTCTGACGTCTGACTTCGAACTTCTTACTTCGCCGAGGATCGCATGGGCCTCACCACCGCCATGTACTCCGCTCTGAGCGGAATGAACGCCAACCAGACGCGGATCGACACGATCGGCAACAACATCGCCAACGTGAACACGACCGCGTTCAAGGGCTCGCGCACGCTCTTCGCGACGCAATTCTCGCAGTCCTTCAGCCTCGGCACGCAGCCCAGCGAGACCAGCGGCGGCACCAATCCGATGCAGGTCGGGCTGGGCACGCTGGTCGCCTCCACCACGCGCAACAGCGGCAACGGCTCGATCGAAACCACCGGCATCAACAGCGACCTGGCGATTGACGGCAACGGGATGTTCATTCTGCGCCGTCCCGCCGGCCAGCAGGTCTTCACGCGCGACGGCTCGTTCACGCTCAACTCCGCCAATCAGCTCGTGACGCAGAACGGGGATTTCGTGCAGGGCTTCGGCGTCGACGGCAGCTTCAACGTCGTGCCGAACGTGCTGGCGGACCTGACGATTCCGGTCGGCGCGGTCAGCATCGCGCGGGCCACGTCCAACGTCACGATCGACGGCGACCTGAGCGCCGCCGGCGCCATCGCCACGCAGAGCTCCGAGTCCGCCACGCAGCCGCTGGTCGCCGGCGGCGGGGCGGCGGCGACGGCAACCACCGCCCTGACGGACCTCCGCTCCGGCGCGGCCGCCGCCACGCCGCTGTTTGCCGCCGCCTCCAGCATTACGGTCCGCGGCGTCAGCAAGGGGCAGCGCGAGCTTCCGCCGCAGACGTTCGTCGTTGGAACAGACGGCAGCACGCTGGGCGATTTCGCGAGTTGGCTCCAGACGCGGCTGGGAATTCAGACCGGAACCGGGTTGCCGGGCACGCCGGGCGTAACCGTTGAGAACGGTCGGCTGGTCATCCGCGGCAACGCCGGCGAGACCAACGCCATCGAGCTTGACGCGGGCGATATCACCAGCGACAACCCGGCGGTAGGCGTGCCCTTCCAGTTCACGCAGAATGCCGCCGGCAACGGCTCGGGCGCGTATACCGCGTTCACGGTGTACGACTCGCTTGGCACGCCGGTGCAGGTGAACGTGACGTTCGCGCTGGAGTCGACGCCGACGACCGGGCCGGTGTGGCGTTTTTACGCCGAGTCGCCGGACAACGGGGCGACGCGGGCGCTGGGCACCGGCACGCTGGCATTCGACAACCAGGGCAACCTGCTGAGCGTGGCGGGCAACCAGGTTTCGGTGGATCGCAGCGCGTCGGGGGCCACGAGTCCGCTGGCGTTCACGCTCGACTTCGCGGGTGTGAACGGCCTCTCGACGGCGACCTCGAACGTCATCGCCGGCGAGCAGGATGGCTTCCCGCCCGGGACGCTGACCGGCTGGTCCGTCGGGAATGACGGGACCATTACGGGCTCGTTCAGCAACGGCCTGGCCCGGACGCTGGGGCAGGTGGCGATGGCGCGTTTCTCGAACCCCGCCGGGCTGGTGGCCGAATCGAAAAACATCTTCACGACCGGGGCGAACTCGGGCAATCCGCAGATCGTCGCGCCCGGCTCCTTTGGCAGCGGCCAGATCATCAGCGGCGCGCTGGAGTTGTCGAATGTGGACCTCTCGGCCGAGTTCATCGGGCTGATCACGTCCAGCACCGGCTTCCAGGCGTCGAGCCGCGTCATTAGCACCGCGAATGAGTTGCTGAATCAGTTGCTGCTCATTCTGCGCTAACCCTCCGTCAGCGGTGTCCTGAGGGGTGGGGAGCATCGGCTTCCAGCCGGTGCGCACCGGCGAGACGCCGATGCTCCCCGTGGCGAGCGGGTGAGACGCCCGCAGTCCCCGCGGGGCGGCCGACGCTCATAACCCGTTCCCCTACACGATCTTATCGCAATCCGAATATTTCCTTTGCGACTTTTGGAACGCTCCGTATACTAGCGGCGACTTCAATTTTCGGCGTCGGTTCGCAATCCGTTCAGATTGTGCTTGGGAGGTTCGCGAATGCCCGGCAACGGCAACCTCGGCGGCTCGGCGTACCCCGGCGGACCCGAGGGGACCCTCGCGTGCATCGGCGGCACGTCGGCGTACGACCTCCTGCAGGAGGGCGCCTTTGTCGCCGAACGGCTCGGCCCGCAAAAGACGCCCTTCGGATTGTCGCAGCCGATCTTCCGCTGTGAGTCGCGTTTCGGCGGGTTCCTGTTCCTGTCGCGGCACGGCGAAACGGGTTACGACCTCGCGCCCTCGTTCGTGAATTACCGCGCCAATATCTATGCGCTGAAAAACCTGGGCGTGCGGGCGATCGTCTCCTGGAGTGAGTCGCGCGCCACCAGTCACAACTACAAGATTGGGCAGTACGTCGTCGTTGACGATCTGATCGACGAGACGCACGCCCGCGCCAATACGTTCTTCGAGGGCCAGGGCATCGGCCGTGTGCGGCAGTGGCCGGTGTTCTGCCCCAGCCTGCGCAAAGCCTTCAGCACGACCTTCAGCGAGCAGCGTCGCTGCTTCGCCGAGCGCGGCACGTACGTCTGCATCGAAGGCCCGCGGCGCGAGACGCCCGCCGAAGCCCGCAAGTACGAGATCGTCGGCGGCGAAATGATCGGATACACGCTCGCGCCCGAGGTCTTCCTGGCCAAAGAGCTGCAGATGTGCTACGCAGCCATCTGCTACATCGCCGGCTACGCCGAGAACGGCAGCGACTTCCGCCCGTTTGAGGCTGGCCGCGTGCTGGAGGAAGACGTGGAGCGCCAGCGAGCCCGCAAGGCGGTCGAGCGTCTGCCGCTGCTGCTCGAACACCTGATGGACGTGCTCAACCGCACGCCGGGCATCTGCGACTGCGAGCGTTCCATGGCGCAGTACCTGGCCAGCGGCCAGATCGGGCCGGACTGGCGCGGCTGGTTTGAAGACATGCAGGGCCGCCCGCGGTCCGCGCCGGTCGCCGCGCCGACGTGATTCTCCGCGCCGCGTGGGTTGTTCCGGTCAGCTCCCCACCGATTCGCGATGGATTCGTAGAAATCGCGGACGGCTGGATCACGGCTGTCGGTTCGGCGGCTGAGGGGCTGCCGTCGGATGAGGCGCTCGACCTGGGCGAGTCGATTCTGACTCCGGGGCTGGTTAATCCGCATACCCATCTTGAGTTGACGTGCTACGCAGGTCAGATCGCCGCGGCGCCGTTCTGGGATTGGATCGCGCAGCTTATTCCATTGCGCGCCGCCCCCCGGCAGGTGCAGCGCGAGTCGGCCGGCGTGCGCGACGGAGCTTGGCAGTCGCTTCGCCTGGGCGTCACCTGCGTCGGTGATATCTCGCGCAGAAACCTGCACTGGCGCGTGCTGCGCGACATTCCAATTCGCAAGATCTGTTTTGCCGAGCTGCTGAGTATCGCGGACGATCCGCCGCGAAACGTCGAAGAGCTGCGGGCCGCATTTGACGAAATCCGCGAGGACGCGCTGCTGACGGCCGGCATCACGCCGCACGCACCCTACACGGTTCCGCCGGAGCAGATTCGCGGCGCGGTGCAGATCGCGGCGCAGCGCAAACGGCCGTGGACGATGCACTGGGCCGAGACGCGCGAGGAGCAGGCGTTCCTGCGCGGCGATCAGGCCGGGGCCGGGCGCATCCTGAACCAACTGGTTTCAAACGGGCGCTTGGCGTCGCCGCGTCGCGAGCCGCGCGAGCTCCTGGCCGAGTGTGTGCGCGGATTCGCGCCGGGGCTGCTGGCACACGTGAACTACGCGAGCGATGCGGACATCGCGGCGCTGCGCGACGCGGGTCACACGGTGGTCTACTGCCCGCGAGCGCATCGTTACTTCGGCCACCCGCCTCATCCGATGGATCGATTGGTCCAGGCGGGCGTGCCGGTCGTGATCGGAACGGACAGCGCCGCGAGCAACGAGAACCTGTCCGTGCTGGCTGAGCTGCAGTTTCTGAGGCGCGAGCGGCTGACGGACCAATCACCGGCGGCGCTGCTGAGGAGCGTCACGGTTGACGCCGCGCGGGCGCTCGGGCTGGCCGCGGTCACGGGCGCGATCAAGCCGGGCTTGGCCGCTGACTTGGCCGCGTTCCCAGTCGTGGGAGACGATCCGACGGCGGTCCTTGTCGAATCGGCGCCGTTGCCGAGCCACGTCTGGGTCGCGGGAAAGCAGGTGCTGGGCGGGCAGACCGGTTCCTGCGACTCGCGGGGCGGCTGAGCGGGGCCGAAGTCGAACGGCTCAATGTGCGGACGGAGCAGGTTTGCTGTCCTTTTTCGGCTTGCCGGCGGGGCGTTTCGATTTCGCAGCGGGTTTCCCATGTGGGTCCGCCGCTGGCGCGCCGTGGCCGGCCGCGCCGGGCGGGCTCGGCTTCGAACTGTGTGCATCGCTGGTCGCGGCGTGGCCGGCAGCTTTTCCGGGCGTCCCTGCTTTCTTCTTTTCGGCGGCGGGTTTGGCATGTCCAGCGCCATGCGAATCCGCAGCCGGCTTGCTGTGCCCGCTGGCGTGCGCGTCGGCAGCCGGTTTTCCGTGGCCGTCGGCGGGCGTTTGGGCCTGCTTTGCGGCCTCGGCCGCCTCAGCCGCGCGCTGCTCCAGCAGTAGCCGCTGTTCGTGCGGGAACGAGTAGGCGTCGCGTGGCGGAAAGAGCGGCTGAAGGGCCAGCGCGGCGCCGGTGACCGCCATCGTCGCAGCGGCCGAGCCGCCGACGGCGGCACGCAGGGACGGTTTCAGTCTCACGAACGGCGCATTGACCACGGCCAACAGGTAGTCCACCGTGTTGTAGAACAGGCCGGTGATTGAGAAACGCGGCAAGCGCGAAATACGAGGCGCCGCCGCAGGCGCTGCAGCGCTGCTGAGCTGGGATTCCGGTTCGATGACGGCGTGCGGGGCCGAGTCGGGGGCTTCTGTAAACTCCCGCGGCGTAGCGGTTTCGGCCGTTTCAGGCGGCCGGGTCGGCACCGGGACGGCGACGAACGCGGCTTCCTCGGGCGGTGGGACTGCGGCAACGGCAACCGGTTCGGCTTCCAGGGTGGCTGTTTCAGACACGCGGGTGTCCATAAAAACTGTCGATTTTCCAGCGCGGACGACGATTCAATCCGCTACCATGACAGGCCGGGTGCATACTGGAAGTATGGGAATCGGCACCCGGTGTTGTTCAGAAAAGGGGCGCACGATGTTCACCGTGGGCAGACGTTTGGCGTTGGCGGGTGGCCTGGCCCTGTTGCTCGTTGGTTGTTGGGTGGGCGGCGCGCCCGGCGCGGCCGACCGGTCGCCGGCTCGGAAGGGAGTCGCGTGCCGCGTCTACCCGCAGGGGTTTTCGGCCTGCTACGCTCCGGGCACGACGCAGGATCATCTGCGCGATCTGCAGTTGCGCCTGGGCCTCGCGCTCCCGTCCGGGGCGGGCGCCTATTCGGCCGGGCGACGCTGGCTGGAAACAGCCACCGACGGCCTTGTGGGCGGCGATGACACGATCACGCTGACGTACTCCTTCGTCCCGGACGGGGACATTCCGACCACCGCGTTTCAGGGCATCACCGAACTGCCCAATACGCTGTTCGAGACGCTCAACGGCGAATTCGGCAGCCCGCAAGCCTGGCAGGCGATAGTGGCGGAGATTTTCAGCCACTGGTCCACGCTCACGGGCGTCAAGTACGTGCTCGAGCCCAATGATGACGGCGCCTCGTGGCCGTCCGCGGAGGGCATCCTTGGTGTGCGCGGCGACGTTCGGATCATCGCCGTCGACGCGGACGGCCCATCCGGCCTGCTGGCGCTCAATTTCTTTCCCAGCCTCGGCGACATGATGTTGGATGCGAACGAAGCCTGGGGCGACAGCCGAAACGACTTCGTCTTCCTGCGCAACGTCATGCTGCATGAGCACGGCCACGGCCTGGGGCTGGGTCACGTCGTGCCGCTTAGTGAAACCAAGCTGATGGAGCCGTTCTACAGCGAGGCGTTCTTCGGCCCGCAGGACGACGACATCCGCGGCGCCAACCTGTTCTACGGCGATCGCTTCGAATCCAACGGCAGCGCCGGCACGGCCGCGTCGCTGGGACAGTTCAGCGAGGGGCGGATCATTGACAATCTCTCGCTGCACGCGCGGACGGACGCGGATTGGTACAGCCTCACCGTTCCCGCCGGAACACTGCTGGGGATCGACGTCATCCCGGTCGGCTCGACGTACGTCGTCGGCCCGACGGACGTCCCGAATCCGCCGCCGCCGCAGTCGATCAACACCACGACGGTCCAGCGTTTGTCGATCGAGGTGCGCAATAGCACCGGGACGACGGTGCTCGGTGCGGCGGAAGCGGCGGCGCCCGGCGAAGAGGCCAACGTCAGCGGCGTGGACGTCGGCAGCGGCGCCGTGCGCATCAAGGTCTTTTCCGCGCCGACCGGATCGGTATCGGATGTGCAGCGCTACCAGCTCCGTATGCTTGAGCGCGCGGTGCTTCCGCGGACGCTCCGGATCCAGTCGGCCCCGACCGGCGGCGTGGCGATTACTTACAGCCCGCAGGACCTGAGCGGAGGCTCCGGCGCGACCTCCAACGCGGAACGGACCTTCGCAAGCGGTGCGTCGGTGACGTTGACCGCGCCGGCCACGTTCAACGGCGAGCCGCTCGGCCGCTGGAAACTGGACGGCCAGAACCAGCCGGTCGGGCAGCGCGACCTGACGGTGCAGATGAACCGCGACCACACCGTCATCGCCGACTACAGCGACGCGCTGATTGTCGACGCCGGGGCGGACCGAAAAGTCGTCATCGGCGGGCAGGTGGCGTTGTCGGCCGTGGCCGTGGGCGGCGCGCCGCCCTACACGTTCCGCTGGACGCCGGCGGGTTCGCTGACTGCGGCCAACACGGCCAATCCGATCGCGTCGCCGCTGCAGACGACCACATACACCGTGACCGTGACCGACAACCTGGGCACGGAGGAAGTGGACGAGGTAACGGTGCAGGTGGTGCCGCGGCTGAGCGTCAATCTCGGAGATCGCGTGCCCGTCGCCGCCGGCTTGCCGTTCACGATCGTCGGCAATGTCGCCGGCGGAATCGAGCCGTACGAGTTCGCATGGTCGCCCCTGGCGGCGGCGGATCGGGTGCAGGGCGCCTCGCTGACCACGGTCGCAGACGCCGCGAAGCGCTTCACGTTGACCGTGACGGATTCGAGCGCGGCCCGCGCCAGCGACAGCGTTGACGTCGAAATCGCCAAGCCGCTGACGGCGGAACTGGGGCCGGACCTGACGGTGCTGAAGAACACCACGCTGCGGATCGAGGCCCGGCTGAGCGAAGGCGTGAAGCCGTACACGATCATCTGGTCCACCAACGCCAAGTTGGTTTCCGCGGACGGCTTGAGCGCCACCGTGACGCCCGAGGCCACATCGGTGTACCGGGTCATCGCCACGGACGCCGTCGGGCAATCGGCGGTGGCCGAGCAGCGTATCGTGGTCGCCTCTCCAGTGTCGCTGCGGATTCAAGCCGACCCCGCGATGATCGGCTCCGGCAATTCATCGACGCTGACGGCGGTGGTGGAGGGGGGCGCGCCGCCCTTCACGATTCGCTGGGCGCCCGCGAACCTGGTCTCCGATGCCGCGGCGCTGACGACGGTCGCGTCGCCGCCTTCGACCACCACGTTCGCCTGCACTGTTCAGGATGCCCTGAACCAGGTCGCGACCGCGGAACTCGAGATCAAAGTGTCATCCGGCAGCAACCTCCTGGCCGGCGACGACACCGCCGCCGACGCACCCAGCCCGTTGCTCGGCGGACCTGCCTGCGGAACGGCGGCCCTGACCGCCACGCTCGTGGCGATTGTCGGCATGATGCTCACCCGGCGGTAGCGAGCCTCGGCGGGCGAAGCTGTCGGAACCCGCCGCGCCAAGCGGCGGGGTGACGTTCCCGGCCAGTGTGGCGCCGCTCGCTTACGATCGTCAACCCGCCGCTTGGCGCGGCAGGTTCGGAAAAACGGCCCGGCCGGCGGCGTCTGCCCAAGATGTTGGCCACGCCCGGCGGTAGCGGGGGGCGTGCGACCGTGTGGCGCTCGCCGATCGGCCGGACTTGCCGGTCGGCCGTAGAATGCGGGGTCATGCGGGCGACCGGCCGATCCCTGACAACTCTGCTCATCGTTGCAGCCGTGAGTTTGGCGCTCGAAATCCGCGCGCAGGCGCCGCAGCCGGATGAGTGGTCGCCGGAGGTGGGCGAGCTCCTGACGGCGCTGCGAAGCGGCGAACTCGAGCGGGCCCGCACACTGAGCGTCGAGCTGGCCGAACACGCCGCGAGCGCGCGCGTGCGGCGGGAGGCTGTTGCGCTGCGTGCGGCGGCACTGATGCTCATGCCGGCGCGCACCGACCGGCTCGACGGCCGCGGGCTGATCGCCGCGCTGGCCGATGAATCGCCCGAAATCATGTCTCGGCCGGAGGTGCTTCTGGCCGGCGGGACTGCCGCGGCGGCGCTGGCCGAGACAGCCGCCGGTCTCGAGCAGCTCGACGCCGCGGCCCGCGGCTTTCTGGCGCTGGGTCAGGCTGACCGCCGCCGCGAGGCGCTCGTCGCGCTGGCGGCGGCCTGGGCGCAGCATACGGAGTGGGAGCGCACCCCGCCTGCGTTCGGCGTCGCCGTGCCGGCGGATGACGCGGCGAAGTTGAACGTGCGGCGCACCCGTATCGCGGCCATCGCGGACGAATTCACGGCGCTGGCGGATGCTGAAGGCGTGGCCCGGGTGCAGCTCGTGCTGGCCCAACTCGAGATTCGTCAGGGCGACGCGGATGCGGGGCGCGGCATGTTCGAACGACTCGCCGCGGCCGAGCCGTTCACCGCGACCGCTGCACAGGCGGCGCTGGCGCTGGCTGAATCGCACACCGCCGCCGAGCGCTGGGCGGACGCGACGCCGCTCTACGAGCGGGTTGCAGCCGCGCCGTGGCCCGCGGCGGCGGAAGAAGCTCGGCGGCGGCTGGCGGCGATGCGCGCGCCGTCGTTGGAACTGGGCGTGCCGCGCCGACTGGCGCCGGACGCGCGCGGGGCGCTGCGGCTGCGGACGCGCAACGTGGCCGCCGTGGCGCTCGAGATTCGCGCGCTGGACCTGGGCGCGTGGCTGGAATCTCAGCAGGGACGGTTTCTTGAAAGCAAGCTGCCCGAGACAGGCGTGCTGCTTGCGTCGGCCGAGTTCGATACGCGCAAGGCGGAGCCGCGTGTCTGGTGGAGTTGCCCGCAGGAACAGGCTGACGGGCTGACGGCGTCGCTGCCGCGGACGGCGGTGTTGATCCTGGCGCGCTGGAAGGACGAGCGCGGCGAAGCCCAGGTGACGCGCCGCTTCTGCGTCTGCGACGGCTTGCCGGCGGGACTGGCGATCGGCGAGCAGCATGCCTTTGTGTGGACAGGCGACGGCCAGCCGGCGACCGCCCGCTTCTGGATGTTCGGCTCATTCGTACCGACGCGCGTGGCGCTGGTTGACGGCGCGGCGGTGTTCAAGTTGCCGACGGAGGCGCGACTTCTTCGCGATCGCCGCTGGAGCTGTGTCGTCGAGCGCGAAGGCCGCCTGGCGCTTCTGACCGGCGAGCTGCCGGTCTCAAATTCCGGTTCCGGTGGACCGCTTCAGGCGGCGGTGCTCATGGCGCCAGTCGAGCCTCTCTCGGGCGACGAGGTGCAAGCCGCGGGGCTGTTCGTCTCCGACGCGCCCTATCCACCGCAGGTACAGGTTGAGCTGCGCGACGCGATGGAGAACCTGATTGCATCGGGCCTCGCGCCGGTGACGCCGACGGGCGTCTTCCAATCGGCGATCCGGCTGCCTGACGTGGCCGAAGGCAAGACGCTGCGGGTCGTAGTCCATGCAGGCGATGCGCTGGTCGAGAGCCTGATGGGGCCGACGATGCTGCGCGTGGCGTCGGCCGTTCAGTCGCCGATCCAGCTTCGGGTCTCCGCGCCGCTGCACGTGCCGCCCGACACGCCGTCCTTCGCGATGAACGTGAAGGCGTGGTATCCCTGGGGAGCGCCGGGGGCGGAGGCCGAAGTCGACTTCGCGACGCGCACGCTGGCGTTTCCGGACGGTTCGCGGGGCTTTGCGACGACCGAACGCGCGTCGGAGCATCTCGACCTCGATGCGCGCGGCGAGGCCCGGCTGGTGCTGACGCCGGCGGCACTGCGCGCCACGCCGCCGGCCGGCGTCGAATTCGCGCTCACGGTCAGCGACGGCCCGGCCTTCGTCTCGCCGCGGCGGGCGGTCACGCTGATCGCGCAGCAGCGGCCCAAGTCGTGGATTTCGGTTGAGCCGCTGCAGCCGCGCGCCGGACAGGCGGCGTGCGTGACGCTCAACTGTGTCCGGGCCGCGCCGGTCAGCACGCGGCCCGAGCCGCTGACCATTCGCAATCCGGCGGGAAACGTGCGGCGATTTCCGCTCTTCATGGACGATCGCGGCTGGCGGACCGGCGCGTGGATTCCAACGCTGTCCGGGCCGCACACGATCGTCGCCGAGAGCGACGGCGAGCCGGGGCGCCAGGAGCGAGCCGAGCAGGTTGTGCAGGTACTCGAAGCAGACGCCGTCTCGGGACGGCGAGTCGCGCCGGCGGACGTCTGGGCCGCCTGCGAATCCGCCGGCAGCCCGGCGCGCGTGAGCATTGGCATCGACCCGGCTCCGGCGGTTCCGGCGGTCGTGCTGCTGGTGAGCGCCACCGACGTGAGCGGCGGCGTGTTTCTGATCCCAACGCGCGGCGAGCGCGCCGCGGCGGTGATTGACACGGACGCCGCTCCGGTCGGATTGCGCGTGTGCGTGCTGGCCCTGCACGACGACGAATTGGAGCCGATTGGCTCGGCGGTGGTGACGGCGGCTGGCGCCGGCGACGGAGTGCTGGAGTTTGCGCCGCTCCCGCGTTCCGTGGCCCCGGGGGAGACGGTCGTAGCGGCGCTTCGCTCGGACGAGAATCTCCAAGGCGACCCCGGAGCATTCGTGATCGCCCGGCTCGTTCGACTTCCCGACATCCACGGGCTGTTCAACCTCGGCGGCCAGCGCCGCGACGTCGGCGTCGGTACGCCCAGCAGGGTCCGTGCTTACACGCCGACGGGGGTCAGCGGTGCGGCGATCGGCGATGTGCGTTTCGCGCCGCCGGTTCACGACGCCCTGGCGGGCGCCGCGCATTGGCTGACGGTCGCTCCGCTCGGCGCGCCATTGGAGCTTGCGGTTCCCGCGCCCACAGCGCCGGGAAGGTATGAACTGCAAGCCATCGTCCGGACGAGGGGTGGCGCTGTCCGTGTGGCTCGGACGCCGCTTCGGGTCGAATCGCCCATTCGCGCCACACTCGACGTGCCGCCGCGGCTATTTCCCGGCGATCGTTGCGCCGTCGCGCTGGCACTCGAGAACCTGAACGGAGCGGTTCTGCCGGCACGGGTTCGGATAAAAGCGGCAGACCTGCTCGAGCTCGCCGGCTGGCGAATCGGCGACGAGACGCCTCCGGTTGCGGCCGATGGCTGGGGTGAGGTCAACCTTCCAGCCGATCGCCCCCTCTTCCTGACCGCTCCGGCCGAGGCCCTTCGGCCGGGCGACGGGTTCGTGATTGCCGAGGTGGAGGTCGGCGGGCGGGTCGAAACGCACCGGGTTGCCGTGGGCGTGATGGCCATTCCACCGGCTGATATCAGGGGCGGCATCGAGGTTCGCCGCGTGTTCTACCGGGCGGTACCGGAGTCGATCCCGGACGCGGAGGCTGACGCGGCGGGAATTCCAGTGACGGAGCGTAAGACGTACCGGCGTGAGCTGATCGATGCGTCCAGCGTTCTATCCACCGGCGACCTGCTGTTGATTCAGGAGGACGTCGCCATTGCGTCGCCGCTGGGCGCGGGGGAATGGACGCAGCATTTGCCCGGCGGGTTCCTGGTGGGGAACCCGAAGGGCCGCGGCACGCTGCGGACGATCGGTAGCGAGCGCCGCCGGCCGGGCGGGGCGGTTTTCTACGCGACGCCGGCGCTGCCGGCCGGCGTGCATCGGCACGAATACCTGCTGATGGCGCTGCGGCCGGGGGTCTTCAGCCTCCCGCCGCCGGAGGTCCGCAGCGGCGGGCGCCGAGTGCCGGTGATCACGACGCCCGAGGACACCCGGTTGCGGGTGGACGCCCGGTAGAATCATGTTGCATCGACCGGGCGCGGGGACTACACTTCCCCGCGCTTCATCCTGGCTGGCTTCATCCATCCCATGCCGACCGTCGAGGTATGTGGTGGTTCGACTGTATGGATGGCCGCAGACGACGCCGGGCGCGCGTTTCCGCGGCAGATGCGTGCGTGGTGAACCCACCGATTAACGTCACCCGCGACCGACCTTGAGGAGATTCCAATGAGACAGGCTGTACGGCTGTGGACTGGGCTGGCGCTCGCGCTGCTCCTGCCGATTGGCGCGTGGGCCCAGACGGAAACGCTCACCAAGGGACTGCAGCAACTCGAACGGCAGGAGTACGCCGCCGCCCGCGAGACGCTCGGATCGGTTGATCGCTCCAAGCTGAACGACGCAGAGAAGGGCGAGCTGGAGGAGGCCCTGAAGACGCTGGACGCGGCGCAGGCCAAGGGCGGCGAAGCGGCCCCGCGGGCCGAGGCGGCTCCGGCCGAGCACCCGGAGCGGCAAACGCCGGTGGACGAGATGCGGCTGCGCGACGACCTGATCTGGCAGCGGGCGGTCGCCCGCATGCAGGATCTGGCGGGGCGGGCCCGGCAGGCGGTCGCGGCCGGGAGCTATATTGAAGCGCGGACGCTGGCGGAGCAGGCGTTGCAGCAAGTCGAGGCGGCCCGCAGCTATGCGGAACCCGTTAAGCGCTACGAGGACGCGCGTGACAGCGCCATCAACCTGCGTCGCGAGGTCGAGGACGCCGCTTCGCGCTCCGAAGCAGATGCGGCGGCGCGCGAGCAGGAGGAGATCGCGACGGCGATTCGCACACGTCAGCAGCTTCAGGACGCGGCCCGCAAGGAAAAGGTGGAGCAGCTCTTCGCCAGCGCCGCGCAGCTTCGCAAGGAGCAGCGGTTCAATGAGGCGGCCGATGCGTTGCGGCAAATTGTGTACATCGACCCGTCCAACGCCCGCGCCCGCGAGCTGCTGGAGGTGGCGGAGGATTACGCCTCGTACGGGCAGCAGAAGGACTGGCATCTCGACCTGAACTTCCAGCAACGGCGCTCGCTGGTGAACGCGGACGAGGCGCTGATTCCGTGGGATTACGAAGTGCTTTACCCGCGCAACTGGCAGGAGCTGGTGGCGCGGCGCTCGACCAGCGGCCAGCTCGTCATCGGCCAGTCGCCCGAGGACAGCGAGCTGAACCGCAAGCTCGACGAGATGCTGAGCGACGTCAGCTTCCAGGAGGAGCCGCTCGAGAAGGTCATCGCCTCGCTCTCGCGCGGCAAGCTGAATATCTCGGTCGATTGGGATGATCTTTCCAGCGCGGGCATCGAGCGCGACCGCAGCGTCAGCCTGAAAGTCACCCACCTGAGCCTGCGGACCGTGCTGAGCGAGGTGCTGTTGCAGGCGGGCGGCAATGCCCGGCTGGCGTTCGTCGCCGCCGACGGCCTGCTGCGGGTCGCGACGAAAGAGAAGCTCGACCGCGACAAGTTCGTGCTGGTGTACGACATTCGCGACCTGCTGCTCAACATTCCGAAATTCGTCAACGCCAATCTGCTCGATCCGGTGCAGGGACTGAACGCGACCGAGCGGCAACTGCCCGTCCGCGGGGGCGACGCGGCCGGCCCGGGCAGTCTTTTCAGCTCTGCCGCCGCCGCCGAGGACGCGCGCGAGCATGACAAGAAGGCCGTGGAGCTGGTTTCGGGCGTGATGGACATCATCCGCACGTCGGTGGAGCCGGATTCGTGGCGCGAGTCGTCGGGCGGCGACGCGTCGATGCGCGAGCTGAACGGCCAGCTCATCGTCTACCAGACGTCGGACGCCCACCGCCAGGTGAAGGACCTGCTGCACCAGCTTCGCGAGACGCAGGCGCTGCAAATTGCGCTGGAGGCCCGCTACCTGAGCGTGACCTCGAACTTCCTGGAAGAAATCGGCGTCGATATCGACTTCGTGTTCAACCAGGGCAGCGCCGACTTCGACCGCGCCACCAATGCGGCCGGCGCCGTTCTGACCGATCCGACGACCGGCGCGCCGATTCTCGTGCCCCGGCCGATTTCGCAGGCCGGGTTCCTGCCGGCGGCGCCGCTGATCGGCGCCCCGCTCACCCAGAACCTGCCGCTGCAGCCCTTTACCAATGCCGCGCTCGTTCCCACCGGCACGGGTGTTTCGCCGCACTTCAACGACATGACGCCCATCGGCGTCGGCCAGAATTCGCTGGGCCTGACGAACCCCCGCGGGTTGAACACGCAGGTCCCCGGCTCCTTCGCCGAGACGGTCGGCGCCAGTCCGGCGCTGAACATCGCCGGCTCGTTCCTCGACAACCTGCAGGTGGATTTCCTGATCCGCGCGACGCAGGCCAACCGGCGTTCGAGCGTGGTGCAGGCGCCGCGGCTCATGATGTTCAACGGCCAGCGGGCCAACATCACCGTGGGCCGCGCGCGCACGTTCGTATCGAGCCTGTTCCCGATCCTGGCCGAAGGCGCGGTCGGTTTCCAGCCGATTCTGCAGCCGGCCCAGAGCGGCGTCGTGCTGGACGTGGAAGGCACCATCAGCGCGGATCGCAAGTACGTCACGGTCACGGTGCGCTCGTCGCAGGCCGAAGAGCCGTCGTTCGAGCGTTTCGAGGTGCAGCGGGCCAGCGGGAATTCGCCGGGCGCGTTCATCACGCTGCTCGATCAACGCTTCACCACCATCAGCACCACGGTCTCGATCCCCGACGGCGGGACGGTGCTTCTGGGCGGCCTGAAGCAGGTCGGCGAGATCGAAGTCGAGGCGGGCGTGCCGATTCTGAGCAAAATCCCCGTCCTCAAGCGGGCCTTCACCAACACGACCCACGTCAAGGACACGCGCACGCTGCTGATCCTGCTGAAGACCAAGATCGTCATCCAGCGCGAGACGGAAGAGGAAGCCTTCCCGACGCTGGGCGCGATCGGCGGCTAGACGACGCCGCGGCGAATGAGGAATCTCGCGAAAACGCCCGTCGGCATCCTGTGTGCTGCGGGCGTTTTCGTTTTCAGCACCGCGACGGGCGCGGCCGGCGAGCCGCCGGCGTCCTTTCCGTCAACCATGCCCGCGCCCGCGTCTCAACGGGTGTTGCGCTTTGCCGACGGGGTCACGATTGACTGGACCACCCGCGCCCTGCGCGTCGACGGATCGATCGTCCTGCGCGAGGGTCCGCTCGAATTCCTCGCCTGTTTTGCGGGCAAGGAACACGAAAGCATTGTCCGCCTGCATGCATCCGGCACGAGCATCTTCATGGCCCTGGGGCTGCTGGGACTTGCCCCCGGTCACCCGCCGCGCTGGTCGGATGACGAGCGCAGCTTTGCGCCGCCGGACGGCGAGCTGATTGACATCGCTTTCGAATGGGACGCCGGCCGCAGCCGTGCGAATGCGTTTTCGTGGTTGCGTGAGGTGGAGTACGGGCGCGAGCCGCTGCCGCGGCCGTGGGTTTTTGCGGGGTCGAAGCGGTCGGAAGATGCGACGCTGCTGTGTGACCGTTCGGGCGTGGGCGTGGCGCTGGTCGATTTTTCGGACAGCCTGATCTGCCTGACGCGCTCGCACGTCAGCCGCGACGAGGAGCTGTGGGCGGACGCTCACACGGCGGCGATTCCGCCGCTCAAGACGCCGGTGACGATGGTGATTCGCGCCGCGCGGCCATTGAAACACGAAGTGACGGTCGATTTTCGCGGGGTGGCGTTCGTGGACGGCCGTTTCGCCTCGACGGCGGATCTGATCGATGTGATCCAGCTCCAGCGGAAGCTCGATCCGCAGCGCGTGCAGACGGTCACATTCGAAGGGACGCTTCGATCTGATCGGGCGGCGCTGCTGGGAACGCTGAGCGCAGCCGGGCTGAAGGTGGAAACACGGGAGCAAGGGAACAAAGAAACAAGGAGACAATGAAACTAGGGAACAAGATGCTGCCGGGCGCCCCTGTCCCGTTGTTTTCTTGTTTCCGCAACTCAAAGCACGAGCTTGTATCCGACCGCGTGCGCCGTCAGAATGTGCTTGGGGTTCTTCGCGTCCAGCTCGATCTTCCGCCGCAGGCTGACGATGTGATTGTCCACCGTGCGGTCGGCCGGCAGCATGGTGGTTCCCCAGATGCGCTCCAAAAGCTGCGCCCGTGGCACGGCTTCGCCCACGTTTTCGAACAGGATGCGCAGAATCTCTGACTCGTAGTACCCCAGCGGCGCTTCTTCCTTGCCCTCGCTGACCATCTGGCGCACAAGGTCGATCTGCTTGCGGCCGATCTTGAAGCGCGCCTTCCCGCCCGCGGGCGCGGCCCGCTCGGTGCGGCGCAGGGCGGCGTGCACGCGCGCCAGCAGTTCGCGCAGACTGAAGGGCTTGGTGACGTAATCGTCGGCCCCCAGCTCCAGCCCGCGCACCTTGTCGATCTCCTGGCTGCGCGCGCTCAGGATCAGGATCGGCACGGTCAAGCCCCCGGTGCGCAGCCGCCGACACACTTCAAAGCCGTCGATGTCCGGCAGCATGATGTCGAGCAGCACCAGGTTGGGCTGCTTCTGCGCCACCAGCTTGAGGCCGGCCTCGCCGGTGGCCGCGTGGGCCACGGTGTGCCCCTCGAACTCCAGGTTGTCGCGCAGTCCCATCGCCAGATCGGGCTCGTCTTCGATGATGAGAATGTGTCCCATAGTGCCGGTATTTTACCACGGGGCGCGGCGGAGCTACATGGATCGACAATTGACGCCCTGTCGCCAACCTCGCCTACCCGCGGGCCTGCTGCAACGCACGGCGCAGCTCCGCGTCATTAGGGCGCTGCCGCAGTGCGGCTTCAAAATGTGCCGCCGCCTCCCGCTTCCGCCCGGCCTCCAGCATCAGCCAGCCGAGCTGTGAATTCGCCAGCCAGTCGGATGGGTCAAGCGCCAGGGCGGCGCGGAACTGCTCGGCAGCCTCGGCCGCGTTGCCGGCGTTCCGCAGCGCCAGTCCGAAGTTCGACCGCGCCCTCGAGTCGGCCGGCCTGATTCGGACTCCGTCGCGAAAATGCCCGGCCGCCGCGGCCCAGTCACCCCGGCTCATGAAGACATTTCCCAGGCCGAGGCGGGCCAGGCCGTCGCTTGGATCGAGCCGGATCGCCGTCGCAAAGATCGCTTCGGCCTCGTCCAGCCGGCCCGCCACGGTCAGGGCCATCGCCAGGCCGGTCTGGGCCCGCGCGTAGCGCGGCTCAATCTGTACGGCCGTGCGGAAGTGCGGCTCGGCTTCGCTCCAGCGCCCGTCGGACGCCAGAACCAGGCCGAGGTTGTGCTGCGCCCGGACGTTTTGAGGGCGCACGGCGACGGTCTGCCGCCAGAGCTCCAGCGGGCTCGCGTACAACTGGTTTCGATTGATCGTCGCGACGCCGAGGGCGATCGTCGCGGCGCCGATCACTCCGCCGCCGATTACCCGGCGCAAGCTGGCGGGTTCGACGACGCGGCGAAGTCCGCGCTGCACGAGAAAGAACACCACCGCCACAACCGCCGCGAGCGGCAGGTACATGCGGCGCTCGGCGGCGATTTCGGTGACGATCGGAATGACGCTGGAGGTCGGGGCGAGGACCAAGAGGAACCAGGCGCCCGCCAATCCGAGCGGATGCCGCCGAAGCACGCCCAGCAGCGCCGCCGCGATCAGTCCGAGAATCAGTACCGCCTGCGGCCAGACCGTGATGAACGACCGTGCGACCGGCCAATCCTGGTAATCCAGCGTCAGCGGCGACGGCCAGAACGCCAGGCCGAGGTAATGCGTGATCACGCCAAGCTGTGTCATGAAGTACTGCAGCGGCGTGGCTTCGGAGTAGCTGAATCCGACCGATTTTCCGCGCGCCCCCAGGGTGAGCGCCGCGAAGATCGCCCACGTTCCGGCCAGCCCGCCGTACAGCCACGGCCGTGCTCGGCATGCCGCCGCGAAGGAGAACGAGACGAACTGCCGGTCGACGAGCAGCACCAGCAGCGGGGCGACCGCCATCACTTCCTTGGTCGCCATCCCCGCCGCCGAGGCTAGGATCGCCAGCCCTGTCCACAGGCGACGTCGCACGCCGGTCTGGCCGACGGGCGCCATCGCGCGCAGCGAGCAGTAAAGCGTCGCCAGAAGCAGCATGCCCATCAGTGATTCGGTTCGTGTGCTGACGTAGGTGACGCTCTCGGTATGCAGCGGATGGACCTCCCAGATGAGCGCCATCGCCAGGGCCGGCCACGCCGTCGCGCCGGAGTCCAAGAGCTTCAACATCCGCCGCAGGATGCCGAAAAGCAGCAGCGCCGCCGCGGCGTGGATCGCGATGTTGGCGACGTGATAGCTGGTCGGATCGAGCTTGCCTATTGCGAAGTTGATGGCCAGCGAGAGATTCACGAGCGGACGACCGGCGACGGTCGTATCGACCGGCGGGCTCAGGACTGTGCGCAGGTCGGAGAGACGCCGGATGCTCGGGTTCTCGACGATGGCCTCGATGTCGTCGAACACGAACCGTCCGCGGATTCCGTTGCCGAATGCCGCTACGACGGCCGCGACCAGGATCACCACGCAGACGATAATGTGTGAAGTCGGCGATTCCGCTGGGCGGCGGCGGATCGGAACGGCGTTGCGTGGTTTGCGGGGCATGCGCGGCAATATATGCCGCACGGCGGGGCGGTTGTGAACTGGGGCGTGGCCAACATTTTGCCAGACGCCGCCGGCCGGCCGGCCTTTCCGAACCCGCCGCGCCAAGCGGCGGGGTGATGCTCGTCGGCGGTCGACGTCACACAGGCGCGGGGACGTCACCCCGCCGCTTGGCGCGGCGGGTTCGGACAGATATGCCCGCCGAGCCTGGCAAGACCTCTGGTCTCACTCTAAGAAAGCGTCACCCGCGATTTGCGTTGTCATGGAGGCCGGCGGTCGCCGATACTACCATTCTGAGGATGTACGGGCGCCCGCCGGCCCGCGGAGATGCGAATGTCCACGCTCGAACTCCAGGTCGGCCGCGCCCGCCGCCGGCTGAATACGAATGTTTTTTTTCACCGGGCCGCGTTCGGCGTACTGCTGGCCGCCGCGGGGTGGTCTGTTCTCTGGCTGGTGGAACGGGCGTTTGTGCTCGGGATTCCGCTGGGGTGGAGCGTGGCCGGGGCGGGCCTTGTGGGGCTTTTGATCGCGGTGGTGGGCACGCTTTTGGCGCGGGCTGATGCGCTGCGTGCCGCGGTCGAGCTCGACCGCGCGGCGGGGCTGAAGGAGCGCATCAGTTCGGCCCTGTACTGCAATTGCCTCGGCGCGGATGAATTCGCCGCCGCCACGCGCGTCGACGCGGAGGCGGCCGCCGCCCGCGTCACGGTTCGCGCTCATCTTCCATATCGCTCGCCCGAGATATTGCCCTGGTCGGGCGCCGCCGTCGCGGCCGCGGTCCTGCTGGGCTTCTTCATGCCGAGTTTGAACCTGCTGGCCGGCGAAAAGGACGACTCGAACGAGCCCGCCGCCGAAATCCGCGAGGCGGCCAAGATCGAGCAGGAGAACATCAGGAAGGAGCTCAACGACCGTCTCAACAAGGTCAAGGAGATGGTCGAGTCGAATCCGGATTTGAAGGACCTCTCGCTCGACGTGCCGCCGCTGGAACTGCCGGAGAAGCAACCCGTCACGCCCGACGACGTCCGCCGCGAGGCCGCCAAGAAAATCGACAGCATTGCGGAGCAACTGCAGAAGAAAAAGGAAGAGGGCGAGCTGGAGGGGTTGAAGGATGCGCAGAAGCTCCTGGCGCAGCTCGAGCAACGCAAAGGCGACGACCCGGCGTCCAAGCTGGCCGAATCACTCGCTTCGGGCGACATGGAATCGGCCAAACAGGCGATCGGCGAACTGCAGAAAAAGCTGGAGGAAGCCGCCCGCAGCGGCGATCCGCAGGCCAAGCAGAAAGCCGCCGAGCTTCAGGAGAAGCTCGCCAAGCTCAGCGACGAGCTTTCCAAGCTCAGCGCCGCCGAGCAGATGAAGAAGGAACTGGAGAACAAGGCCGGCCTCTCGAAGGAAGACGCCCAGAAGCTGCTCGACCAGCTTAAGAACATGGATCCGAAACAGGCCGCCGACGCGCTGAAGAAGGAGCTCTCGGCCCGCGGCCTGAACGCGGAGAAGCTGGAGGAGCTGGCCAAGAAGATGCAGCAGTGCAAATCGGGCGAGGAGAAGTGCAAGAGCCTGTCAAAGGCGCTGGCGCAGGCGGCCAACGCCATGAAGAAAGAGGACGGCGGCGACGGCGACGCCGACAACGCGGGCGACGCCTCCGCCGCGCTCTCCGAGGCGGCCGGACAGCTCTCCGAGATGGAGATGTCCGAGCAGATGATGAACGAGCTGCAGTCGCAGTTGTCCGAGCTGGACAAGCTCCGCTCGGGCGTGTGCAAGGGCGGATTCTGCAATAAACCAGGAGACCGGCCGGGCGAAGGCGGGCAGGGGTCGGGTGCGGGCCTGGGGTACGGCTCGCGCATCGGCAAGGAAAAGAAGGCTCATTCGTACGACCCGTCCAAGGCAAATGTGAAGCTGCAGGGCGGCGAAGTCATCGGCCAGACGCTCATCGACGGCGCCCAGATGCGCGGCGAAGCGGCCGCCGACGCGCGCGAGGCCATCCGCTCCGCGATCCGCGAGGCGGAAGACGCGGTCGAACGCGAGCCGGTGCCGCGGCAGTATGACCGCGTGGTGCGCGAGTACTTTGAACGGCTGGCGGGCCTCGGCGGCGGCAAGGCGGCTGACGGGGAAAAGAAGAAGCCATAGAGATTGGGGTGGGACGGGCGTCTCGCCCGTCCTGTGCGGCCATCAACGGGCAAGATGCCCGTTCCACCCGAAGAAGTTCACAGGCTCCTACGCCGACGCACCGCTGTAGCGCCGCAGCCCGAAGCGCCAGAACCACGACGCAAGCAGCAGCATCGCCGGCGCTACGACGGCGCCCGCCAGCAGGCCGTAGGGTGTGGCCTTGCCGACCAGCGCCGCGGCCGGGAACGTCGTCAGGAAGGCGAGCGGAATCAGGAACGTGAGCGTCCAGCGGACCCATGGGCGGTAGATGTCGATCGGGTAGCGACCGGCTTCAAACACGTTCCAGAAGACCATCTCGATGTTGTCGATCCGCGTGAACCAGAACACGCTCGTGGCCAGGATCAGCCAGAACGAGTAGATCACGACCGCCCCGGCGGCCAGCATCAGCAGGAAGTAGACGACGTGCAGCGGCGGCACACTGCGGGCCATCGCCACGGCCCCGGCGACCGCCAGCCCCAACCCCAGCACGGTGTCCACGGCGCGCCACACCAGCATCTGGCGGAACGTCACGTAGAACTGGCTGTCGATCGGCTTGGTGAGCACGAAGTCGAGCGTGCCGTTGCGGATGTCCTCCATGATCCGGCGCATGTTCGGGGCGACGAACGCGCCGATGATGCCGACCATCATGCGGAAGACGCCCAGCAGGACGACGACCTCCGCAGCGCTCCAGCCGGCGACGCTGCGCGTGTTGGAGAAAATGACCCACAGGCTGAACAGCTCGCCCACGAGCTGCGCGACCGCGACGCCGAGCTTCAGGAAAAAATCGAAACGATAGGCGGCCTCGTTCTGGAGGCTGACGCGGGCGAAGAGCGCGATCAGGCGAAGGTGACGCATGCGTGCGATGGACGATACTCTATGAAGTCATTACTCAGAAGTCAGAAGTCAGAAGTGAAAGCGACCGCCTGTGCAACTCTTCAACTCTGACTTCTGACTTCTGACTTCGTACTTCATCCTTGGCGGCCCGTGCGGACGGCCCGTATGCTACGAAACATGTGGATGCCACGTCGCGCACGGGTCAGATTATCCCTGGCCGTCATTCCGCTGCTCTCGGGCTGTTCCTCGCACGCGAAACTGGACGTTTGCCAGCCGCTCGCCCCGCCGCGGCAGCAGCAGATGCGGCTCGAGAGCGACTGGGCCTATCACGCCGCCGACGGTTCGCGAACGAGCGTGCTCATCGCGCTGCCGCTGCCGGGCGCCAAGGACGGGCCGCGGGATTTCCTGCTCTATCTTCGGGCCTGCGGCGCCGTCACGGGTTACTCACCTCCGCCGGATGGCTGCGGCGGGTTCTTTGTGCAGGTGGTCGGAGCGCTGGCGGGCAAGTCCTGCGTCGTTGGAGGGGACGTGCGGCTGAAGAACGTGCTGCTCCAGCCGCGGCGTGTGCGCGTGGAGCTGAAACTCCAACTGGACGATGGAACGACGATCGAGGGAACGGCGCTCACGCTTGAAGACGGCGCGGAAGTTCACGCGTTCGAGCGCCGCTACGCCGGCGACGTGGCTCTTCTGGCGACGTCCGCGACACAGCCGGCGACGGCCGGCGCGCCGACCGCCTCGCGTCCGGGCGCGCGCTGAATCAACGGCGCAAGTCGCCGCCGCAGATCGGAACGCGAAGCGCAAGCGAGCGCGAACTCCCACAGGCGCTCGCTTGCGCTTCGCGTTCTGATTCGCGCGCGGCTCTCAGGCGATGCCGACCATTTCAAGCACTTCATCCGCATCGGTCGGCACCGCGTCGGTCAGAATCTCCGCCGCGCCCTCCGCGCGGACGCACACCGTGTGCTCGATGCGAATACCGCCGAAGCGCTCAGCCAATAGCGCCTCGATCTTCGGACGGTTGATCACGTCCTCCAGCGGGCCGCACAGGTCCTTGCGCTCCCACACCTCCGGCGTCAGGTAGATGCCCGGTTCGATCGTCAGCGTCATCCCCGGCTCCAGATCGCGGTCCATCCGCAGGTAGCGCCCGCCGAACTCCGTTGGCGGCTGGCGTCCGGGGGCGTAGGTCGCGGCTGGGCCGAACTCCCGCAGATCGTGGACATCGAGACCGATCAGATGACCCAGGCCGTGCGTGAAAAAGAGAGCGTGCGCGTTGCGCTCCACCAATGCGGCCGGATCGCCGACCAGCAACTCGGCCTGCGCCAGCCCTTCGGCGATGACGCGGGCCGCGAGGAAGTGAATCTCGCGAAAGCGCCGCCCCGGCGTGCAGGCCTCGATCGCGGCCCGGTTGGCCCGCAGGACGGCGTCGTAGATGTGCCGCTGAATCGTGGTCCACTGGCCGTTCACCGGGACGACGCGCGTGATGTCGGTCGCGTAGCCGCCCGGCTCCTCGGCGCCGGCGTCCATCAGCAGCATCGCGCCCGGGTCGAGCATGTTCGGATGCCCGTTGCCGTGCAGCACTTCGCCGCGGATGGTGATGATGGGCGTGTAGGGATGCCGGCACTGGTTGGCGACCAGCACGGCTTCGTATTCTGCGGCCACGTCGGCCTCCAGCATTTCGGGCCGGATGACCGCCATCGCGGCCCGGTGCGCGTCGCAGCCGATCTCGGCGGCGTAGCGCATCGCGGCCAGCTCGTGCTCGTCCTTGCGGACACGCATCGCGGCGAGCGGGATGATCTCCTCGTCGCCCAGCGGCGCGAGCTTCAGCTTTGCCGCCAGCGCAATCGTGTCCGGGAATGGCGGGATAATCGCCACCGCTCCACGACCGGCGACGGCCGCTTCGAGCTTGTCCAGATCGGCGATGCGGCTGGCGGCGACGCCGGCGGCGAAGGCGTAATCGCCGTCGCTGGGCGTCGGTCCGAGCCAGACGGCGTCGTCGGGTCCGGCCACCGGACGAAACAGTGTGCAGCCGTTGTCCCCGTCGCTGCCGGGTGTGATCAGCCACGCGGCGTGCTCGATGAACGGTCCGCCGAAGTAGAGGTAGGTGCTGCTGGGGCGGAGCGGATAGACGTTGGCGGCGTAGTTTCTTGACGGCGCGTGGCCGGCGAAGACGACCAGCGGACGTTTCAAATGTGAAGCCAGCTTCGCCCTGCGACGACGATAGGCGTCGGGCGGCGAGGGCATCTTGACGGGCGTGGACATGGGCGGCTCCTTGCCGGAGAGCGGGTGTCGGCGAGTCGCGAACGGGGATTCGCGGTTCGTAATGCGCGAACTTCGCGGGCGCTCCAGCCTCCGGACCGCCGCATGATATCGCGCGCCGAGCGTCGCGCGCGTCCTCACGTTTAGCCGCGGCGGAGCCGCGCGGGTTTCCGGCGCACCCTGGCCAGCCGGAACAGGGAAAGCCGCGCCGGCCGATTGCGTTGATGAACATGGAAAGGAGGCCCCTCATGAACGCCTCACCACCATCGCAGACCACTCATCTCCCGCACGCCAGACCCGGCGCCGCCGCCGCCGACGTGCTGACCAGCGCCGCGGCGATCCTCGCTCTCTCGCTCCTGGCCTTTCCCGCGCTCAGCCGCGTGTCGGGCGACCGGTCGCAAGCCGTTTGCCTGGCGAACCTGCAGCACATCGGGGCGGCGATGCTGACTTACAGCGCGGAGGATTCGCGCGAACATGCGATTCCGATTCACCGGATGGTCATCACGCAAGGCGTCTCCCCAACCGCTCTCTGGTACACGACGAGCGGTTTTTCCGTCGGGGGCGCGTCGGGTACGGAGCCGTATAGACTGACGAGCAGCGTTTCTTTGTATCTCAACGAATCCGATCCGTTGGGGCGGCGATGGGCGGCGCGCACGCGGCCGCTGAATCGCTACATCGGCGCGACGCCCGACGCGATCGGCGTCGACGCCGTCGATCCGGTGTCGAGCGTTTTCCGCTGTCCGTCGGACGTGGGCGTGCCAGGCATCCCGCTTTCCCAGGACACGTTTGCGCGCTGGTTGGTGTCCGGGAACTGGGACCGGCCGCTGTCGCCGATGCTCGGAAACAGCTACATTCTCGCGGGCTTCACGATTTTCACCAGCGCTTTTGTCGGGGCTAACGCGTTTTCGATTTCGCCGATTGCGCATCGCCTCTCGACGTTGCCCAATCCGGAGCGATTGCCCGGCCTGGCGGACGCTCCGTTCAGATCGCACACGTACGGGCTGGGATTCGATCAGGTCTTCGACACGAAGCTGCATTTCGGTTGGCACGGCGATCTGATGATGGACAACGTTCAATTCCTGGACGGAAGCGCACGCTACACTTTCGCCGGTCGCGTGCCAGTTCAGCCGGCCGACGACGTTTGTTCCGACATTGACGATACGTTCAATTTTGTCCGCGGCGCCTATTACCAGCTCGACTGCTATCCGACGCCGTGCGCGCGCCTGATGGGCTCCTGCCCGGACCTCTGGATGCCGCCGTCTTGGTTCGATTGCTGGCCGGTTCGCGATTACGAGGACAACTTGTCACCGCCGTGCGATTGGCGGCGATGACCAGACCAAGTCCGCCCTGCGTGGCATGTCGGAACGCGACGCGCAAGCCAGCGTTCTCGGCGAGTCGCGAACGGCGATTCGCGGTCAGCGCTTCCGCCGCAACTTCCGGACCGCCGGATCATATCGGGTCGAGCGGCAGCGCGCCCGCACCCACGTTTGGCCGAAACAGCGCCAAGCGTGGGTGCGGAGCGGTGAATGTGCTTTTGAGCCGCCTTACGAGACGGTCACGGGCAAACCGGAATCGGCTCGCCGAATGCGTCCAGCGCCGCCCACAGATTGGGCAGGTATGGATCAACCGCGACGCCGCTGTTTCGCACGCTGAACAGGCTCCAATCCTGAAGCACGCTCACCGGCGCCGCGTTCGGATCGAACGCCGTCGGCGACAGATTCTGCAACTCGAAGTGCAGGTGCGGCGCCGTCGAGTCGCCGGAGCTGGCCGCCAGACCCAGGAACTGCCCGCACGCCACGCGCTGTCCAACGCTCACCGCGACCGAATCGGTCGCCAGGTGGAAGTACGCGGCAACCAGGCCATCGTTCTGCCGCACGATGATGAAGTTGGCCGGATTCCGCGTATCCGGACAGCGCGGCTTGAACTCATTAAAAGGATCGGCGAAGCAGTCGTCAGCGTGTCCGTCGCCGGTTCGGACCACGATTCCCGCCGCCGCCGCCGTCACGTCCACGCCGATCTCCTGCCCGATTCGGCCAAGCAGAAGCGGATAGTCCGTGCCCTCGTGGCCGTCATAGCAGACCGGCGGGAAGCGCGGCGCCGGGACCGAAGGTCCGGGGACCTGCACGGGATCGCCGGGAACCTCCACGCAGTATTCCTCTCCCCAGATAGTGACGCACTCGAGGTGCGAAGGCCCCGGAACCCAGACGGGCGGTCCAGAGACGGTGACCATGCCCGTCAGGCCGGCATAGTTCGTGCAATCCAACGTCGCGGGAAAAATACCCATCGCCGCGCCCGGGGCCGGGTCGCGATCGACGCCAATGACCACCGTCGCCGGGCTGAACGGCATCCGCGTGAACGCCTCCGGTTCATCCGACGGAAACGAGAGGCCCGTGGATACGATTTCATTCACCCGAATCCGCACGTGCCCGAGACCGCCGACACCCTCGTTCGTCACCGCAAGCAGCAGCGTGTCCGTCGTCGCCGGCGCGAAGCGCCGGAAGGGCGCGCCGCGGAAGCGATCGTCGTCCTTCGTCGTCGGATCGCCGGCGTCAAAACGCGGCCATACTTCGACGCTGCGGCCCGCGATCGGCGCGTCGCTGAGCGGGAAGGCGCCCGCCGCCGCATCGACGATCCGCAGCTTCGCGCCGGCCGATCCGTCCGCCAGCTCGCGCCCGGCCCCATCCACGGCAACGTCAATGTTCCGCCCCGCAACGCCGCTGATTGAAAAGAAATAAGTGCGCTGGTCCGGCGTCAGCGCCATCTCGACCGGCTCATTTAGCGCCAGCGGCGCCGATGAGACCGAATTCGCAAGGCCGCGCTCGATGCGAATCAGCGGAACGCTAAGCCGGACCTTTGCTCGCAGGGCGTGCAGCGAATGCACCGTGATCTGCGGCGGCATGTACTGCTGCCACGCTGCGGCCGTCACGCGCAGCAGCCCGACGTTTCCGGAAATCTCGCCGGTCGTGATCCTGCCGTTCGTCTCGATCGTCTGCACCAACTGCCCGCCGCCCGACAGCACTTCCAGCTTCGCCCGCCGCGGGTTGAGTTCCGTGAGCGAATCATCGTCGCCCGGCTGCGGCTCGGGTTCGAGCTGCGCCGCCGTCAGTTCGAATCGGAACGACTCGACATCGGCGCCGGCGAAGAACGTAAACGTCTGCGCCACCGAGCCGTCGCCGTCGTGCAAAATATCCAGCGTGAAATCGCGATAGTCGATGTCCAACGCCTCCATCGGGCGCGCCAGATCCGGCAACTCCACCCGGTCGATCGGTCCCTTCACGCGCGTCGGCGTGTACACCCGGTCCTCCGCGTCTCCCTGCTCCTGCACCGGCGTCGGTTTATGTTCGAATCCGTTGTCCTCCGCCGGGGTGCACCCGTCGGGGTTGGCCGTCAGCAGCAGCACGGCGCAGCTCATGACCGTCGCGGACGTTCCGCCCATCCACTTCCGATGCACGCGTTTCAGCATTTCGGCAATCATCACAGCACTTTTCCTTTCGGCTTTCGCCGGTTTGAGTCGCTTCCTGCAAAGCGGGACCGGACGCTCCACACGGAGCATTCCGGTCCCGGAGATTTCCATCACACGACGGCCTTTGCGTCGGCATGTCCGCGCGACAGCCGCTACCGCGACGACCAGTCGCCCGCGCCGGAGTTGATCCACGCCGTGTTCGAGGCGATATCCGCGTTGAGCGAACCCGAATCCTGATAGCCTCCCGACCCGTCGCCGGACTGATCCATGAAGAAGGACTCTTCCGAGTAGGACTCCTCGAACGAGCCCAGTTCGCCCAGCAGCGCCCCGCCCATCTCATCGCAACCCGTCCCCGCGGCCAGAACCACGCCGCACACCGCAACCGTCTTGAGCATCTTCGTCCACATAACCGTTCCCTTTCCGCAGCCCGCGTTCGTCCGTCTCGCCGTTCAGGACCACCCTGAGCGGCACAAGCAACCAATGGCCGCCCGACCGCCGCGCTTACGAAAAACTTGGATTTCGACCGGCGGGCGGTACACTCGACGGGCACGTAGCGCGGCCCCCCCGCCGATCTGCGATCGAAGCGGCCTAACCGGAGCCCTCGCCGTCCATGTCGGCTGAGTCAAACGAAACCGTGCTCTTGGGACGGGCCACGGCCGGCGACGAGCAAGCCCTCGCCGACCTGCTCGTGCTGCACCACGACCGGATCGTGGCCCAGATTGCCGCCCGCATTCCGCAGGAACTTCGGGCCGCGCTCAGCGCCGACGATGTAGCGCAGGAAGCGTATGTCGTCGTCTTCCGCCGCATTCAGTCCTTCCAGCTCGCCGAACACGCCACGTTCGGCGCCTGGCTGTCCGGCATCGGCATGAACCAGCTCCGCGACGCGATCCGCAACGCCCGCGCGGCCAAGCGCGGCGGGGGCGCCCGGCGGCTGGACGCGCCGGCAGGCCAGGAGGCGTCCGTCGTCTCCCTGCTGGGGCTTCTCGCGACCCATTCGCAGACGCCAAGCCGCTCGGCCGCCCGGCTCGATGCCACCGACGCCGTCCGGGCCGCCCTGGCGCACCTGTCCGATGATCTTCGCCGAGCCCTGGAAATGCGCTACATTGAAGGACTCCCCATCGCCGAGATCGCCGCACGCATGAATCGAACCGAAGGCGCAGTACATCAGCTCTGCCACCGCGGTCTGCGCCGCATGGCGGCCGCACTGGGCGAGTCCATGAATTTTTTCAGCCGCAAGGAGTAAGCGCACCCCCCGGATCGCCATGAAGTGGAAGCGGCGGGCCATCCGGCGGCGAATCCGGCCCGCCGCGCATGCCGTCGCCGGCAAAGCGAGGGAAGGTCTGCGATGAGCTCTTCCAGCGGTCCATCCGACGAAACGCACGCCGGTCGCCCCCGCCAGATTCAAAGCATTATCGCCGACCTCTTCGCCCGCCGCTGCGCCGGTGAGTCGCTGACGGACGATCAGGTGCTCGCCGCTCATCCGCAGCTTCAGCCGGAACTGGGCGCCGAACTGCGGAAACGCTCCCTCATCGAGGCCGCCCGCCGCCGTGCCCACTCGGATTCGAGTGCCTTTGCCGAAGCCGACGATGAAGTCGCCTCGCCCGCGCCGGCACTGCCCGGACGCGTCGTAGCCGAGACCATCCCCGGCTACCGCATCGAAGCCGAGCTGCACCGCGGGGGGCAAGGCGTTGTCTGTCGCGCGATTCAGCTCTCCACCGGCCGGACGGTCGCCGTCAAGCTGCTCCGCGAGGGACCGCTTGCCGCCCCGGTCGATGTCGCCCGCTTTCAGCAGGAAATCCAGATCCTCGCGCAACTCCGGCACCCCAACATCGTCACCGTGCACGACAGCGGCGAAACCGCCGGCTGCGCCTATTACGTCATGGACTTCGTCCCCGGCCTGCCCCTCGACGACTGGGCCGCAGAGAACCTCCCCGGCCGGCAGCCCGCCGAACCGCGCGGCCGCCGACAATCGATCGCCATCCGGCGCGACTTCAGAATCGCGATCGCCCCCGCCCTGCGCCTCTTCGTGAAAATCTGCGACGCCGTCAACGTCGCCCATCTGCGTGGCGTCATCCACCGCGACCTCAAACCCGGCAACATCCGCGTCGACCCCGCCGGCGAGCCGCACATCCTCGATTTCGGACTGGCCAAGCTCTCCGCCGAGGACCCGGCGGCCCACGGCGCGTCGGCGGCGTTGACGCAGACCGGCCAGTTCGTCGGCTCGCTCTACTGGGCCAGCCCGGAGCAGGCCGACGGCCGCTCCGACGAACTCGACGTGCGGACCGACGTCTATTCGCTGGGTGTCATGCTCTACCAGGTTCTCACCGGCGGCTTCCCCTTCGACCACCGCGGCAGCACCCGCGAAGTGCTCGAGCGCATCGTCAAGACCGACCCGATTCGCCCCGGACTCGACGACGAGCTCGAGACCATCCTTCTCAAATGCCTCAGCAAGGAGCGCGAGCGGCGCTACCAGTCCGCCGGCGAGCTGGCCCGCGAATTGGAGCGCTACCTCGCGGGCGAAGCCATCGAAGCCAAGCGCGACTCCGCCGGATACGTGCTGCGCAAACAGCTCCGTCGCCACCGCGTCGCCGTCGGCATAGCCGCAGGGTTCGTTCTGCTCGTCAGCGCCGCGCTGGCCGTGTCGCTGGCGCAGTGGCGGCAAACCGCGGCGGCCCGCGACCAGGCGCAACTTGCGGAACAACAGCGCGGCGCCGAGCGCGACGCGGCGCGCCGCGCCGAGCTTTCCGAGCGCGCGCAGCGCGAGCGCGCCGAGCGCAGCGAATCGCTCGCCAAGGCCGAGACAGTCAAGGCCCTGGCCGTCAAGTCGTTCCTCCAGCAAGTCTTCTCATCGGTCGATCCGCGCCAGGCCCAGGGCCGCGAGGTCACCGTCCGCGACGCGCTCGACCAGGCCGCCCGCCGACTCGAACAAGGGGCGCTCGCCGAGCAGGGTGAAATCGAGCTCGACCTCCGCACCACCATCGGCCGCACCTACCGCTCGCTGGGACTCTACGACCCCGCCGAAGAACACCTGCACCGCGCCGCCGACCTCAGCGCCGCACTCTTCGGTGACGGCGATGAGCGCACGATCCGCTGCCAACTCGACCTCGCCGGCCTGCGCGGCGACCAGGGCCGCGCCGCCGAGGCTGAGATAATTCTCCGCGCCGCGCTGAACATTCTCCGTCGCTCCAGCGGCGGCGACCACGAGCTGCTGGCGACAGCGCTGGTCAACCTCGGAACGCAGCTCTTTTTCCAGGAGAAGTTCGACGAGGCCGAATCGCACCTGCGCGAAGCCGCGGACCTCTACCGCGCGCTCCAGACCGAAGAACCATCAAATCAGGCCGAGTGCCTCGAACGGCTCGGCAATGTGCTCCGCGCCCAGGGACGCTGCTCGCAAGCCCAGCGCGCCCTTCGCGACGCGCTCCTCATCTTCCGCCGCCTTTACCCCGCGCCGCACCCGAATGTCGTCGTCGCCTTGAATGATCTCGGCAACACGCTGTTCGAATGCGGCGACCTGAACGAATCCGTCTCGCTCTTCCAGGAAGCCCTCGCCATGCAGCGCCGCCTCCTGGAACCCGGGCACCCCGACCTCGCGATGAGCCTCGGAAACCTCGCCGGGGTCCTGCAAAACGCGGATCGCCTCGAAGAGGCGGAAACGCTGATGCGAGAAGCCCTCGACATGGCCCGCCGCAGCCTCGGCGACGAACATGTGCTCACCGCCCAGCTCATTTTCGGCCTCGGCGATCTGCTGCGCATCCGCGGCCGCGTCGATCTTGCTGAGCCGTTGCTGCAGCAGGCCCTCGACCTGCGCCGCAAGCTGCTCCCCGCGCAGCATTCCGACATCTCAAACACGCTCGCGACCATTGCACTCATGCTCCTGGACCAGAAGCGGCCGGCAGACGCCGAACCGCTGCTGCGCGAGTGCCTCGCCATCCGCAGCGCCGCAAACCCGCCCCATTGGATTCGCCACAGCACCGCCACCCTGCTGGCGCTCTGCCTCGCCCAGCTCGGCAAGTTCGAAGAAGCCGAAGCCCTGGCGCTCGACGGTCACGCCCGCATGGAGGCGGATGAATCCGCGCCGGCCGCGTGGAAGCAGACAACCCTCGAGCGCGTCGCGCGTATCTACGAATTGTGGAACCAGCAACACCCCGACGCCGGCAAAGCCCCGGCGGCCGCCGCCTGGCGCGCCAAGCTCCTCCGCGACCCGGCAACCTCTCAACCGGCGGAAGCTCCGGCGCCATGAACGCCTTCTGACGATTGAGTGGGCCCGGCCGTTTGGGAGCGCGGTACAATAATCGACGTTGCGGCGTGCCGATCCGGGTTTCGGGCACGGCCGTGAATCCAATTCCTGGGCTCTGTCGTACTAGTCTGGGCACCACGCTAGAGGAACGCGCCATGACAAGGTTCGATGCGCGTGCGATCCTGGGGAGCGCCGTCCTGCTGCTCTGCATTCCGGGCTGTCCCCCTCCGCCGGAGGGCGACGGCGCCCCGCTCACCAATGACAACGGCGCCGACCCGCCCGCCACGACGACCACCGTGATCGATGGTCCGTATGCGCCCAGCGCGGACGCGACGCTCAAAGGCGAACTGATCGCCGATTCGATCGACATCCCCGAGGGGGTGACGATCAGCGCGGGCGGCGACCTGACGCTGCGCTCCAAGTCCAGCGTTGTGGTTGCCGGAAAGATCGTCGGCCGCGCGGCAGCGCAGCGCGGCGCGAACGTGTCGATCGAGGCGGATGAATCGGTCGAGATTCATGGGACCGTCGCCGCGGGGAATGCGCCGAAGGTTGAGTCCGCCTCGCAGCAAGGCAGCGGCGGTTCAGGACAGGACGGCGGCGACGGAGGCGCCGTCTCGATCAAATCGAAAGCAAACGTCGTGATTGGACGGGCAGCGCGCGTCACGGGCGGGAACGGCGCCAACGGCCAGCTTGTCAATGCGATCGCCGAAATGAGCGCGGAGGGCGAGGTTTCGGCCAAGGGAGGCAAGGGCGGCAAGGGCGGCGACGTGACCATCAGCGCCGCGAGCGTTTTGCGCTTCGATCCCGCGGGCGAAGCCAACCTCGTCCTTGGCAACGGTGGGCAAGGCGGCGCGGCGGATGTCGTCGTGCCGGCCGAAGCTGACGGCGTGACCGGAACGAACGTCGAGGGCGGCCGGGGCGGCGACTCCGGAGCGGCCAATCTGAGCGCGGCTTCGCTTGAGGGACTTTCGTTTGATGAAATCTCCAGCACCGACGGTTCTACGTTGCTGCTGTTGACCGGCGACTCTGCGCTGATTCTCGACGGCGGCATCGGCGGGAACGGCGGCAACGCCGGGCGGGACGACGATCAGGACGCGGCCAAGCCCCGCGCGCCGCGAAGCCGCGCCTATTCAAAATCGCGGCTGACCCAGCAGAACGCCATGCCCTGCTGGGATCCGGCGGGCAAGGAGGGATTCGTTGACGCCAAGCGCGGCGCTCGCGGCGGCGACGGCGCATTTCGCGGCGGCCACGGTGGCTTTGCGATTGCTGAGGCCGGCAACGGAACCGGGACCGGCCGGGGCGGCCGCGCGTTCGGATTCGGCGGCGACGGCGGGAACTCGTCTGCGAAAACCGCCGTCAAGCTCGCCGAGAGCGAGGTTTTCGTCCTCTTGGGGCGCAGCACGTTCGGCGGCGACGGAGGCGCGGGAAAGGCCTTCGGCGGCAGCGGCGGGCCGGTCGGCGGCTCGACCGCGGCGAACACGTCTGCCGATGCGAGCGGGGGAAAGGGCGGCAATTGCACGGTCGCGATCGCGCCCGGCCAGACGCTTGAGCTGTTTGCGAGCGGCAAGGGCGGGGACGCTTTTGCCAAGGGCGGTAACGGAATGAACGGCGCATCATGCTGCAAGCCGCCGCCCTCCGCCGGCCAGAATGGCGGCGACGGCGGTTTCGCACAAGCCCGCGGCGGCAATGGCGGCGACGGCGTCAACGCCCGGCCCGGAGGTATCGCCCGCGCCGAGGGCGGCAAGGCGGGCAACGGCGGCGACGGCGAAGGCCCCGGCGATGCAGGCAATCCGGGCGGCACCAGTTTTGCCGCTGGCAGCCGCGGAATGGGCACGCCGACCGACGAGCCGGACGGGACCGCCAGCGACCAATTCGGTGGGCTCGGGTTCGGCGGGCAGCGCTGCAATGCGCGCAACGGATGCCGAGTGGCCGAAGTCGGCACTCCAGCGTCCCGAATCCCGGCCAACGGCTATGCTGTGATTCCCATTGAGGCGCCGGCCGGCGTGGGGGACTTCCCGCTGACGCCAACCGACTCCAACGAAAACGGCCTGGTGACATTGAACTACGGGCCGGTGACCGGCTCGCCGCGGAAGGCGGCCGTGACGCCCGATGAAGAGCCGTTCTTTGTCGATCTGAGCGTGTTCGATTTGCTCTCGCTCAGCCTGCACGCGATCACGGACACCTGCCTGGCCGGCGGCGAATTGATCGTCTCAAGCAACGCCGAGAATCCGCAGCCGTTCGTCATCCGACTGGAGAATCTCGAACCGCGAGTGGCGGATCTCACATTGATCGACCTACTCGCGGGCGACGTCGAGGGATCGATTTACGGCATCGCGGAAGACGGGACGGCGGTGGGCGTTTCCACCGACGCGCAGGGCCGCACGCGCGCTATCTTCTGGCGCGACGGCGGGACGACTGAATTGCCGACGCTGGATGCGCAGCGCCGCGCGGTGGCCGCGGCCATTGATCGTGACGGAATACGGATCGTCGGCAGGGAGGGACTGATCCCCAAGGCGGTCACCTGGTCAGGCGTCAATTACGCGACGCGGACGGAGCTGCCATCGCTGACGGCCGGACAACCGAGTTATGCGACGAGCACACAGGGCGACTACGTGGCCGGCGCCTCGTTCGTCGGCAGCGGCGCGACGGCGGCGTATCGGGCGGTCGTCTGGATGGGCGATGACGATCCCATCAGCATCCATCCGGCCGGCGCCGACGCCAGCAACGCCAACGCGGTCAGCAGCGGCGGAATCGTGGTGGGCACCGCGCGCTTCGGCACTGCCCTGTTCGGCTGGGTGTGGACCTTGGAAGACGGCACGCAGTTGATCTCCGAAATACTCGACGATTCAGCAGGCCTCGCCTACCTGAACGCCACCGCCGTCAACGGGTCCGGTGAGATTACGACGGTCGCCGCCGATTCGACGGGCAAGCAGCAATTCGTGATCTTGAGGCCGCGGCCATAAGGGAGCCACGGTAGGGTGGGTTGAGCGAAGCGAAACCCACCACGGCTGTTTGATCGTCGACAACGTCGGCGTAGGATTCAAACCCATGTCAGACCCGCTCAAGACCCTCCTCGCCGGCCAGTTCAACGCCGCCCTGTCCACGCTGAACCTCTGCATCGAGCGCTGCCCCGAGGCCGCCTGGAACGCCCCGGTCGCCAACCTGAAATTCTGCCAGGTCGCCCTGCACACGCTCATCTTTGCCGACCTCTATCTCGGCCGCGACGATGAGCTGGCCTTCCGCCGCCAGCCGTTTCACCTCGCCCACGCCGATTTCTTCCGCGACTACGAGGAACTCGAGGATCGCCCGCAGCAGTTGCTCTACGACCGGCCCACCATCCAGCTCTATGTCCGGCATTGCCGCTCGAAGCTGGCCGAGGTGATCGCGGCGGAAACAGCCGAGTCTCTCGCGGCCCCCTGCGGCCTGCCGCGGCGGACATTCAGCCGGGCGGAGCTGTACGTCTACAACACGCGCCACATCCAGCACCACGCGGCCCAGCTCAGCCTGCGGCTGCGCCTGGATTTCGGCGTCGACATTCCGTGGGTCTCGCTCGGCTGGCGCGAGGCGTGATGTTGATAGCCGATAGCAAACGGTAGGGTGGGTTAAGCGAAGCGAAACCCACCGCGCGCGGACGGCACCGCGCGAGAATCGGTGGGTTTCGCGGCGCTCAACCCACCCTACCAAGCTTGGAGAACAAACCGTGCCACCCCGCCCTACGGGGGAAGTCCGAGCGTTCGCAGCAGCCATTGCGTGAGCAGCGTAACTCCCACTCCAATCAGTACCCAAATGCCTTGCTCTCGGCGCTGTTTCCAGGATGTGCTCATATCCTTGCGGAGTTTTCGCTTCAACTGAGAGCCGCGCACGTCTATTTCTCTCTGAACCTCCTTCATAAGGGCTTCAAACCGCTGCCTGTTCGCATCCAACATTTGCGCCGACACGCTCGAGACCGCCATGTGGTCGAGCTCGCTGTGAATATCAGTCTCGCATTCTCGCTGCAACGCCGATATGAGGATCACTACGTGCTTTCCGATTTCGGCTAGCTGCCCCGGTGTGAGGGCGATGCCATCGGCCTCCACGACCTGAAACACCGCGTTGCAGTAATCCTGGGCACATGCCCGGGCGTGTTCGAGGCGTATTCGCGCGAGATCGCCAGCGCACACTGTCGAGTGGCGCATCTTTCGCGACTGGAAGTCTTGTAGCTTTTCGTTTCGTTGCTTCGTCAAATCACGACGGCGAACGTCTCCTTTGGTGGAGACCTCGTGCAGGACTTCCTTATTCGAATCTGCGGACAAGAACGTCAACGCCATTCGGAGACTCCATCCTCGAAACAGCAGCGTCCCTCAACATGAGCGACCGGCAGCATGCCTGCAGCCGTTGGCAGTCAAGCCGCTTCCTGTCCCAGTGTGCCCTCCCTTCAAAGCAACAGATCCTCACCAACAGCCGCGGGGACGACACGTCGGCGCTAACGTTGATACGCACCGCTGCCGGATGCTGAAAGCGTCAGTACAGCGCCATTGACAAGATCGCTTGATGCAAAAAACTCATCAAGCAAAGTCAGTTCGTCTGGATCACTGTACGAATATGTCGATGAGCCAAATCCCTGAAAGCGCACTCCGCTAATCACCATCGTGAAGTCGTATCCGATCACAACACGCGAACCTGAAGCCGTAACGGAAGTTACACGGAGCGATATTTGTGTCCCTCCCAAGTCTTTGGAAACCGTTGCGTTCGTACGCGGAACGATTGCGTCTGGTTGAAGCAGAGGCAGTCCGTTCTCGTCAACCACCTCGCTCAGAGATGTAGAATACGGTTCCGTTTGATCAAGCCCACCCGTCGACGTGATTCGAAGCGAATAGTCAGTCCTTCCCGCATATATGCCAGGAGGAATACTCGTCGTGACAATTGGGCCTAATGGCCCAATTCCCAACTCGGGACATCCTACTATTCCGACAGCGATCAAACAGACAAGGCCGAGCATCGCCGCAGATTGTCGAGATCTGGTTTCGGCCACGACGATTTCCTCGTGTACGTTTACCTCTTCAGTTCTCCGGCTGTTCGCCTTGCGAGGCATTTCGGACGGGCGGCACGGTTGGTCAGGCCGCCGACCTCCGCGCGCGCCACTGATCTGTTTGTACAGTATCTTCGTTCATCGGCCACGTGTCCATACCTTTTTCGAGCCGGTCCGCGCGAAACACGCCCCGGTGCGGCGCTGATGGGTTGCGAGGGCGGCGGGCAGCCTCCCTTGCGTCGTGCGGCAGACTACTCTCCGCCTCCGTCGCCGCCCCCGCATCCGCCGTCGCCGGCACCCCCGCCGTCCGCCTCCCCATGTGCGTCGTGTCCGCTGGGTCCGCCGAAACCGGCGCAGATGCCCCCGCCATCACCATCGAAGTCGCCACGGGCGTCCCCCCAATCACGCCGCCGGGCGGTGCCGAACGCGGCGCGCAGCAGCAGCACGCCCAGCCCGGCGGCCAGTACGCCAGCGAATATCAGCGCGATCAGCGCTCCCGTTTCCGTGGAAGCCGTCGTTGCGCCGTTCGCAGGCATGACGCCTCCGTGTGCAAGTCGAGCCGATTCCGCACACCGTTTCTCGTCCGCTCATGCTACCAACCGCCTGAATCACACCAACTACAAAGTGCTTCCTGGTTTGGAACGGCGGGCGGCATGGCAGCGTTGGGTGGCGTGGCTGCGGCCGTTGGCAGCCATGCTGCCACCGGTCCCGGTACACTTTCCCGCCATGGCAATAGCATGCTCGCCAAGGGCCGCGAGTATGCCACGCGCCCCTCGCCGGTGATTCCTTGATTTTCTAAAAATGTGTGCTATCCTAGATCCGTGGTTCCGTGCCCAGGATCCGCAGAGCCCGCGCGGTCGTCTTTAGGGAATAGGGACGATCCGAGGGGGGTCGTTGCGGACCAGAACGACGCTCGCCGAATCGCGCCTCCCGTCGACGGCCGCGCCGCTTCCCTGCTCCCCCTCTCAATTTCAGCGTGCCAGGCGCGCAGCAGCGATCCGGAAGTCCGGCGGTCTGAATTCGATATTCGACATTCGACATTCGACATTCAGAATTCGGCCTTCCCAGCTCGCTACTCGCTACTCGCTACTCTGAACTCCCGCGCACCCAGCGATCCCGGAAGCACCGGCTCGAAATCTCCCGGCCCGCGGCAGCGGCCACCGGGCTCTTTGACAAGTGAATACCCAACCACACCCTCATCCGCGCGCGGAAGCCGGCGGCGCGCGAAACTCCCGTTCCCTCACAGTCGCGGCTCGGATCGGCATTCAGCCATGAGCTTTCAGCCTTCAGCTTTCGGCCTTCAGCCCTCTTCACTCGCTATTCGCTACTCGCTACTCGCTACTCGCTACTCCCCGCTCACGTCGCCGTCTTCCCCGCAATCACATTCACCCCCCGAAACCGCGCATGACTCGCCGCGTGCGTCATCCACCCGCTCTGCCCCGGCTGCCCCTTGCCGCAGTTGATGAAGCCGAAGCGCTTGCGGTGCGTCAAATCGGCCACCGCGTCGCAACTGTTCCAGAACTCGCTGGTGATGCCAGTGTAGATCACGTCGCGCAGCATGCCCTTGCGCTTGCCGTTCTCAATCAGCCAGAACGCGTCTCCGCCGAACTGGAAATTGTAGCGCCGCTGGTCGATGCTGAACGAGTCGTGGCCTTCGATGTAAATCCCGCGCTTCACATCCGCGATCATGTCATCAAGTCGCCCCGTCCCCGGCTCCAGCCCGACGTTGGCGATGCGGATGATCGGCACGCTGGCCCAACTGTCCGCCCGGCAGGAGCCGCGCGAGCGCTGCTCGCGGACCTTGCCGGCCAGCTCGCGGCTGGTGCTGTAGCCGACGAATTGCCCCTGCTGAATGATCGGCCAGCGCTGGCCCTCGACGCCGTCGTCGTCGTAGCCGGTCGAAGCCAGGCAGCCCGGCTCGCGGTTGTCGGCGACGATCGACACCTCGCGCGAGCCATATTGGAAGTTGTTCAGCTTATCAGTCGTCAGAAACGACGTGCCCGCGTAGTTCGCCTCATAGCCAAGGGCGCGATCCAGTTCCGTGGGATGCCCGCACGACTCATGAATCGTCAGCGACAGATGCTGCGGATCGAGCACCAGGTCGTACCGGCCCGGCTCGACCTGCGGCGCCTGCACCTTCTCGACCGCCTGCTCCGCGACGCGCGGGGCCTCGTTCAGAAACGCCGCTTCGTCGATCATCTCCCAGCCGGTGCGCAGGTGCGGCGTGCTGAAGCGCCGCGTGGCGAAGCGGCCTTCGTGAATCGCCGTCGCCGAGAAGCCGCCCTGAACCGCGAGCAGGTCGTAGCGGATGCGGCTGCCTTCCGTCGAGGCGAAGAACTTGATGTCACGCTGGGCCCAGAGGCTGGCGGAGCTGCGGGCGACGCCGCTGTGCGACTGCAATTTCTCCATCACCGCCAAGAGCAGGGCCGTGCGGTCCTCGAGCGGCACGGAGAATGGATCGATCCGACGCGGCGTCACGACCGTGTCTTCGTACACCGGCTCAGGCGCGAGCTGCACCGGGTCGTTGATCTGCATCGCCGAGCCGCGCGCGATCTCGAGCGCCAGATCGGCGATGCGGCGCACTTCGGCCGCGCTGATGACCGAACTGGCGGCGAACCCCCACGCCCCGTTCACCAGCACGCGAACCCCGAAGCCGCGATCCAGCCCGTCGCTCACGTTTGCGATGCGACGATCCTGGCCGAAGACGGATTGCGTCGTGGTCTTGATGATGCGGATGTCGCCATACGCCGCCCCACCGCGGCGAACGCGTTGCATCGCGGCGTCGGCCAGTCCGCGCCAATCGCCGGGGCCGATGTCGGCGTCGGCCGCGGCGGGCTGCGACGCGGCCGAAGGCGCGCGGCGGACCTCGCCTCCGCCGGGAGCGCAGCCGATGACGTACATGCCGGCCAGACCGGCGGAGGCATGAAGAAAATCGCGTCGAGTCAGATGCTGGTCACGGCACATGCACATAAACTCCGCGGGAGGGGGGCTCCATCAGAGCCGCGACCGTGAGGGAGCGAGCCGCTGAAGACCACTCCCTCACGGTCGCGGCTCTGTTTTGGCGTTCGGGCACGCCTTCGTGTTTGGGAAGAGCTAACTGCCCTTCTGGTATTTCACCGTTCAGCCATACGCCTGTGTTTCCTTGACCGGCGGCTCCTTGCCGGCCACGACCGCCTCGACCGCTTCCTTCACGTAGTTCCGGTCGCCGTCTTTCGCCGGCACCAGGCAGCCGGTGTAGACCAGCGTGCCTTTGTGAACGACGAACATCGTCGGCGTGCGCTTCACGCCGTACGTCTTGCCCACCTTGCCGTCGTGATCATCAAGAACCACGTACGGCAACTTGGCGTTCTTCACGTGTTCGGCGTTGTCCTTCAGCTCGTGATATGACGTGCTGTCGATCGCCAGCCACAGGGCGCCTTTCTTCTGCACCTCTTCGGCGGTCGCCTTCATTTTGTCTTCGAGCTTCTTGCAGGTGGGGCAGTCGCGGTTGAGCCACTCGATGACGACGGTCTTGTCCTTGAGCTCATCGAGCTTGTAGGACTTGCCGTCCGTGCCCTTCAAGTCGAAGGCGGGCGCCGGTTTGTCGATCGCCGGTGTGGCGGCTTTCTCCTTGTCCTTTCCCGCGTCCTTCGGTTCGTCCGCCGCCGCCAGCGTCGCCAGCAGGGCGCCCATGCCAATCGCCGCGATTCGACGGCGCCCGAGATACATACTCACCAGGGTCTCCTTTCTGCGCGCCCGCGGGCGACGCCCGTCGCGTCGCGTGGCGTGGCGTGGGGGTGTGCCCATTTTTCCGGGCGGGCGGTCTTAATTTCCGAACCCGCCGCGCCAAGCGGCGGGTTGAGGTGCGCACGGCGATTGTCGTCAATCCACGGCGCGCCGCCGCGAACGCGCCAAGACGTCACCCCGCCGCTTGGCGCGGCAGGGTTCGGCCAACCAGCGGGCTTGCCCGGATTTCCGGGCACACCCTCACGTGGGAGTATCATACCGCGCCTCGTCGCGCATCGAGCGCCGACGCTACAATCTCCAACTCGGAAACAGGCGCCCGCGGTGCTCGCAATGTGCCGTGGGGAGTGCGGGCCTCTGGCCCGCCGGTGCGGCGGGACGCCCGCACTCCCCGATTTCCGACTTCTAACGCTGAACGCTGAAAGCTGAATCCTGAACTCTGAACTTTGAACGCTGAACGTCGAACTCCGAACTTTGAACTCCGTGCCATGCCCCAGACCGCTTTCATCCTGATCGTCACGCCCGACCATGATCGCGGCCAGCGCCTGCGCGAAGCGCTGCGCGAGCGGCACGGCCACTCCACCAACCTCGTCGAATCGCTCGATGACGCCGTCGCCTCGATCCGCGACAAGGCCCCAGACCTGGTCGTCGCCGACGCCGTCGTTCGCGGCGAATCCTCGCTCGCCGTCATCGGCGGCCTGCTCGACGGCGTCGCGCACGACGCCACCCTCGTCACGCTCGTCAACGGCGACGCCGCCCCGGGCCAGACCGGGCTGGCGCCGCGCGTCACCGTGGAATCGCTCGCGATCCCGGCGGACACGGAATTCGGCCGGCTGGTGGCGAGAATCTCGGACGCCGCCACGAAGGCGGTGGTCCGCCGCGAGAGCCGCCTGCTGAAGGAATCGCTCGAAGGCCAGCAGGTCGAGCCGTTCGAAGGCATCATCGGCGTCTCGCCCGCCATCCGGAAGATCATCGAGCGCATCAAGAAAGCCGCCCGCAACAAGCTCACCGTCCTGATCCTGGGAGAAACCGGCACGGGCAAGGAGCTGATCGCCGAGGCGATCCACAAGCACTCCGACCGTGCCCGCCGCCCCTTCAAGCCGCTCAACTGCGCCGGGCTGAATGAGAACCTGCTCGAAAGCGAGCTTTTCGGCCACGTCAAAGGCGCCTTCACCGGCGCCGTCAGCGACAAGAAGGGCTACTTCGTCGCCGCCGACGGCGGGACGCTCTTTCTGGACGAGATCGGCGACATGCCGCTGGCCATGCAGGCCAAGCTGCTGCGGGCGCTGGACCGCCGCGAGATCACCCCCGTCGGCTCGACCGAGGTGCGGCGGGTGGACGTGCGCGTCGTGGCCGCCACCAACGTGGACCTGGCCCGCAAAGTGGACGACAAGGCGTTTCGCGAGGACCTCTATTTCCGGCTGCGGCAGTGGGTGATCGACGTGCCCCCGCTGCGCGAGCGGCGGCAGGATATCCCCTTGCTGGCCCATCACTTATTGCGGCGGGCGAACCTGCTGCATAACGTCAATGTGGACGGCTTTTCGAGCGAGGCGATGGCCGCGCTGGCGAAGTTCCACTGGCCGGGTAATATCCGCGAGCTCGTGAGCGTGGTCGAAGCCGCGTCGGTCGAGGCCGGCGAGGGCCGCGTCGAGCTGGAGCATCTGCCGGAGCCGCTGCGCGGCAGCCGGGAGCTGCTGCACCCGGCGTCGGCGGCGATGGTAGGTTTCACGATTTCGCAGATGGAGCGGCTGATGATCGAGCGCGCCCTGCAATCGACGGGCGGCAACCGGGAGCAGGCCGCGAAAATGCTGGGAATTGGAACGCGGACGCTGTATCGTAAGATCAAGGAATACGGGCTTTAGGTCTGATAAGGCGGCGCCTTGAGGTCGCTTCACAATTCGTTAGCGCCGCCTGAGAATGACGCGCACCGGGCGCGCCTATCGTCGGTTCGCTTGCCGTTGCTCGCGGAGTGACTCGTTGAAGAAGCAGGCACTTTGGCTTGTGGTCATACTGCTCGCGGTCGGCGGCGCGTACTTTGCGTGGTCTTACCTCGCGACGGACGCGAGTGAGTTCTCCCAGTCGTCCGCCTGCGCGTATCATGAGGAGTGCGGCTGGACCGGGTCGCTGACGTTCGGTCTCGGCGACCCATCGGTGCAGAAGTGCCCGAAATGCGGGCGAGAGTCGGTCGTTCCACTTGCGAAGTGCAGGAAATGCGGCAACAGGCAGATTCTAAACGATCACCTGCGGTCACTGTTCCCCGATCGAAAGGACATTCCAGAGGCGACGCGCTGCAAGAAGTGCGACGGTCCGATCGTTCACGGCGACTAGCTCGGCGGAGAAAGACCATGCGAGGCAGAACACGAGTCCGGTCCGCGTTCACGCTCATCGAGTTGCTGGTCGTTGTGGCGATCATCGCCTTGCTCATCTCGATCCTGCTGCCATCGCTCAACGGCGCACGCAAGCAGGCACGCCGCATCGTGTGTGGTGCGAACCAGCGGCAGATGGGGATCGCAATGCGCGCCTACGCCGAGGAGAACAACGACTGGATCATCGGCGCGCCAAACGGATCAGGCATACCGGCCTACGGCGGCGGCAACTTCTTCACGTTCCGGGGGCTGGCTGCGACGCCTTGGGATTGGATCAACCCCATGCGGCGCTACTATCTGAACGACTCCAACGTGAACACCAACGATGTTCGCGAGCTATTCGCGCAGTCGCGGGAGGGGCTGTTCCGCTGCCCGGAGAACCGGGAAACCTCGATCCCCTATCCGGTGAACCCACAGATCAAGATTCAGCGCGCGGCGAGCTACCTCACGATGTGGAAGATGCTGATCGTGGGCGACAAGTATCGCGAATCATCAAACAGCGGACGCATTCAGGGTACGTTTTCTTTTCCAGCAGGTGAGAACGTCGTGCGCTGGCAGGTGCAGGACATAGGTTGGGAGACCACGCCGCCGGACGACTACCTGCCGCGCACGCTGCGCATCGGTCCGAACGAGCGAAAGATCTTTGTCATGGATGGAGCGCGGTTCGTTCGCGACGACGGGATCTCAGATTTCCATTGGGAGCGATTCCGCGAGGGAATGGCGTACTGGGGAAACGGCAGCTACTCGGCGTCTGGTCCGACGTACAACCTGTCGCGCGAGTACGGCTACGAAGATACGAGCGAGACGCGAACTCGGTACGCAGTGCCGCTGAGCTATCGCCATAATTCGGGCAGGACGCGCGCCCTCAACGCCCTGTTTTTTGACGGTCACGTCCAGTTCCTGAGCGACAAGCAGACGCGGTATCACGGGTTCTCCACGCCGAGCGGCTCCAAACTCGCGAACTTCTCGAGCATGACTCGCGAGACCCAAGCGGTGCTGACCGGTTACACGAACGGGCAAGTCCTGCCCGACTGACCGTCGGCAACATCTTCCGATTTAGAGCGTGAAAATCCCCAGTCGCTGGGGGTTTTCACGCGCTTTTGCACACACACACACACACACATCTGGGCTCGTGCGCGGTTTCGTTGCTTTCGCGATAATGGCACGCGAATTGCAGCGTCGGAACGCGCGCGGCGGGCCACTGGACTCCAGGTGCCCTAGGTTGGTCGGTCCATCCTAGATCCACCGCGCCACCGGAGGTACGTATGTTCAGACCATTGCTCGCTACTGCGTTTGCGCTTGCCTGTGTCGTCACTCGGGCAGGCTCTCCCGTCGACGGTCGCGACAGCTGGTGCGACACAACGCTATACTGTGCTTGCGGACAGGCTTGGCCCGGTTGCGGGCCGGGGTACGACTGGCCCTGTTCCTGTGTTCTCACGCATACATGTGTCGATATCGGCGGCGATGACCCAGATGGGTTGGAGGCCATCTGGTCGTGCTCGGTAGCGTGGAGTTGGGTAACGTGGTGGGAAACTTGGACCGTCTGCGACTGCACGCCGCGAAGTGCTTCTGGCTTTGAGCGCTTCGTGGATTGCCCGGGAGAGGGTGGAGTTTCGGCTGCAGGAACAACGAACTGCGGTGAACCCTGGTATGAGTGCCGTCCGGGATACTGCGTATCGAACTGGGTTGCGACGCGCGATTTCACACCGCTTGGACCGGAAATGGCTGGTGGTGGTAGTATCGGATCAGCGCCGAGCTCCTGTTGGAACAACCCGCCCGATTGCGATGAAACCGAACTTCGGCACCCAGCCGGCGCGGGTGGTGGCGCGGCCCATTGCGAGTATAAGTCTCGTAGGCTGGGCTGAGTACTCGAAGCCCAGCCCTCGCCGGCGTGGACGCACCGCGCGGTTCAACGTCACTACCAAACGAGAGACCCCCGTTTCGTAGCCCAGCCGTCCCCTCGCTGGGCTTCGCGAAGCTCAGCCCAGTTTCGTAGGCTGGGCTGAGTCTCGTAGTCTCGTAGTCTCGTAGGCTCGTAGCTCGTAGGCTGGGCTGAGTACTCGAAGCCCAGCCCTCGCCGGCGTGGACGCACCGCGCGGTTCAACGTCACTACCAAACGAGAGACCCCCGTTTCGTAGCCCCGCGGTCCCCTCGCTGGGCTTCGCGAAGCTCAGCCCAGCCTACGTTCTACGTTCTACATTCTTCTACTACCACTCGCCCACGCCAGTCTCGTACGCTGGGCTGAGTACTCGAAGCCCAGTCTCGTAGGCTGGGCTGAGTACTCGAAGCCCAGCCCTCGCCGGCGTGGACGCACCGCGCGGTTCAACGTCACTACCAAACGAGAGACCCCCGTTCCGTAGTTTCGTAGGCTGGGCTGAGTCTCGTAGTCTCGTAGTCTCGTAGTCTCGTAGGCTGGGCTGAGTACTCGAAGCCCAGCCCTCGCCGGCGTGGACGCACCGCGCGGTTCAACGTCACTACCAAACGAGAGACCCCCGTTCCGTAGCCCAGCCGTCCCCTCGCTGGGCTTCGCGAAGCTCAGCCCAGCCTACGTTCTTCGCGAAGCTCAGCCCAGCCTACGTTCTTCGCGAAGCTCAGCCCAGCCTACGTTCTACGTTCTACATTCTTCTACTACCACTCGCCCACGCCAGGTGCTACCTTCCCGACCATGCGCACCTACCTCCGCATGCACGCGCCGGGCGGACGGTTCTTTCTTACGCTCGTCACCTATCAACGCGCGCCCATCCTGACGCAACTCGATCATGTCGATCGCCTCCGCGCCGCGCTCGCGCACACCAGGGAGCGGCGTCCATTCACCGTCTGGGGCGCCGTGATCCTCCCGGATCATCTGCACCTGCTGATCGAGCTCCCCGTCGGCGATACCGATTTTTCCACGCGGGTCATGCTCATCAAGTCGAGGTTTACGCCGGCCGGCGCCGGGGCAATCGCCTCGCCTTCGCGCACGCGCCGCCGCGAGCGGGCTGTCTGGCAGCGGCGCTTCTGGGAGCACACCATCCGCGACGAGTCCGACTTCGCCACGCACATGGACTACATCCACTACAACCCCGTGAAACACGGATATGCAACCTGCCCGCACGCCTGGCCGCACTCGAGCTTTCATCGCTGGGTTCGGGAAGGCCGCTACGCCGCCGATTGGGCGTGCTCGTGCGCCCGCCCGGCCGCGGTTCCCGTGACGATCGCCGCCGCGGCGGCAACGACCGGGGAGTAGGTCGTGTCGATTCGCCGTGGGCTGAGCTGGGTTAATTCGTAGGCTGGGCTGAGTACTCGAAGCCCAGCCGTGCTGTTGCTGGGCTTCGCAAAGCTCAGCCCAGCCTACTGAGTTAATTCGTAGGCTGGGCTGAGTACTCGAAGCCCAGCCGTGCTGTTGCTGGGCTTCGCAAAGCTCAGCCCAGCCTACTGAGTTAATTCGTAGGCTGGGCTGAGTACTCGAAGCCCAGCCATGCTGTTGCTGGGCTTCGCAAAGCTCAGCCCAGCCTACTGAGTTAATTCGTAGGCTGGGCTGAGTACTCGAAGCCCAGCCGTGCTGTTGCTGGGCTTCGCAAAGCTCAGCCCAGCCTACCAGCTCGCCCCCAGCGGCCGGCACGGGGGCCGGCCGCTACCACCGAGCGCGCCTGGTAGTTAGCCGCCGGACACCAGGTCGATGAACGGGTTGATATCCAGCACGTCAATCGACCCGTCCGCGTTCATGTCGGCGTTGTCGATCCAGCACAGCGGATAGGCGGCGTGGTACGCCGCCGCGTCGCCCACGGCCAGCACAAACGGGTTGATGTCGAGAATGTCGACCACGCAGTCACAGTTGAGATCGCCCGCCAAAATGCAGATGCTCGCGACTTCGAGCGCGTCGATGTCGGCGTAGCCCGCCCCGCCGGAGAAGCCCAGCAGCTCGCGCGGGGCCAGCCGCGTGACGACGGTGGTAATCGCGTTCACGCGAAACGCCATGAACACATCGGCCGGATTCCCCATGCCGGCGAAATGGTAGGGGAAGCCGACGTTCAGCGACGTGCTGCCGGCCATCAGGCTCAGCAGGACGCAGTCGCCGGGGTCGTACACGCCGTTGTTGTTCGCGTCATACACCACCAGCCCGTCCAGGTCGTCGCCGCTGGTGAGCCGAAGCTGCTCGCGCGTGGCGTAGATCGGCCCGAGGTCGAGCGGGTCGGCCGGGGCGGCGTTCCAGCCGACCGGAAGCGTGAAGATGTAGGCGCCGAAGTCCGCGTCGGTTGCAAGCGAGACGGAGTAGTACAGCCGCAGGTCGAGCGTTCCGTCGGTGTTGGTGTCGAAGACGCGGAAATCAAAACCGTCGAGGTTGTCAATCGGCATGCCTGCCGGAACGAACGCCGTGTCCGGCACGCTGGGCGCCTCGTCGAGCGCCTGCTGATTGATGTAGCACAGGTTGCTCGCGCCGGCGGCGAAGTAGACGTGCCCGCCCGCCGGCGGCACCGGCCGCCAGGCGTCGCTGCTGACGAACAGGTCGCCCGCCTCCTGGTTGAGCAGGCGCTGATCTTCAACGCAGGTTCCGAGGTCGCCGATGTCCGGCCGGCGGACGCTGAAGACGATCCGCAGCGCCCGAGGCGCGGGCGTGACGATCGAGCCGTGGTTGCTGCTGATCCCATCCACATCGCGCAGCATGAAGGGGCCGAAGGTGTGCCGCGGAAACTTCGTGCCGGAGAAGTTGACCAGCGGACCAAGCCCGCCGATGTCTTCACCCGTGCTCGCCGGATCAGTCAGCAGCAGGCTGTCGGGCAGGTGAACTCGGGCGGGCCAGACGGTGTGCGAAGGCGACGGGCCGTCGATCGAAAACGTCTGCGACCAACCGGCGGTCGCGAAGGCGGGCGCGAGCAGAAACCGAATACCGATTCGAAAGAGGTGGTTGCGCATCGGACTGACTCCTTGGACGTGCGTCCAAACGAGGATGGTCCCGGATGACTGTCCGGCGTCAGGCCTCCAGAGAACGTTGCGGCGGGATGCGGGCGGTCGGCACGTGACACGTGGCAAGAAACACGTGACAGGTGACAAGTGACAAGTGACAAGTGACAAGTGGCAAACGACACGCGTACGTTGACATTGGGCCGCTCGGCGGCGGCCGGTGCGTGGACCGCGGAGGTCACGTCACATGACGCTCCCGCCGGGTCCGAGCCGCGGTCCGCGCCCGGCGCCGCCGTCGCGACACATTAATCAGCGCATCGTGTGCCGCACCCGGTCGGTGCGGTCGAATCGCTATCGTGGAAGACGGGCCAAACGCGCTCGCGGCTGTCGGGCCGCACGCATCCGCGTCGCGGGGGCTGGGCGCATCCCGATAGAGGTTGCGATTGACGGTGCCTTTCCGAACCCGCCGCGCCAAGCGGCGGATTGACAATCGCTAGCAATCGGCGCCGTATAGGCCGCGGACGTCAGCCCGCCGCTTGGCGCGGCGGGTTCGGACGGATCGCCACCTGAGACCGGATGCACCGCGGGGGCTGCGCGGGAGGGGCGGACCTTGACGGTTGCGCGGGTGGCGACTAGGCTTTTTGTCCCCCGCAGCGCACCGTTCGGCCTGCCGCCCGGGTGGCGGAATTGGCAGACGCACCAGCTTGAGGGGCTGGCGAGGGCAACCTCGTGCAGGTTCAAATCCTGTCCCGGGCATGCGTTTGGCGCGTGCCGCCGGGTCGGATGCTGCGCGGCGATGGGCGAAGAATCACGCAGCCGTAGCTCAACTGGATAGAGCATCGGTCTACGGAACCGAAGGTTACTGGTTCGAATCCAGTCGGCTGCGTTTCCCGTCTCAGCAAACAGAACGCGAAGCGCCAGCGAGCGCCCGGAACAAGGGGTCTCCCAACTTGGGAGGCGCCACGCTCCGGGCGCTCGCTGGCGCTTTGCGTTGTGATTGCTTCGGGCGCTCGTTGGCGCTTCTCGCTTCGCCTGATCGCGCTTCGATGGCCATCGTCAAACGGTCCCGCAAAGGATCGTACAGTGCCGGTACGCGTTCGGCCGCTTCCCACGCACGGGCGATCCTCGCGTGACCGCTTGACGATGGCCACCTCTTCCGTTGCTCGGTCTCCAACAGCTCAATCCGAGCCGCGCCCGTGAGGAAGCGGCAGCCGCCAAAATCAGGGCGACGGCTTTCCCGAATTCCCGGATCCATCAGGGGCGGGCCCGGACGCCCGCCCCACGCTCACGCGATTCTTCGCCGATCCGTTACCGCCGGCGAATTACCAGAAGACCGGCGGCGGCCAGCACCAGCGTCGACGGCTCCGGCGTCACCGAGAAGTCGTCGAAGAAGTTCTTTCCGCCCAGGCCTCCGACCACGTTGTCCTCCATCTCCCAGCCGAGGTGCGTCAGGTCCTGAAGGGCGGTGCCCAGGGGGGTGCCGGCGGCAGCAAGCGTGGTCCAGAGGCTCGTTGAAACGTCGTAGTACTCGAGCATGAACGTGTCGGCGCCCAGGTCAATGCTCATGCGGACTCCGTCCCAGTCGCCGGGGTCGGCGTAGAGGCCGGTGTAGGACCAGTTTCCGCCGTTGTTGGCCCGCCAATAGACCTCGTTGTCGCGTCCGTAGCCCCACTCGACGCCGACGTTGCCGAGGCTGTCCTTGAACTTCAGCCGGAACTTGTCCTGTGGCGGGGTGCCGGGTTGCGGCGCGACGCCGGGGTCAGACAGGTAGTAGAACTCGGTGATGAGCGTGCCGCTGGTAACGGTGGCGGGGTTTGTTCCGCCGAAGTCGTAGCTGTCGAGGGCGTAGTCGTACTTCAGGGGGCCGGTGCCGGAGGGCGAGTCGTTGCGGACGGCGAGGCTGCTGCCGTCGCCGCCGCGGCCTGGGCCGTGATTGCCGACGATGTAGATCGGCATCGAGCCCGACGGAACCGAGCTCGGGTAGGGCGGCGCGCCACCCACCGATGCGTTGCGGGCGGCCGTCGTCGGGAAGAACGCACCCGCCTGGCTTTGCAGCTTCCACTGACCGCTGTCGGGGACGATCGGCGTCGGGCCGGCCCCGCCGCCGGCGTTTGGTCCATAAGCGCCAGCGTTGTAATAAGTTACATCACACCAATTGGCCGACCCGTTGTACACGCTGAGGCTGTAACCGTCCTGCGGTCGGAAACTGCCCAGATAGGCCAGAGCCGGGTTTGCCGCGGCGATCAGACCGCCGAACGACAGGGCTGTGACGGAGATGCGCGATCGGATTCTCACAGAATACCTCCTTCGGTTGCGTCGGGCGCGCGATAGGCGCCCGGGTGCGTTGCGTCTTGCCGAACAAACGGCAATACCTCTCTCTGGGAAGGAATCCGGCGTATGTTTCAGAATCTCCAGGTTCGCGGCGGGAAAAAGTGGCGGATACGACGGTTACGGACGTGAATCGAGGTGCTGGCTCCGCACGCGGCCGATTTCGGGGAGCGCCGGGGGCGGGGGGGCGACGGGCGAGGCGCTGCGAAACGCCCGTCCCACCCAAGTCTTCACAAGCACGGACGCCCGCGCTGCCCGAATCCCGATCCTATCAAGTTCTCTTCCGGTATTTCTGAGGCTCTCCGACCCGTCCTGCGTGTATCCCAGTGAACCGCTTTACAGGAACTTCGGAACGTAAACCAGGAGAGACCCATGCGACGATTCATCCTCAGCTTGCTGGCCGGTACAGGGGCGTGTGCCGCCTTCGGCCAGTCCTTCAACATCGACATCAACAGCACCAGCGGCATCGGCTCGGGCGCCCCGGCCAACGCCTTCGCGGCGGCCGCCAACCAGCCCGGATTCTGGAACGCCATCAGCACGCTGCCCAACGGCAACTTCACGCTGAAGAACCTGGCCGGCACGAACACCAGCGTTCAGGTCGCGACCACCGGCGAGGTGATCGTCATGCAGCACGACGGCACGGATACCGGCGACTTCGCCAAGCTGATGGAAGACGGCTGGGAGCTGGCCGCGAGCGGCAGCGGCCCCGCCATGACGTTCACATTCACCGGCCTGGCCGCCGGGCCGTACCGCATCTGGACCTACGGCGACGATCCGACCAGCAGCAACCAGTCGACGCGCGTCACGGTCAGCGGCACGTTTTACAACGTCGGCGGCTCGCGGAACGGCAACCTGCTCTTCTCGCCCGTGTCGCACTGTGCTCACGTCGTGCAGGTGAACGCCAATCAGTCGCTGACGGTGACGGTGGGCAACAACACCAGCGCCAGCGGCCGCGGCATCATCAACGGCATGCAGGTTGAAAAGCTCCCGACGCGGCTGTACGTGAAACCGGACGCCGCCGGCGCCGCGACGGGTCTGGACTGGGCCAACGCCTTCACCCGGCTTGAAGACGCGTTCTCGGCCACGGGCCAGTACGCCGGCGCGGTGACGGAAATCTGGGTCACGGAGGGAACGTACGTTCCCGACGTCGATCCGTACCGCACGGACACCTTCAGCGTCCCCAACGGCGTGCAGGTTTACGGCGGCTTCGCCGGCACGGAAGCGAACCTCTCGCAGCGCGACATCGCCGCCAACCCGACATTCCTGAGCGGAAACATCGACGCCCCCGGCAACGCCGACAACTGCTACCACGTCGTCACGATGTGGGGCTGCGACGAAACCACCGCCCTGGACGGCTTCACGATCACCGGCGGCAACGCCAACGGCACGCTGGGCTGGGACATGCTCGGCGGCGGCCTCTACGTTCGTGAATCGACGGCGGAAATCCGCAACTGCACCATCTCCGGAAACGCGGCCTGGAACGGCGGCGGCGCGGCGGTCGACATCAGCGGAACGCCGCACTTCAAGAACTGCTACTTCTTCAACAACCTGGCGGATTCGACCGGCGGCGGCGTGCGGATCAACGACGGCGCCGGCGCCAAGTTCTCCAACTGCCGCTTCCGCTACAACAACGCCGACTTCGGCGCCGGGCTTCGCAATGAAGGCAGCGCCTTCGTCTACAACACGCTCTTCCAGCGCAACGCCTCGACCTTCGGCGGCGGCGGCATCTACGCCTACGGCGGCAGCGTCACGGCCCAGAACTGCGTCTTCACCGCCAACACCTCCAACGGCGACCGCGGCGCGGCGATCATGGCCTTCGGCAACGCCAGCAACACGACCTTCGTCTTCGCCCACAACTGCACGATCTGGAACAACTATGCGGCCGAGTGCGGCGGTGTCCGCAGCACGAGCGGCGCGCTGGTGTACCTGCGCAACAGCGTCGTCTGGGGCAACACCGACAACACCGCCGGCACCGCGGACGAGGCCGAGCAGATCATGAAGACCAACGGCGACGGCTCGCTCATGAGCGTCTTCAACTGCGACATCGAAGGCTGGACCGGCATCCTCGGCGGCACGGGCAACTTCGGCCTCGACCCGCAGTTCGCCGACGCGGACGGCGCCAACAATTTCCCCGGCGACAGCGACGATAACCTGAAGCTGAAGCTCACCTCGCCCTGCATCGACGCCGGCGCGAATGGCAGCGTTGCGGCTGACCACTGCGACCTCGACGGCGACCTGAACAGCGGCGAAGCGACGCCCTTCGACATCGCCCTGATGCCGCGGCGTCTGGATGCTCCGTCGGTGCCCGATACCGGCAGCGGCGGCGCCCCGGTGGTGGACATCGGCGCGTATGAGTACGCCCAGGTGCTGGGTGACATGAACTGCGACGGGGCCGCCAACGTGCTCGACATCAACGCCTTCGTCCTGGCGATCATCGATCCGGCCGGCTACGCGGCGATGTTCCCCGACTGCACCATCGACAACGGTGACATCGACGGCGACGGCGACGTGACGGTGCTGGACATCAACCCCTTCACCGACCTGCTGCTCAACGGCGGCTGATCCGGATGTGACTGAGCACTGAACTCTGCACAGGGTGCGTCTCGCGATTCGCGACGCACCCTGTCGCTTTTTCGGCAGGGGGTGCGGCGAGCTTTCCTGCATACGCCGCCGGCCGGGCCGTTTTTCCGAACCCGCCGCGCCAAGCGGCGGGGTGACATCCGTGGCCGAGCGACACCGCACAGGCCGGGGACGTCACCCCGCCGCTTGGCGCGGCGGGTTCGGACAGAGATGCCCGTCGAGTCTGACAAAATCTCGGCTCACGCGCCCGCGCCGCCCCGCGGTGTGTTTGCTGGGCAGACGGGCACTATTCGACGGCGATTTCCCCTATCATGAGCGGTTCGCTCACGCTTGCTGTCAGGGCCGGCGCCCGCGGCGAAACCCGCGGCGCAGGACGGCGGCGACCATGCGCTCATCAGGAGTCAGGACCGGAATGGAATTCACCCAGGATCAGGCCGACGTCCGCCGCCGGGAGCAGCGCGACAACGACGTGCGCGAGTTCGCAGAGCGCTGGCTCTCCGGCCGCGATCAGGAACTGTACGAAGGCATGCTCGTCACGCTGACGCGCATGGTCCGCGACAACACCAACCGCGGCGACGTCAAGCTGCTGAACAAGGCCATCGCCGAGCTGCGCTTCGCCTTCAAAATCTTCGCCCCCTACGCCGACATCCGCAAAATCAGCGTCTTCGGCTCCGCCCGGACGCCGGAGGACCACCCGAATTACATCGCCGCGCTGGACTTCAGCCGAAAGGTCTGTGAGGCCGGTTGGATGGTCATCACCGGCGCCGGGGACGGGATCATGAAAGCCGGCCACGGCGGAGCGGGGCGCGAGAAGAGCTTCGGCGTGGCGATCCGCCTGCCGTTCGAACAGAAGACCAACAGCATCATCGAGGCCGACCCGAAGCTGATCAGCTTCCGCTACTTCTTTACGCGCAAGCTGATGTTCATGAAGGAAGCCTCGGCGGTGGCGCTCTTTCCGGGCGGCTTCGGCACGCAGGACGAGGGCTTTGAGGCGTTGACGCTCGTCCAGACCGGCAAGATGCCGCTCGTGCCGATCGTGATGATCGAGCATCCGGGCGGCACCTACTGGCCGCATTGGCGAACGTGGGTGGAGCGCGAGCTGCTCCGCACCGGGCTGATCAGCCAGCACGATACCGAGCTGTTCCTCATCACGGATGACATCGACCGGGCCGTCCGCGAGGTCGTGCAGTTCTATCGCGTCTACCACTCGATGCGCTTCGTCGGCAAAGACCTCGTCCTTCGCCTCGAGCGCGAGATCTCGGACGCCACGCTGCAGACGCTGAACGCCGAATTCCGCGGCCTGCTCGACGGCGGCGGCATCGAGCGCACCGCCCCGCTGGCCGACGAAGAGGGCGAGCTGCCGGACAAGTCGCGGCTGAAGCTCCAGTTCGACCGTCGGAGCTGCGGGCTGTTGCGAAGGATGATTAACGTCATTAACGGCGATGCGCGGGGATAGAGGGGGGAAGGGCTAGCGGGATGCCGGGCGCGCGGGTTGTACGGACCTGTGCGTCTTGTGCCCTTTGTTCCTCTATTCGTTGCCGTCGTCCCTCTCTGAATGGGCGAAGAGCTACAATTCTGCCGATGGATTTCCTCCGCATCGACGACATTCCGCCCCTGGCGCGGCGGAACTACCTGCTCGAACTGCGGCACATCTCCATGTGGGGCGTGTTCGCGAATCTCGTTGACGGGTCGTTCTCGAGCATCGTCGTCGCCAAGACGTTTCACGCCTCCAGCATGCTGGTCTCGTTCGTCTGGGCCACGCCCATGCTGGCCCACATCCTCAGCCTCGTCTGGGGCGTCGTGCTGCGCGGCCGTCCGCGCGTGCCGATGTTCGTGCTGCTGGCCATCGGAGCGCTGCTCTGCGCCGCCTCGGTCGCGCTGACGCCGACGCATTGGGGCGAAGCCGGCGGCTGGATCTTCGCGGCTCAGGTGGCCGGAGCGCGCATCTTCCTTTCGGGCCTGGTCACCGTCCGCACGTCGATGTGGAAATCTAACTATCCCTCGACGCATCGCGCTCGCATCGCCGGACGCATCCAGATGATCAACGCCCAGCAGATGCTGATCATGAGCGCCGGCCTGACGCTGCTCTTCGACCGTCACGCCGACTATTTCCGCCTCGCGTATCCGCTCATCGGCGTGCTGGGCGTGCTGTCGCTTCTGCCGCTGCGGCGCGTGCGCGTCCGCGGCGAGCGGGCCGAATTGCACAGTCTGCGGCGCCACCTGGCGCAGCGCGGCGCCGCCGGCCGGTCTTCCTGGCGTCAGTTTCGTGACGGCTTGCGAGAGTCCGCCGCGATCCTGCGGAACGATGCGCCTTTCGCCCGTTACTGCACGGCCCAGTATTTCCTGGGCAGCTCGAACTTCCTGGTCGATCCGGTGTTGACCGTGATTCTCACGAAGCAGCTCGGCCTGGGCTACTTCAAATCCAGCCTGCTGATGGACCTGATCCCCACCGTCATCATGCTCGTCACCATTCGCGCCTGGGCCGGCTACTTCGACCGCCGCGGCGTGCTGGCCTTCCGCGTCGTCAACAGCAGCGTCTGGTTGGGCGCCGTCGTCATCATGACGCTGGGCATATTCCTTTTAAATCAGCGAGATCCGTCCGCGGCGCTCGGCGCGGATGGGTTCGCCGTCGCCGGGTTGGTCGTGATCGGCGTCAGTCGCATGATCAACGGCGTCGGCCGCGGCGGCGGGTCAATCGCCTGGAACCTGGGCCACCTGCACTTTGCCGGCAAGCACGACGCGGAGCTTTACATGGGCGTGCACGTGGCGCTGACCGGCCTGCGCGGCGTCATCATGCCCTTCGTCGGGCAGCTCACGTATTACTTTCTGGGGTGGGCGTCATTCCTGATCGCGATTGCGGCGGGCGTGACCGCGGTGGTGCTGTTCGGGCGCCTGGCCCGTGGCGCGGCGGACCCGCCGGTTGCTGAGCCGGGCGAGACGCCTTCCGCATTGTAGCGGCCGGCCCCCGTGCCGGCCGTCGGCGGCCCCCGTGCCGGCCGTGCGCGGCGCGCGGGCCTCACGCGGTTGAAATCGTCGTCAAATGCTCATAGCGTCTGGTGTGCATTGTCCCGAAACGGAGCCTTGAATGCTGATGTTCACCCGCCCCTCCGCGCAGCGAATCCCCGCACTCACCCTGCTTGTCGTGCTCGCGTCGGCGCGCACCGCGGCGGCGCAGGCCGTCCAACCGACCGACAAGCCGCTGCTGTGGATGATCGAGGGCAAGACGCCGTCCTACCTGTACGGCACGATTCACCTGCCCGATGACCGCGTGCTGGCCCTGCCGAAGGTGGTCGACAAGGCGCTCGACGCCTGCGACGCGTTCTTCGCTGAGATTCCCATGGACGGCGACGTGATCCTGAAATCCGCCCAGCGGATGATGCTGCCCGAAGGCAAGAAGCTTCAGGACGTGATTCCGAAAAAGGTCTACGACCGCGCCGCCGCGTTCGCAAAGACCAAGGGCTTTGACATCGCCGCGTTCAGCCGCATGCGCGTCTGGGCGGTCGCGGTGCAGATCACGCTGCTGGACCGCCTGCACGACATGGCGACCAAGCAGGCGCTGGACATGTCGCTCTACCTGCGCTGCCAGGCCGAAGACAAGCAAGTTGGTGGCTTGGAGACGCTTGACGAACAGTTCGGCATCTTCGAGTCCTTCAGCGATGCCGAACAGGCGGAAATGCTCGACAAGACGCTGGACTTTCTGGAGAAATCGGAGAAGGAGGGCGTCAAGTACATCGACAAGCTGATCGACCTCTACCTCTCCGGGGACGAGGCCGAGCTGATGAAGTTCATGAACGCCTACTTCGACGAGAACGACCCGCTCGACAAGCGCATGGTGGACAAGCTGCTCACGCAGCGAAACAAGCACATGGCGGAGCGCATGGCGGCGAAGCTGAAGGAGAGCCCGGGCAAGTCGTTCTTTTTCGCCGTGGGCGCAGCTCACCTGCCGGACAAGACCGGCGTGATCGAACTGCTGAAACAGCGCGGCCTCAAGCTTCGCCGCCTGACACCGGCGGATGCGGCGAAGCTCGAGGCCAAGTGACGCCGATCCGGCGCTCTACCCGATGTTCAGGCCGCCCTCTTCGCCGGTGTGCAGACCGCCGCGGCGCTTCTTCTTTTCCTTCTTCTCGGCGGCGGGCGTCCCGCCGACTTCGGCCGCCTCGCCGGCCCAGTCGGCCCGCTTCTTGGACAGGCCGATTTTCCGCTCGACCGTGTCGACGCGCAGGATTTTGACGTCGACCTCGTCGCCGATCTTCACCTCGTCCTGCGGGTTCTCGACCTTGTGATCGGCCAGTTCCGAGACGTGCAGCAGGCCCTCGAGGTCCTGCTCCAGCTCGACGAAGACGCCGAAGTTGGTGATCTTGGTGACCTTGCCGCGGACGACCATGCCCGGCTGATAGCGCTCCGGCACGGCGCGAACCCACGGGTCCTCGGTCATCTGCTTGAGTCCGAGGGCGACGCGCATCTTTTCCTGGTCCACCGTCAGGACGACGCAGCGGACGCGGTCGCCCTTCTTGGCCATTTCCGACGGGTGACTGACCTTCTTGGTCCAGCTCATGTCGGAGATGTGCAAGAGGCCGTCGATGCCTTCCTCGATCTCGACGAACGCGCCGTAATTGGTGAGGTTGCGAATCGTGCCTTCGACAACCGTCCCGGGCGGGTACTTCTGCGCGACCGTGGTCCAGGGATTGACCTCGATCTGCTTCATTCCAAGCGAGATTTCCTGCTTGTCCTTGTTGATGTCCAGCACGACGACTTCGATGTTGTCGGCGACGTTGACCACCTCGGACGGATGATTGATCCGCCGCGTCCAGCTCATCTCGCTGATGTGGACCAGACCCTCGATGCCCGGTTCGAGCTTCACGAAGGCGCCGTAGTTCATGATGTTGACCACTTCGCCCTTGACGCGCGAGCCGACCGGGTAGCGCTCGGCCACCTTCTCCCACGGGTTTTCCAGCCGCTGCTTGAGGCCCAGGGCGATCTTTTCCCGGTCGCGATCGACGCTCAGCACCATGATCTCGATCTGCTGGTCGATCTTCAGCATCTTGCTCGGGTGCTCGATGCGGTCCCAGGACATGTCGGTGATGTGCAGCAGGCCGTCGATGCCGCCCAGGTCCACGAACGCGCCGAAGTCGGCGATGTTCTTCACCTGGCCCTTGCGGACCTGACCGACCTGAATCTCCGCCATCAGCCGCTCTTTCGCCCGCGCCCGCTCCTCCTCGATCCGCTTGCGGCGCGAGATAACGATGTTGCGGCGTTCCTTGTCGATCTTCAGGATCTTGGCGTCGATCTCCTGGCCGATGTACTCGCCGATGTCGGCCGGCCGGCGGATATCCACCTGCGACGCGGGCAGGAACACGTTTACGCCGATGTCGACCAGCAGGCCGCCCTTGATCTTCTTGATGACGCGGCCCTTGCAGTCGTCGCCTTCCTTGGTGCTTTCGACGATGCGGCGCCAGTTCAGGATGCGGTCGGCCTTGCGCTTGGAGACGAGCACCATGCCGGTGTCGCTCTCGATCTCCTCGATCAAAACCTCGACCTCGTCGCCCACATCCACCTGCGACGGATCATCCCACTCGTTCAGCGGAATGATGCCTTCGCTCTTCATGCCGATGTCAAGCACCGCCTCATTGGCCGTCATCGCCACGACCCGCGCCCGGCGAATCGGGGCCGAGTCCTCGCCGGGCGTCGACACCGGTCGGGCCGCCGCCGGGGCGCCAACTGCCTTCTCGATCGACTCGCGCGTCAGCGATCCGCCGAACGCCGCCGAAAGCTGGGCGTCCAGCTCGGCGTCAGAGATATCGATTTCCTTGATGAGATTGAGATCAACCATGGGACGTCGGGACTTCCTGCGTGTTTGGGTTCTGACACCGGCTTGTGAGTGGCTTGGGAAGGGTGTGAGAACCAGCCGCCGCCTCGCCGCCGGAACGACCGGGGCCTCGTGAAGGGGCGAATGAGGAACTGTAATCGAAGTGCCAAATCAGGGCAATGCCCAGCGTGAGCGCGGTAGGCGGTGGGTCGGCTGCACCCCGCTACAGGTCGCGATCGGCGGCGTCTTTCGGAACCCGCCGCGCCGAGCGGCGGGTTGACGATCGCCAGCGATCGGCGACCCTCAGGCCGCGGACGTCACCCCGCCGCTTGGCGCGGCGGGTTCGGAAAGGCGGCCCGGCCGGCGGCGTCTACCAAGCACGTCGGCCACACCCTGGTCGGTCGAGCGCGCGACAAATTGGGCGGCTATGTCCTCACCAGTCGCGCCAATCGGGCACGTAGTGCGGCCCGTTCTGCAAGCCGACCGAGCCGATCTGCAGCGATGGCGACGCCATCCGCCCGCCCTCGAGCCCGCAGGCCACGGCGTGCCCGTCCGCGCACACCACGACGGTACGGCCGGCGTGCCGGAAGGAGGTTGTCGGCGAGTCGTTCCGGTGCCAGCGCCGGTTCGAAAAGAGAAAAGGCGGATCGAGCAGGGCGCAGTTCTGCGGCACTTCCAAGCCAACATCCAGGGCCGTGTCGGCGAACGCGAAAACCAACTGCGGGCGGGCCAGCGTGTCCACCATCTGCCACGGACGACGGCCGATCGAGATCGACCACCCGGGCGTGTGCGGCGGAGAGAGGTAATAGCCGTTGTACCCGTACGTGCTGGTGACCGACCTGGACGCGCCCTGCGGAAGGTAGGAGCCGACCGGCTGCTCCGGGCATTCGTAGATGCCCGCCGCACGCAGGTCGCTGTTCAGATAAGGCCAGGTGAAGCCGCGCGTGTGGTCCACGCCGTCGCCGCTGCTGGCGCCCCACCAATACACCGGATCGCCCCCGGCCAGCACGTCGTTGTCGGTATAGGCCAGCGGCATGGCCCGGCCGAGGTGGTCGCCGGCGTACATGTGAAACGCCGCCCCGAGCTGCCGCAGGTTGCTCATGCACTTGACGCGCCGCGCCTGCGACTTGGCCCGGGTGATCGTGGGCAGCAAGATCGCCAGCAGCGCGACGATGATCGCGATGCAGGTGAGGAGCTCGACCAGCGTGATGGCTCGCCGTGTTTTCAACCGCCGTCTCCCGCCAGAAGATCGACGAAGGCGTTGATATCCAGCACGTTTACCTGCTCGTCTCCGTTCGCGTCTGCGTTCTGCATATTGCAACCGGGATAGAGCACGTCATACGCGAGCGGGTCAAACAGCGCCAGCACGAACGGGTTGATGTCGAGCACGTCCACCGCACCGTCGCAGTTCATGTCGCCGAGGGGATCGCCCGCAAGAGCAAACAGCCCGCCGCTGCCGAACGAAAACGCCGCGCCATCGGCCAGCGCCGGCGACCCGCCCGAGCCTGGATGGACGGCCATGATGAACCCGGCGTCGCCCGGCGATTTCAAGGTATCGATGATTGCAAGCTGGACGTAGGGACTCCAGTCGCCGCCGGGCGCGGGCGTGCCGACGTAGAGCAGGCCGTCGGCGCAAGCGGGCTGATGCGTCCAGCCGCCGACCGTCGGCTCAATCGCCGCCGTGTCCCAAAGCAGCGTCGCGGAGGTTCCGCCGTCGGCAAAGGCCTGCACTTTTTCCACCGAGCCGAATCCGTTGATGCCGCCGCTGACGTAGATTCGCGAATCGACGACGACCGGGATGCTGGTCGTGCGTTCGCAGGGCGTCTGCCAGATGATCGCGCCGTCCGCGGAACTCAGCTTGTAGAGTCGGCTGTTGTTCTGCGAACCGAAGAAGTTGTACGTTGCCGCGTAGACCGCGCCCGCGCTCACGCCGACGCCGCCGAAGAACCCCCCCGGGCCGAGTCCCGGCTGCGCCCATTCGAGGCTGCCGTCGCGCGCGTCGTAGGCGCGAATCTCGCCGCTCGTGCATGCCACGTAGACGCACGACCCGTCGAGTGCGGGCGTGGCGCCGCTGCTTCCGGCGAGGGTGACGCTCCACGCAATCTCGCCGGGCTGAAACGGGTTCTTGCTCGCGTGGTAGGCGTCGAGATTGACCGCGTAGAGCGCGCCGGTCGAGTAGGGCGCGTAGTCCGTGATGAACACGCGATTGGCCGGCGTCTCGCCGTTCTTCAGGTTGTCGCTGACAGCGGCCGACGCGTTCACAATCCGCCGCGGCAACGGGCGCTGCCACGCGATCGAACCGACGTGCGTATCGACCGCAAAGAGCGTTTGATCGATCCCCAGGATCGCCAGTTCGTGCGCCGCGCTGATCGTCGGCGTGCTGATACTGTCTAGCACGTCGGGCGGAAGCTCGCAGCGCCATTTGATCTGGCCGTCGTCCCGGTGCAGCGCGATCAAGCGGTTGCCGCTCTGCACGTCGTCTCCGTCGAACACGCGCACGTTTGCGTACGCGCGGCACCCGCCAACGACCACGGACGAGCGCCAGACGAACTCCTCATCGGGATTGAGCGTGGCGCACCAATCGACCGATGACAAGTCTCGCGGTCCGCGCGCCGCGACGCCGCTGCGGCGCGCGTCGCGCGCCAGGTGCGTCCATTCCCCGGCCACGGCCGACGCGGCCACGACCGCCGGCAGAAGCGCCGCCGGCCAGCAGCCCCGCAGCTTTCGCCTGTAACGATTCGCCATCACGTTCTACACAGAGATTCGATTGCAGTGCACGACGGTTCGAATTGCGCCCCTGCGCCATCCGCGGGGCGGCGGTCGAGCGACCGCCGCCCCGCGTACGCGTCCCCTCAGCCTCTCCTCCAGAGAGCACGCCAACCAAACAAACCAAACGCGAGAAGTGAGCTCGGCTCGGGAACGGTCGCGAATGCATCCACCTGCACCACGCCGCCGGCCGCTTCGACGCGGACGAAGTTCACGCTCGAAAGACCGGCGCCGGCAATATCGACCGGGATGCCGCCGCCGGAGCCGTCGTAGAGCGACAACACGCCGCCGAGGCTTTGCCCCTGATAATCCGCGAATGTCAGGGACGGATTCAGAGGGCGCAGAAATTCCGTCGGATCGTCGCCGGGCGTGGCGCTGTAGGGACCGACATCGCGATAGCCTTGCGTGGGGTAAAGCGACGGGTCGAAGACGCCCGCGTCGTGGAAATCGACGCCGTTCTGGCTGACGCGAACCCGCATCGTGCCCGTCGTGAACCGACCGCCGACGACTCCGGCCGGCCAGGCCTCATCGATGAAGAACCCGTTGCTGAAGATGATCAGATCGACGCCGTAGGCGTGGGCCGGATCATTCGTGATCGGCTCGTTGAAACGGACCGTGAGCGACCCACCGGCGCCCAAGCTGACGATTTCATCGCCGCCGAAGGGCGGATTGAAGACCGACACGACTCCGAAATAGTCGGTGCCCTCGCCGGTAAATCGCTCCGGCGAACCGATGGCGGTCGCCGGATCGGGATAGGCGGGGTTGCCATCCGCGCCCGGCGAAAAGGCGACCACCCCGTCGGCCCACGGATCCACCGCCCCTGCGAAGGCCGCCGGCAAGCTCAACAGCGCCGCGACTCCGGCGCCAATCTGCGCCGCTCTCTCTCTCAACATGGCTTCTTCCCTCTCTGACGCCCGAACGGTGCCTCTCGCACCGGCCGGCGCCGTGCGTGGCCTAAAGCGGGGAGAGGGAGGCCCGGAGGCTGCTCGTCGCCCGGCCGCTCCGTGATCGCCGGGCCGGGCGCGCGAAATCTGCGCCCGGGTTGAAAGCTCGGCGGTCATCGGCGGGAATTCAGGCGGATGCGCAACCACGCCGGTCACCTCGTCCCACGAAGGCAACGCGACCAGGATTTCACTGGCAGGTCTTCTGGCTCCCAGGTGCTCCGCAGTGGCGGAACGGGCAGCCGCACCTTCTCGGTCCGCGATGCGGGCCAATGGCGATCGGCTGCAATAACCTGGTTACAGCGGCGGGGCCGCTCCGGACTTACACCGGATTCCCTATTCTCCCTGCGCGACAAGCGCAGGACACCAGTTACGAGAACTTAGATAACTTGGGCGAACCCGAAAGTCAAGACTTGTTTGAGAAGCTGGCGGACGCAGCTGGTCGGGCGGTATTTCCGAACCCGCCGCGCCAAGCGGCGGGGTGACGACCGAGAGGAGCGGCGTCACACAGGCCGGGGACGTCACCCCGCCGCTTGGCGCGGCGGGTTCGGAAACGCCGCTGCACGGCTATCATTCGGCCATGTCGTCGTTCTGGACCTACCGCCGTGTGCTCGTGACCGGCGGCGCCGGATTTCTCGGCCGTGTCGTCGTCGCCGCGTTGCGACAGCGCGGCTGCCGACACGTGACCGTGCCGCGCAGTATCCAATACAACCTCGTCGAGCGCGGCGCGATCGAGCGGCTGCTCGAAGCGGCGCAGCCCGATCTCATTATTCACCTCGCCGCGGTCTGCGGCGGCATCGGTGCGAATCGCGACCGGCCGGGCGATTTCTTCTATCAGAACCTGATGATGGGCGTGCAGCTCATGGAAGCGGCCCGGCTTCGCGGCGTGGCGAAGTTCGTCGCCATCGGCACGGTCTGTGCGTATCCCAAATTCGCGGCGGTTCCCTTTCGCGAAGAGCGCCTCTGGGACGGCTACCCGGAGGAGACCAACGCCCCCTACGGCCTGGCGAAGAAGATGCTGCTGGTGCAGGCGCAGGCGTACCGCCAGCAGCACGGCTACAACGCGATCTACCTGCTGCCGGCCAATCTCTACGGCCCGGCGGACAACTTTGACCTGCACACCAGCCACGTCATTCCGGCGCTGATCCGCAAGTTCAGCGAGGCCCGGGGGCGCGGCGACGCATCGGCGACCTGCTGGGGCACCGGCAGCGCCTCGCGCGAGTTTCTGTACGTCGATGACGCGGCCGAGGGCATCCTGCTCGCGACCGAGCGCTACGACGGACCCGAGCCGGTGAATCTCGGCAACGGTCGCGAGATCACGATTCGCGAACTCACCGAGATGATTCGGAAGATGGTCGGTTTCCAGGGCCGCATCGAGTGGGACGCCACCAAGCCCGACGGCCAGCCGCGGCGCGCGCTGGACACGAGCAGGGCCCGCGAGCTCTTCGGATTCGAGGCGCGCGTGTCGCTGGAAGATGGTTTGCGGCAGACGATCGAGTGGTTCAATCAATCGACCGCGACCTAGGCGGTCCCCCAATAATGCTGGAGCTATCCATTGGACAGTAGGAAATTTTCAGACTGGCATTCGCGTTTGTGCTCTCTGCTGGGCGGCGCCATTCTCATGGCGGCCGTCGCGCTGCCGCCGCCAGCGCGCGCCGATGAAATCGACGCGCGCATCGACGCGCTGCTGGCCAAGATGTCGCTGGCCGACAAAGTCGGGCAACTCAACCAGATCTCCGGCGGCTCGGCCGATGCCGACGCGGCCGTGCGGGAGAAGCTCCTGTCCGAGATTCGCGCCGGACGCGTCGGCTCGGTGCTGGGCGCGACCGGCGCCGAATACACGAATATGCTGCAGCGCGTCGCGGTCGAGGAGTCGCCGCACAAAATTCCGCTGCTGATCGCCAACGACGTGATTCACGGCTATCGCACGATCTTTCCGATTCCGCTGGGCGAAGCGGCGAGCTGGAATCCCGCACTGATCAAAACGTGCTGCCAGGTGGCAGCACGCGAGGCGCGGGCCGGCGGCACGCATTGGACGTTTGCACCGATGGTCGACGTGTGCCGCGATCCGCGCTGGGGGCGCATCGCGGAAACCGCCGGCGAAGACACGTATCTCGGTTCCGTCATCGCCGCCGCCCGCGTCCGCGGGTTCCAGCAGGCGGCCGACGGTCCGCACGGCGGCGTGATGGCCTGCGCAAAGCACTTCGCGGCCTACGGCGGGGCGGAGGGCGGACGGGACTACAACACGGTCGACATCTCGCGCCGCACGCTGCACGAAATCTACCTGCCGACGTTTCACGCCGCGGTCAAAGCCGGCGCCGGATCGTTCATGACCTCGTTCAACGAAATCAGCGGCATCCCGGCGACAGCCAACAACTACATCCTGCGAGACGTGCTCCGCCGCGGCTGGCGATTCAACGGCATCGTGATCAGCGATTACAACGCCATCGGCGAGCTGATTCCGCACGGGTTCGCGGCGGACGGCGCGGCCGCGGCCGAAAAGGCGATTCGAGCCGGCGTCGACATCGACATGTGCGCGTTTCTATACGAAAAGCACGCGGCGGCGCTGGTGGAGTCCGGCCGGCTGCCGGCGGCGCTGCTGGACGAGGCCGTTCGGCGCGTGCTGGCGGCCAAGTTCGGCCTCGGGCTGTTTGAGCAGCCGTATGCCGACGCCGCGCACGAGTCGCGCACGTTGCTGGACCGTTCGCACCGGGTCGCGGCCCTGGCGGCGGCCGCGGGGAGCCTCGTCCTTTTGCGCAACGAAGGCGGGCTGTTGCCCATTCGGTCCGGCGTTGAACGCATCGCGCTCATCGGCCCGCTGGCGGAAAACCGCGCCGACCTGCTGGGCACCTGGGCCTGCATCGGCCGCGCCGAGGACGTCGTGCCGCTCTCGGACGGCTTGAGGAAAGCTCTGCCCAACGCGGCCGTGAAGATCGTGAGAGGCAGCGAGTTCCTCAAGCCGATCACCGGCGGGATCGACGAAGCCGTCGCCGCCGCCAAGGCCAGCCAGGTCGCCATCCTGGCCGTCGGTGAGAGCGAAGACATGAGCGGCGAGGCTCACAGCCGGGCCGAGATCGACCTGCCCGCGCCGCAGCTTGAACTGGTCAAAGCGGTTCACGCCGCCGGCGTGCCGACCGTGGTCGTTGTCTTCACCGGCCGGCCGCTGGCGATTCCCTGGCTGGCGGAAAATATACCGGCGATCCTGGTCGCCTGGCATCCCGGCATCGAGGGCGGCAACGCCGTCGCCGACACTCTGATCGGAACGTACAACCCGGGAGGGAAGTTGCCGGCGACGTTCCCGCGCAGCGTCGGCCAGATTCCGCTCTACTACAACCACAAGAACTCCGGCCGCCCGCCGGTCGCCGGCGAGCGCTACACCTCCAAGTACATCGACATCGACTGGACGCCGCAGTTCCCCTTCGGCTTCGGCCTCAGCTACACGCGGTTCGAGTATTCGGCCATCGAGTTGTCACACCAGAAGCTCAAGTCCGACGGCGTGCTGGAGGTTAGCGTGGACGTTCGCAACGCCGGCGATCGCCGCGGCGATGAAGTCGTGCAGGCTTACTTTCACGACTGCGCCGCGAGTGTGACGCGGCCGGTGCGGCAACTGATAGCGTTTCAGCGCATCGGGCTGTCGCCGGGAGAAACGTACACGTGTCGATTCCGGCTCTCTGTCGCCGACATGGGCTTCTACGACGCCGACATGAAGTTCGTCGTCGAGCCCGGGGTGATGGAACTCTACGTCGGCGGCAGCAGCGCCGGCGGGTTGAAAGCGACGTTTGAGATCGTCGAGTAGCGAGGGTCTCGCGATGCCCGCCGAGTCACCCCGCCGCTTGGCGCGGCGGGTTCGGACGGGCCAAACGCCGCCGGGCGGGCCGCTTTTCCGAATCCACCGCGCCAAGCGGTGGGTTGACGATCGTGGACGAGCGACGCCGCACGGGTCGGGGTGGACGAGCGGCGCCGCACGGGTCGGGGACGTCACCCCGCCGCTTGGCGCGGCGGGTTCGGACGGGCCAAACGCCGCCGGGCGGGGCCGCTTTTCCGAACCCACCGCGCCAAGCGGTGGGTTGACGATCGTGGACAAGCGCCGCCGCACGGGTCGGGGACGTCACCCCGCCGCTTGGCGCGGCGGGTTCGGACGGGCCAAACGCCGCCGGGCGGGGCCGCTTTTCCGAACCCACCGCGCCAAGCGGTGGGTTGACGATCGTGGACGAGCGACGCCGCACGGGTCGGGGACGTGACCCCGCCGCTTGGCGCGGCGGGTTCGGACAGACCAGCCCGCGGAGATCGGCGCTTCAGGCTAAGATGCCGTGAATGGCGCGGCCTCTTCGCATTTTCATCTCTGTCGCCGAAGACTCCGCCGACGTTCATGCCGCCGCCCTGCTGCGCGCCGCGCCGGACGTGCTGGGCCATTTCACGGTCGCAGGTCTGACCGGACCGCGCCTGCGGGCGCTGGGAGCGGAAACGGTGGCGGACCTCACCGCGCACGCCGCCATGCTGGGCGGCGTGTTCGGCGTGGCGTCGCGGGCGCTCGCCGCACTGCGCGCCGTCGAGCAGTCCTGGACCCGCCAGCGGCCGGATGTCCTGGTCGTACTCGATTCACCCGAGCTGCACCTGGGCGTCCCCGAGTTGCGGCTGCGCGGCATGGCGCCGCGGGCGCGCCGCCGCGGCATTCCGGTGGTCTATTACATCGCCCCGCAAACCTGGGCCTCGCGTCCGTGGCGAAACGCCGCCATCCGCCGCTGCGTCGATACGCTAGCATGCATTCTGCCCTTTGAAGAGGCCTATTTCCGCAGTCGCGCCATTGACGCACGGTTCGTCGGGCACCCGCTTTTCGAGTCGCTAGCGCGGGAGCAGCCGCGGCCGGCGATGGTCGCGCGGCTGAGAGCGGGTGACGCTCCGCTGATCGCACTGCTGCCCGGTTCGCGGCGCGGCGTGCTTCGCCGCGTGCTGCCGCTGCAACTGGCGGTCCTCGGACGGCTGCGGCGTCCTTTTCGCTGTGCGGTCTCGGCGGTCGATGCGGAACGGGCCGGAGAGATCAGCGGCGTGCTGGCCGCGTCGCCGCAGCCGCCCGCGCTGCGCGGCACGATCGAGATTCTGACCGACGAAAACGCGTCGTTGCTGAGCGCCGCGGACCTCGTGCTGGTCGCGTCGGGCACGGCCACGCTGCACGTCGCCCACTACCGCAAGCCGATGATCGTGATGTACGACGCCGGCCCGCTGCTGGGCGGCGCGTATGAGTATTTCGGCCGGCGCATCGTCGCCACGCCGCACCTGTCCTTGGTCAACCTGCTGGCCGACCGCCGCGTGGTGCCGGAGTTCATGCCGACGGTTCCCGACCCGGCCGAGGTCGCTGCGGTGGCGGATCAGTTGCTGAGCGATCATGCGTGGCGCGAATTGATGATCGCGCAACTGGACGAAGTCGTGCGCCCGTTGGAAACCGGCAGCGCGAGCCGCGGGGTTTGTGAGATCGTGCGGTCTGTCGTCAACACCACATAATCGCGCGATGCGTCCCTTGTTGCCTTGTTCCCTTGTTCCCCTGTTTCCTATTCAAACAGCCCCGGCTGCCGCGCCGGATTGGCCCGCGATTTCAGGCCGGGGTACGCCCGCAGCAGCTCGTCGGGCACATCCACCGGCCTGCCTTCGAGCATTGCACGAATGTCCAGCGCGTTCGCCGGCCCCTGCCCGCGATAGTGGTTGTTCGTGAAGACGTACACCTCGCGCGCCCGGTCTGCCATCGAATTCAGGCGCGCCACCCACTCGCGAATTTCGGCTTCCGAATAGAGATAGTTGTAGCGCTCAAACGCCGGCAGCCCTTCCGCAAACCATGTCGCCGCGTTCCGCCCGTGCAGACGCACGTACGCCCGCTCGCCGAAGACGTGCGGCGTCGGTCCCAGGCAGTGATTCAGCAGCGGCTGATCAATGTTGCAGTAGCCGCCGCTGCGGCGTATCGCGTCCAGCGCCTCCGGCTGCGCCCATGACGTGTGCCGCACTTCGATGAATCGGTCATAGTCGGCAAAGGTCTCCGCCAGCCGCGCCAGCCAGTCCGCGGCCGCCGGCGAATAGCGGAAGGACCAGGGAAACTGGATCAGCAGCGGCCCGAGCTTTCCGGCGTCGCGCAGCGGCGCGGCGCAGGCATGAAATGCGTCGGCTTCGGACGCTTCCGGAAACGCGCTGCGCTGATGCGTGAACGACTGCGTAAGCTTGAGCGCAAAGCGGAAGTCCGGCGGCGTCAGTTTCGGCCAGGCCGCCGTCACGCTCGCCGCCGGAATGCGATAGAAGGTTGAGTTCACTTCCACGGCGTTGAAATACCGGGCGATGAAGGCCAGCGGCTTGAAGCCGCGCGGCGGCGACGCCGGATAAAACACGCCGCTCCAGTCGGCATAGCTCCAGCCGGAAGGGCCGATCCAGAATTTGGTCGCCGGCGCCGACATGAGACCATATCGTAGCGTGAGGCTGTGGAGCGGTAGAATCTGAGGAGCACGCGCCGGCCAGAATCGGGGAGTGCGGACGTCCCGCCCGCACCGACGGGCCAAACGCCCGCCTCACCCGAAAAGGAGAAATGCAATCAGCGACCAGGTGCAACGCGAAGCCCCCGTAGGCCCGCCGGCCGCCGCGCCGACCGCCGGCCGGGCGATGACGCGCCTGATCGCGCTTGGCGTGCTGCTGGGCTGCGGCGGCGTGCTCGGCGTCGCGGCATGGCTCAGGCCCGACCCGCGCGGTCTCGGCACGCACCAGCAGTTCGGCTTCGCGCCGTGCGGGTTCCTGCTTCAGACGCGGCTGCCCTGCCCCAGTTGCGGGATGACCACCGCGTTCGCCCACGCCGTGCGATTCCACTGGTTACGCGCGGTCTATGCCCAGCCGGGCGGCTTTATTCTGGCGCTCGGGGCGGCGATCGCGTCGGTCGCCGCGCTGCTGGCGCTGCTGCGTGGCCGCTGGCCGGCGTGGCATTTCGGGATTCTCACGCCCTATCGGCTTTTTCTCTCGTTGCTGATTGTGCTCGTCGGCGGCTGGGCGCTGAAAATCCTGTTCGGGCTGATCGACGGAACGCTGCCGGTGCGAAATTGAAACCGCCTGGCAGTGTGACGCACACGCCCTTGTAGCGTCGGACCTCCGCGTCCGACGTTGAAATCGTCGTCGGACACAGAGGTCCGACGCTACAGCCTCCGCGTCAGGGTCGCAGCGAGACTTCAACCTCCGGCAGCGGCTTGCCCGCGCGTGTCTCGACGTGCACGCCGAAACCCCAGTCGCCCGTGCCCTGCATGATCCGCATCATCAGCACATTGGTTCCCTGCTTCAGCGTCACGTTGACTCGGTCCGCCTTGGAGGCGTACGCGCGGCCGTGCGGATAGCGGTGCACTTCCTGCCCATTCAGCCAGACGATCACGCCGTCGTCGCTGCCCACCGCCAGAGTCGCCTCCTGGTCGCGCGGCGACTTCAGAATCGTCGCGACGTAGGCGTTCGTGCCATACGTCCGCTCGCCATAGACATTGGTGAAGTTGATAAAGAACTCGTTCATCGCCGAGGCCGCGTCCGCCTTTCGCTCGAAGCGCCGCCAGCGGGCCGGCTTGCCGTCCTTACCGTCATACGACCGTGAATCGTCGATCGACGTCATCGCGGCCATCTCCGCATCGAGCGATTCCGGCACGGTCGGCGTCATCGGCCCGAGAATCCACCAGGCGTTAATCGACGGATAGAGCACCTGTTCGATCGGCACGGCGATCTTCGTCTCGCCGGCCGTCAGCTCAATCTCCGCCCGCAGCACGCCGGTCTGCGGCGGACCGGAGGATTCAAGCGCCGCGCCGCAGTTCATCACGTCGTCGCGCGACTCCTGCTCCAGCTTCAGGCCGGGGGCGAGTTTCCAATTCTCCGGCGGCACGAAGCGGACGCGCTTCTGGACGTCTTTGCTGGCGACAAACGGCGAGCTCAGCGCGACCTCGGCATTGGCGGTCAGCGTGGGGGGCTGGTTGCCGCCGTCCAGCGCCACCAGGCTCAGCTTGGTCCAGAGTCCCAGCAGTCGGCAAACAAACTCCGAGCGGCGCGGCTCGGGTAACGCCGACACGGCGACCTTCGCCGCCAGCGCGAAGCGCTTGCCGACGTACGCCGCCGCCTGCGCCTCGCTCGTGTTTCCACCCTTGGCGAGCAGCGCCGCCGCCTGAAGCGACGCGGCCAGCTCCGGCGGCGCCGCCTCGCCCAACTCCTGCGAAAGCTGGGCGAGCACACGCAGGTCGCCCGCCAGCCCGTCAGCCAGCAGCTTCTCGAGCGCCGCGTTCGGTTCGTATTCCACGCGCAGCTTCGTTTCCTCTTTCACCGGACGCGGTGGAAGCTGAACGCTGAAATTGAACCCGTTGTCAAACGACCACTCGGACTGCGCCAGCGGCTCGCCGTTCAGCACCACCTTCGTCGGCTGCGGCAGGTTGCGCGCGCGATAGGTCAGAATCCGTGAATCGACCGCGCCCGGAAACGTCCCCTGCGCCGGGCGCAGCGTCACCTCGCGAAATCCGCTCTGGCCGCCGGACTTGATGGGCGTCCAGGCGAATTCGCCTTTCTGGTACGCCTGCGTCAGGCCGTCGTCTTCGTAGAGCCGCGTGTCGCCCCAGCCGGGTGCGTTGCCGACCAGCGTGAGCGTGTCCGTTCCGCTGTCCTCGCTGTTTCTGCCGACGTTTGCCATCGGCAGCACGTCGCCCGCGCGGACGAAGATCGGAATCGTGTCCATCGGCACTAACAGCCGCGCCTCGCTCGGGCCCGCGAACTGCCGCCCCTCGGCCCACAGCGTCCATTCTCCCGGCGGAATCCAGACCTTGATCGATGCCAGCCGGTTGGCCGGGTTGCGCGGCTCCAGCACCGGTGCGATCATCAGACTCTCGCCGAACATGTATTGCCCCGGCGTGTTGTAGGCCCGGTCGATCAGCGGCCAGTGGTAGTACAGCGGCCGGCACAGCGGCACGCCCGTGTCATAGCATTCCCGCCCGGCGCTGTACGTGTACGGCAGCAGCGAATAGCGCAGCCGCCAGGCCGCCTTCATTGCGTTGTAAAACTCCGGCGGGAACTCCCAGATGCGCCGCTCGGCCAGCGGGTTTTTGGTGGTATGCGTCCGCAGCACGGGGCTGAACGCGCCCCACTGAATCCAGCGCGCGTACAGCTCCGGATCGACCTTGCCCGGCTGATGCCCGCCGATGTCGTGGCTCCACCACGCATAACCGACGTTCCCGGCGGTCGCGGTGAAGCTCGGCTGAAACGCCAGCGACGGCCAGTCGCAGAACGTGTCGCCGGAAAAGCCGACCTGATAGCGGTGATTGCCCAGCCCGCCCCAGCGGCTGAAGACCAGAGGCCGGCTCGGCTTGACCCCAGGGTTGCGCTCCCAGTCGGTCCAGTGCAGGTAGTTCAGCCACGGCAGCGGGTCCAGCCCGTCGACCTGCGACGCGCGGCCCTGCTGCCAGTCCATCCACCAGAAATCGATTCCCTGTTTCTCAAGCGGGTGGTGCAGCACCTCGAAATACGCCTTGACGAATTTCGGATCGGTGCAATCGAATGGCACGCGGTCCGTCGTCGCGGCGTCGACGCCGACCGCCTCGCAGAATTCCTTGAAGCGCGTCTCATGCTTGCCGACGCCGTCGGCCGGGTGAAGATTCAGCGGGACGCGGAGCTTCTCCTCCGCCGTCCATTTCAGAAACCCGTCGGGATCGGGAAAATACTGCGGATTCCAGGAGTAGCCCGTCCAGCCGTCGAGGTGCCAGTCCATATCCACCACCAGCACATCCAGCGGCACGTCGTGCTCGCGGAACTCCTTCACGAGCTGCCGCAGTTCGCCGTCGGAATAGGCCCAGTAGCGCGACCACCACGCCCCCAGCGCATATCGCGGCGGCAGAGGAATCCGACCGGCGACCGCTGTGAAATCCGCGAGCGCGCCCTTGTAGTCGCTGCCGTGGACGAACAGGTACCAGTCGGTCGCCGCCGGATCGGGCCGCGCCGCCGCCCACGGCCAGTCGGTTCCCTCGCGGTGGTCGAAGACGATCGACTTCGAGTCGTCGATGAGCGTAAAGCCCTCGCGCGAGAAAATGCCCGGCTCCAGTTCGCAAGAGCCGGAGACGCCGTCAAGCGTGCGCGTCGTTCCGCCGAGGTTCGTGCTGCGCATATCGGGAGACCAGTCGATGACTTCACCGTCAATGACCAGCTTCGCGGTCAGGTTCGCGGCGCTGGGCGGCCCCGCCCGGCTCGTGTCGTAGAACAGGTTGATCAGCTCGGTCTTGACGTTGTGAATCGCTCCGCGCTGCACCTTGCGAAACGCCGGCACCGGCGTCTTACGATTCACGAACGCGTACGAGGCGCGGTCCTCGAATTTTCCGCTCGGCGAGTACTCGATCCGCATGATCCGCGGCGTCAGTGCGGTGAAGCGCACGTTTCCAATGATCGAAACGGCGTTCGGGTCCGCGACCGGGTCGTACCCGCCCACCGACGGCGGTGCGGCAAACAGACCGGGAACTAGCAGCAGCGTCATAAGGGCGATGCCTGGTTTCATGCGCTATGCTCCGACGCGCCGCAAACCGCGCGGCGGCGCCGGGATTAGAATACGGCCCAATGCCGAAGCATTCCACGGAGCGCAGAGCGGGAGTCTGGCCGGAGTTTTGCCAGCCGCCGCCGGCCGCGCGGTTTTTCCGAACCCGCCGCGCCGAGCGGCGGGTTGACCATCGTTGCCGATCCCGGTCACACAGGCCGGGGACGTCGCCCCGCCGCTTGGCGCGGCGGGTTCGGACGGATATGCGCGCCGGGCCTGCCCGAATCTCCGGTCGCACGCCGCAGACGGCGATGTCGGAGCGAAACTGGAATCGCCGACAGCCGGGACTTAGCATGGCCGAGATGGAGCCGCAACAACCGCCCTGCTGCCTGACGCCGGGGGCCGTTTCGCCAGTCGCTAGTGCCAATGGCGGACGATGCGCGCATCGCTGCCCGGTTCTGGCGGCGGGCTTGCAGCATATGATCGGCAACACGCCGCTGCTCGCGATCGACTACCGCCTCGACGCCCGGCCGCGGCGGCTGTTCGCCAAATACGAACAGCGGAACATGACCGGCTCGATCAAGGACCGCATGGCCGCCTGGATCATCGCCAAGGCCTACGAGCACGACGAGCTGCATCCCGGCGACACGATCGTCGAAGCCACCAGCGGAAATACGGGCATTTCATTCGCGGCAATCGGGCGGGCGCTGGGGCACCCGGTGCGCATCTACATGCCCGACTGGATGAGCTCCGAGCGCGTCGGGCTGATTCGCAGCTTCGGGGCCGAGGTGGTCCCCATCTCGCGCGAAGCGGGCGGGTTTCTGGGCAGCATCGAACAGGCCGAGCGGTTTGCCCGCCAGCACGATCATGTGTTTCTGCCGCGGCAGTTCGCCAATGCCGCCAATATCGAGGCGCACGAGAAGGCGACCGGCCCGGAGATCGAGCGGCAGCTTGCGGCGCTGGGCTTACGGGCGGACGCCGTGATCGCCGGCGTGGGCACCGGCGGGACGATCATGGGGCTGAAGCGGCACTTGAAGCGCGTCAACCCACGTCTTGCGGCCCATCCGCTCGAGCCGGCCAATTCGCCCACGCTCCGCGAAGGGCACAAGGTCGGCCGACACCGCATCCAGGGCATATCGGACGAATTCGTGCCGCCCATCGTGAAACTCGACGAGCTGGACGACGTGATCGACGTCTGGGACGGCGACGCCATCCTGATGGCGCAGGCGCTGTGCGGCCGGCTGGGATTGGGCGTCGGAATTTCATCCGGGGCGAACTTCCTGGGGGCCGTGCAGCTCGTCGAACGCGGCGACGACGGCGCGACGGTAGTGACGATCTTCCCGGACTCGAACAAGAAATACCTCAGCACGGACTTTGCCCGCGAGGAGCCGGCTGATGATCGCTATCTGACCCCGCGGATCGAACTGCTCAGGTTCTACGCCGTCGCGTGATGGGCGTCCGAGGCTGTGAGTATTTGGGTGGGACGGGCGTCTCGCCCGTCCCCGCGGTCTTTAGGAACGGGCAAGATGCCCGTTCCACCCGAAAACACCTGCAGGCCCTTTGCGGCGCCGACGCTACGGTTCTCTCAACCACACCGGCGACCAGATTTCCGTTTCCAGCCACGCCGGACGGGGATACCATTTGGATGGGACGACGGCCTCTGCGGGTGCCACCATGGCCGGCCGGGAACGCGCACTCCCATACGAAGGCAAGCACCGCGAAGCGGTCTATCAACAGCTCTGCGCTCAGATTACGCGCGAGGCGATTGATCTGCCGTCGCTTACTCGCTGCGCGGCGATGGCGCTCGCGCACCCCGAGGCCAGCCGCGATCCGGCGCTGGCCGGGATGATTCGTAATTTCGTCGCCGAGCGCGAAAACGCGATCCGCTTCCAGGACATGGAGATGAAAGGGGGCAAGCAACCCGGCTCCAAACTCCGGATGGCCTTCGGCGGACCCATGCCCGCTCCCGCCGAGCCGACCAAGGCCCAGCTCATGACCACGCTCCACAAGCTGGAGCATGACTTCGACCTGCGCTCGCTGCGCTTCGACTACGCCGGCGCGATGGAAATCGCGGCGCGCGTGCAGGAGCTGCGGCGGCGGTTTCCGGTGCACATCGACGAGGCGACGGCGAATGCATTCGCCGACAAGATTGACGAGCTGCGGACGCGCTGCGAGCGCTGGCAGCAGCAGATCACCGAGCTGGGCAAACAGGCCGCGTCGGCCGCGGCCGGCGGCGAGCAGGAGAAGGCCACCTGGATCCTGCGGCGGCTGCACGCGATCCAGGTCCTGCATCCGGCGCTGCTGCCGGACAGCCAGATCGAGGCCATCCGCAAGACGGCGGCGACCGCCTCGGCGACCCGCGAGCAGCACGAGGCCGTGGGCGCGGTGCTGCAGCGGGAAAAACAGATCGCCGACGAGATCAACCAGTTGGCCGACGTCATTATTCAGTTTCATCGACTCGAACGCGAGCATCCGCGGGAGTCGCCGCTGGTCGAGGCGGCGCTGGCGCGCTACAAGGCGGCGGTGCGGCGCGTGTACGCGTTTGACACGGAGTGGCTGGCGAGCCTGATGGTGGAGATGGAGAGCCTGCTCGACGAGCTGCACGGCGACGATCGCCGGGCGCACGGACAGGTGACGCGCTTCATCGCGAATGTGCGCTCGGCGCTCTTGCGGCTGCGGCAGGAAATTCGCGAAATCAAGGCGGAACTCGGGGGCGGCGGGGCGACCGGCCCATCCGAGCCGCGTGCCTGAGATCCGAGCCGCGACCGTGAGGGAGCGGTCTTCGGCAATCGAGCGGTCGGCGAGTGCGCCGGCCATCCGAACGCGAAGCGCAAGCGAGCGCGACAGCTCGCAGATCGCGAGCGTGTGTGACAGCCGCGCTCGCTTGCGCTTCGCGTTCTGACAGGCGGCGCGGCTTCGCGCGCGGTCATGGCCTGGCGCATCACCCCACGCGTTCGGCCAGCCAGGTGACGACCTGCTGTTTGCTGACGCGCTCCTGCCGGAGCGTATCTCGCTCGCGCACCGTTACCGTCCCATCCTGAAGCGTCTGGCCATCGACCGTGATGCAGAAGGGCGTGCCGGCTTCGTCCTGCCGGCGATAGCGGCGACCGATCGCGCCGCCGTCGTCGAAGTAGGCGTTGAAGCGCTTGCGGGCGTCGCGGAAGAGGGCCTCGGCGATATCCGGCATGCCTTCCTTGTTGACCAGCGGGAAAAACGCGGCCTTGATCGGCGCGAGCCGCGGGTGCAGCTTCATCACGACGCGCGTCTCGGCCTGGCCCTTGTCGTTGGGCGCGGTGTCCTCGGTATACGCCTCGCACAGAAACGCCAGCGTGGCCCGGTCGGCCCCGGCGGAAGGCTCGATCACCATCGGCAGGAAGCGGTAAGGCGGGCCGGACTTGGCCTTGGTAGCGGCGTCTTTCTCGGGGAACTTGGCGGCGTCTTTCTGCCAAAGTTCGTCGTCGAAGTAGCTCAAATCCTTGCCGCTGTGCTTGGAGTGCTGCGAAAGATCGAAGCAGCCGCGATGGGCGCAGCCTTCGAGCTCCTGGTGCTCGTCGGAGAAGGGGAACAGATACTCGATGTCGGCGCAGGCCTTCGAGTAATGCGCCAGCTCTTTTTCGTCCTGGTCGCGCAGCCGCAGCTTTTCGCTGCGAAGGCCGTGGGTGATATACCACTGGTAGCGCGTGTTGCGCCAGAACTGGTACCAGTCCATGGCGGTCTCGTCGCGGCAGAAGAACTCGATTTCCATCTGCTCGAACTCGCGCGAGCGGAAGGTGTAGTTGCGCGGGGTTATTTCGTTACGAAACGCCTTTCCAACCTGCGCAATTCCAAATGGCAGCTTGACGCGCGACGTGTCAACGACATTTTTGTAGTTGGCAAAAATCCCCTGTGCCGTCTCCGGCCGCAAATAGACTTTGCTCTCTTCGTTCTGCTCGACACCGGCGTAGGACTCGAACATGAGCTTGAACGCCGAGGGCGCGCCGAGCGGGCCGCCGCAACGAGGGCATGGCTCTTGTAGTCCCGTCTGGTGCAGCTGCTCGGTTGCGAGATAGCTCGTGATCTCCTGAAGCGTTGGCGGCGCATCGGGTTGGCCGTTGATTCGTGTTGCCAGCCACGCCAGCGTTACTTCCGGATTGCGCACCAATGCGAGGTTCGGCGCAAGCTGCTTCCCTTTTCCGCGCGCCCATTTCAAGAGTCGCGGCGTATCGAATTCACCGGTGATCGGAGTGAACACCTGGATAAGCGAGTTCACCCACTCCGATCCGCTCGCGAGAATCTCCCACAATTGGTCGGCGCGAACGAAGTGCCCGCACCCGCCGCACTTCCGCATCGGATCGGCGAAGCCTGCAAGGTGCCCGCTCGCCTCCCACACCTTCGGATTCATGATGATCGAGCAATCCAGCCCGACCATCTCGACCTGCCGGCCGTCCGGCCCCACCGGCGGATTGGTGACCATGTCCTGCCACCAGGCGTTCTTGATGTTCCGCTTCAGCTCGACCCCCAGCGGGCCGTAATCCCAGAAGCCGTTGATCCCGCCGTAGATTTCGCTGGACGGGAAGATGAACCCGCGGCGTTTGCACAGCGCGGTGAGTTTTTCCATGAAAGCCACGTCGCCGGGCATAACCGCCACTCCTCAATCACGTTGCGGAGATTCGCACCGTTTGTCAGAACGCGAAGCGCAAGCGAGCGCCCGGGCGAGGCGTCCTCTCACGATGCGCTCGCTTGCGCTTCGCGTTCTGACCCGCCGCGCCGTCGCGCACGGGTCACGCGGTTGATCGGAGCGGGCATGATAGTTGCGGCGCGCATCGCTCGCAAAGCCGGCGGCGTATCGTTCGATTTGCGCGCCTATTGCGCAGGACGACCGAGCGCGACGAGCGGCTCGGCGGGGGGCGAGATTGAACACCGGGGCGCAGGCGGCGGATCGAAAGCGACCGCGGCGCGCTGCAGCGCGGGAGTTGCTGGTGAACGTCGGGATAACAAAGGCGCTCAAGTTGCTCATGACATACACCCCCCCCGGTTGAGCGCCTTTGTTATCCGGACGTTGCACACCGAAAGCGTGCTGGGCGTCGGCCCGCGGATCATATGCTAGCTAGCTAGTGTAGGAAATCAAGCACGCAGCGGCGATCGCTGGGCGCGGCGCGTTTTCCCATGATCGAGACGCCGGCGGGCATGAATGGTCGCTGCGAGACTGGGTGATCCGATCAGGCGGCATGAACCGTGTGCGTCGTCGCCGTTGGCGGCGGGATCGACTCGCCGTGGTCACGCAGGGATTCCAGGTGCAAACTCACCGCCTCCTCAATCAGGCGCCGGGCTTCGTCTACCGTGTCGCCGCAGGTGACGCAGCCGGGCAAGTCCGGAACGTACGCCGAAAAACTCCCGTCCGCGGCTCGTTCAATCACCGCTACGTAGTCCATCGTCGTCTCACTTCAGTCGGGCCTGCTTCAGATGCTGCTTAGCGTTCCGCGCGGCACTTGCTTGCCGAGGTGGTCGCAAAGTCCAGCGACCGTTCGATGCTGAACTGCGATTCGAGACGCGCTCTGCCTCGAATAATCCTGCGTTCAGGAAACCATCGCTTTTTCCAGCAACTGGAGAGTCTGATACTGTTCCGCCGTCGTGCAGCAGTCCACCGTGAGCCACGCCGCCCATCGCTCCGGTGGTCCACGCATCCGCGTGCGCCCAGCCGCTGTAGATCCCGTAGATTGCAACGTGCTCCGATTCACGACCGACCTCCCTGCTAAGCTGGCGCAGGTCGCCCTCATACCAGTGATTGCGTTCTCGGTTCGGCTTCCGCCGAATCGCAAACTGTGAGCGTACGGCATCGTACAGTACGCGGTTTCTTTGCTCCCCTCTTGGGCGATCCGGCGAATTGCGCAAATAGTCACCGATTGGCCCCGGGAGATTGAGCCAGCTTTTCTGGCATCTGAACCGTGAAACGGCCGAGTATTCGAGATACAGCTTTGCCCGGGCCTCAGGCTCGCGCATGAGGTATTCGAACTGGACAGCTAGCTCGAACAGCGCGCGAATCACAAGCGGGAAAGCGTCACTTCTGGCGAGCTTTTGAAATGACTCAGCGGCGAGGACCAGCTCATTCGCGCGGTTCGCAAAACGCGATGCGGCGGCTTCGACATTCGCACCAAGAGACTTCGCGTTGCGCTGCTTTTCGATTGCGTCGGCAACCGCGAACAAGTGTTGCCGCGTCTGTCTCGTGGCTGCGGTCAGCCATGGCGGCGCGATGCGGGTTTCCTCCAGCGACGCGTCGAAATCGAGCTGAACGCGCTCGAACACGTCGAGCCGGCCAAGCAGATGCGGCACGTTCTCGCCGGTCGAGAAGGCGATCCGGATCGGCCAGGGCGTCTCACCATCGAGTTGAACAGAAACCGGGTGAACGTAGGCATCGTTCACGCCGCCGCCGACGGCGCGCAGATCGATCTTCTGCCCGCTCGTCAGTTCCAAACCGAGCAGTTTCGCCGCGGAGGCTCGCAGCAGAGTGATGACCGCGCCCGTGTCGACCTGAAGTGAAAACTCGCGAAGTCGGCCGCGCTGGTCCTCGAGCCGGATTTCGGCGAAAGGAACCCATTGCTCGCCGAAATGCCGCGTGGGCTGCTTCTTCCACGCAAAGACGGGCATCAGACACGATCCGCAGAATCGACGGCTTCAAGAATGTAATTCGCCCCCGGGTGTTTTTTTTCCGCCTCCTCGGCCGCCTCCACGACCGTATCTCCGACGCCGACGATTTCGCCGTCAAGCACCGCGATACACTTGCCCGCGTACTGCTGGTAGATTTCGATACTGTGCTCGGTCAGCCAGGCGAAGTCGCTGCTCATCTAACGCCTCCCAGTGGATTTTACCGAGTCACATCCCGGCTTTCCCGGTCGTCGACGCCCAACTCCGAAAGTGGGTGATCCGATCAAGCGGCATGAACCGTGTGCGTCGTCGCCGTTGGCGGCGGGATCGACTCGCCGTGGTCACGGAGGGATTCCAGGTGCAAACTTACCGCCTCCTCAATCAGGCGCCGGGCTTCGTCTACCGTATCCCCGCAGGTGACGCAGCCGGGCAGGTCCGGCACGAAGGCCGAGTAGCTGCCGTCATCGGCCTTCTCGATTACCGCCACGTACTCCATGTCTTCATCCTCGCTTGAGCTGGGCTTGCTTCAGGACGCTGTTAAGCGTCCCCGGAGGCACATCTTTGCCCATTTTCCCGCCGGCCGGAAGCGTCACCGTCCCGGGCTTGGTCGGATGCCGAAATTGCTGATGGCTTCCGACGATGCGTTCCAAGACCCAGCCGTCCTGTTCAAGTATCTTAGTCAGTTGTCGGTACTTCACGCCCGCTCGCCTCCCACACCTTCGGATTCACCTCGCTGGACGGAAAGATGAACCCGCGGCGTTTGCACAGCGCGGTGAGTTTTTCCATGAAAGCCACGTCGCCGGGCATAACCGCTACTCCTCAATCACGTTGCGGAGGTTCGCACCGTTTGTCCGAACGCGAAGCGCAAGCGAGCGCCCGGACGAGGCGTCTTCTCACTCATGCGCTCGCTTGCGCTTCGCGTTCTGACCCGCCGCACCGTCGCGTCTGGGGCACGCGGTTCATCGACGGGCGCATGATAGTTGCGGCGCGGGGCGGTCGCAAAGTGGCCGGAGGATTGTGTCTCTATTACGCTGCGACGGGTCTTTGATGATGCCGCCCCAATCGCCGGGATGCCCGGGGAATCTGCCTGGAGTTGGTAATTCCGGTACCGGCCGACCGTTAACGGACGAGCGCGACGGTTTCCGTCTCCGTGTCCGCGCTTTTCTCGCGGAGCGCGAGCTCGCGCCGCGCGGATGTTCGCGGCGTACGCGGCGCCGATCGCTTACGAGCGCCAACCCGCCGCTTGGCGCGGCGGGTTCGGAAAAACAGCCCGCCCGGCGGCCGCGATCATCGGGCGGATCGTCACCTTGCGATGCGTGCGCGGGACCTTTTGTGTTGGCCTCGAGCGCGCCTCCGGCTCGTCAACGCGCTGCTCGCGATCGGGCGACTCAACCGGGGCGGCTGACTGACAGGCTGACAGGCCCGCGGGCAGCAGGATGGTCAGGATGCACAGGGTCAGCCGCCGGGATGGGGGCACGGAAGACTCCGAGGTCTGAAAAAGACATCTGGCGCGAGGTGCGAGAAGGGATTCTCGCACCAGCGGGAACGGATTCTCGCACCGGCGCAGGTGCGAGAAGGGATTCTCGCACCAGCGGCAGTGCTCGCCCGACTGGTTGTAGCGCCTTGACGCGACGTGAGTCAAAGTGCGCCCGCTCGGGATGCGATCCGCACGCTAGTTACAGACTCGTTACAGCCGCCGCCGTCTTTTCGCCCCATATTTCCAATAGCGTCGTCGCCTACGAACCGGCGCGGGCCAGGGTATGGCCCGCCGGCCGGTGGCGACGAACAAGTAACGGAGGTCGTCATGTTCGCCAGAGTGTTTGCGTCCGAATTGTCTGGCCCCGCACTGCCTGGCCCCGCACTGCCGTGCGGGGTTCTGACAGGCGTACTCACAGCCGCCCTCGCGCTGGGCGCTCCCGCCGTTCTCGCCAAGGGCGGCGGGGGGAGAGCGCCGGCCGGTCCGCCGCCGGTGGTCGAGTCGTCGGTGCTCACGTCGATGCCGGTCAAGGAGCTGACCGTATTCAAGGACGGCCATGCGTTTGTCTTTCACGAAAGCGAGATGCCGACGGAAACCACGGGCGACGTGGTGATCGACACGCTGCCCACGCCCGTGATCGGCACGTTCTGGGCCTACAGCGCTGACCCGGCGGCCAGGCTGCGCGCGGTCGTCGCCGGAACGCGCCGCATCAAGGCCGATCGGAACGCGCTGACCACCCCCGACTTCATCGCCGCCAATATCGGGGCGGAAGTGTTCATCACCGACGAGACGGGAACCTACGCCGCCACGATCGTCGGTCTGCCGCAATGCAAGCCGGACGACGCGGACGGCGGCACCCCTCCCGGTCCGGCCGGAGTGAAGCCGCCCCAGCCGGGGAACCTGGTGCTGCTGCGGGTTCAGGAGGGGGTCAAGGCGGCGCCGATCGAGCGGATTTCGCGGGTGACGTTTCGCGACGACCCGAAACTGACGCTCAGCGAGGAGGAAGAGCGCAAGCTGCTGACGATGAAACTGGATTGGGACGGGAAGCCCGCCGCGAAAAGCGCCAAGGTGGGCATGTACTACCTGCAGCGCGGCGTGCGCTGGATTCCGAGTTACCGGGTCGAAATCGACGGGGCCGGCAAGGCGAAGGTGAAACTGCAGGCGACGCTGATCAACGAGCTGGTGGATCTCGACGACGCCACGGCCCATCTGGTCATCGGCGTGCCGTCGTTCTACTTCAAGGACACGATCGACCCGATCGCGCTGCAGCAGACGATCGCGCAGCTATCGCAGTACTTTGGTCAGCCGGGGCAGTCCGGGCAGATGCAGCAATACGCGTTTTCGAACGCGCTGATGACGCAGGCGCGTGCGCGGCAGAGCGAATACCGGGCGCCGGATTCGACTGAGACCTCGGCGATCGAGTTGGACGACCCGGAAATCACGTCCGCCTCGCGCAACGAAGACCTGTTCATCTTCACCGTCGCGCACGTGAGCCTGCGCAAGGGCGAGCGGATGGTCGTTCCCGTGGCCGAATTCGACCTGACATACGAGGATGTTTTCTCGCTTGAAGTGCCGTTCTCCCCGCCGGCGGAAGTGCAGTGCAACGCCAATCCGCAGCAGGTGGCCGAGCTGGCGCGCCTGCTCCAGCAACCCAAGGTGATGCACCGCATCCGGCTGGCCAACAAGAGCGCCTACCCGCTGACCACGGCGCCGGCCCTGATTCTTCGCGAGGGCCGGCTGCTGGCGCAGAGCCTGATGACCTACGCGCCGGTCGGCGGCGCGGCGGACCTGGACCTGACGACGGCGGTCGACATCAGCGTGGCCAAGTCCGAGCAGGAAACCAAGCGCACGCCGCAGGCCGAGCGCTGGGGTGACAACATGTACGCCCGCTTTGACCTGGGCGGCAAGCTGACGCTGACCAATCGGCGACAGAGCAGCGCCAGGATCGAAGTCACGCGGTACATTCTGGGCGTGGCCGACACGGCGGATCACGAGGGCGTGGTGGCCCAGACCAACATGATGGAGGATCCACAGCTCAAGACCGGCGGCTATCCGCTCTGGTGGCACTGGTACAACTGGCCCTACTGGTGGCACCGCTTCAACGGCGTCGGCCGCGTGCAGTGGAAGTTCGAGCTGAAGCCGGGCGAGAGCGTGGAATTGGCGTACGCGTGGCACTACTTCTGGAACTGACGTGGATCATGGGGCGTGCGGGCATCCTGCCCGCACGCCCCGACTTTGTGCGAGCGAGAGAGCCTGTGAACACCTGGGTGGGACGGGCGTCTGGCCCGTCCCTGAGACCGCGGGGACGGGCGAGACGCCCGTCCCACCCGAGCTCAGGCGCCGCGCTCCGCGCGTGACGTGAACTCATGACCCAGCGCCGCATCCTGGTTATCGAAGATGACCCCGGCATCCGCCGCGGCGTGGTCGATGCGCTCACGATCAGCGGTTACCACGTGCTCGAAGCAGCCCGCGGCGACACGGGCCTCAAAGCCGCGCTCAGCGAGAGCTTCGACCTTCTTCTATTGGACCTGGTTCTTCCGGGCCGCGACGGACTGGCCATTCTCGAGGAAGTCCGTCGCGTGCGGGCGACGACGCCCGTCATCATCCTTACGGCCCGCGGCGAAGAGACGGACCGCTTGCGCGGCTTCCGGCTGGGCGCCGATGACTACGTGGTGAAGCCCTTCAGCGTGAAGGAGCTGCTGGCGCGCGTCGAAGCGGTGCTCCGCCGCAGCCCCGAGCGGCCCGTCGAAGTCGCATCGGTTGCTTTTCCGGGCGGCTCCGCCGATCTGCAGCGCTGCGAGCTTCGTTTCGAGGACGGCGCGCGGGTCGAGCTGTCCGAGCGCGAGCGCGACATCCTGCGCTACCTGGCCGCCAGCCCGTCCCGCGCCATATCGCGCGAAGAGCTGCTGCAGCGCGTCTGGCAGGTTGATCCGCGCGGCATCGAGACGCGCACCATCGACATGACCGTCGCCCGCCTGCGCGAGAAGCTGCGTGACAACGCCGCCGAGCCGCGCATCGTGCTCACCGTCCGCGGCAAGGGCTACAAGCTCGGGGCCGAGGTCCGCAGCGCATGAGCCGCCCGCGCGTCGTCGCCGCCGTCTTCGCCGCTTGCGTCATTCTGCTGCTGGCGGCGATTGCGCGGCTCACCGCGACAGTCGCCGCGCTGGACCGGGCCGAGTCCGCCGCCCGCTGGAAGGCGGATTCGGAGGAGCGGATTCGCACCGCTCTCTGGCGAATGGAAACGACGGTGGCCGCCTTCATCGCCCAGGAGCGGGCCGTCCCCTATTTCGCGTACACGCCTTTCTATTCGGCCAACAGCGTCTATTCGCGGATGATCGCCGAGCCGTCCGATGACGGGGCCCTCGTTCCATCGCCGCTGCTCACGTCGCCGTCGAGATTCGTGAAGCTGTATTTTCAGTTTCTGCCTGATGGGAACCTCGCGTCGCCGCAGGTTCCCGGCGACGTGCAGCGGGCGGCCCTGTGGGTCAGCCCGGGGCAGGTCGAGCAGGCGGCGCAGCGCTTGAGCCGCTTCGCCGAGCGTGTCGGCGCCGCGGAAATCCTCGCGCGCCTCCCGGAAAACGGCGCTGCGTCGCTGCAACAGCAGGCTGAAACACCCGCGGCGGACGAGCCGCCGCAGCAGCAGTTTCAGTCCGCCGAGGCCCTGGAGCAGCGGCAGCAGCTTGCCAACCAGCGCGAGTTTCGCGCGCGGTCGCAGACGTACGGGCAGATCGGCCAGCGGCAATCCAAGACCGGGCCGGAGCTGTCCTCGCTCGATGTGATCGAAGGGCCATTCTATCCGCTCTGGGTGGACGAACTGCTGCTCCTGGCGCGCGTGGTTCAGATCGGGCCGCAGCGCTACGTGCAGGGTTGCTGGCTCGACTGGGATGAACTCGCCCCGGCGCTCCGGCAGCAAACCACCGACCTGCTGCCGAGCGCGTCGGTCGCGCCGGCGAGCGGCGACGGCGACGCCGACGGCGGGCGGCGACTGGCCGGCCTCCCGCTCCGGCTTGTGGTAAGCCAAACGCCGCCCGCAACCGCCGGACTGCGCCCGGACGCGCGGCTGTCGATCCTGCTCACGTGGAGCGGTGCGCTCATTGCGGCGGTCGCGGTCGGCGGCCTCCTGCTGGGTGCGGTGCAGCTCAGCGAGCGCCGCGCCGCCTTCGTCTCGGCGGTCACGCACGAGCTGCGCACGCCGCTGACCACGTTTCAGCTTTACGCCGACATGCTCGCGGGCGGCATGGTCCCCGATGAAGAAAAGCAGAAGCTCTACCTCGACACGCTTTCGACCGAAGCCCTGCGGCTGGGGCATCTGGTCGAGAATGTTCTGGCCTACGCGCGCCTGGAGCGCCGCGGCGGCAGGTCGCGCGCCGAGCGGGTCGATGTCTCGCGCCTGCTCGAGTGGGTCCGCCCGCGGCTGGAGCAGCGCGCCGGTCAAGCCGGCATGACGCTGGTCGTGTCGCCCGAGGACGCGGCCGGCGTGTGCGTCGTGGCCGACGTGAGCGCGGTCGAGCAGGTACTCTTCAACCTGGTGGACAACGCCTGCAAGTACGCCGCGCGCGCCGAGGACCGCCGCATCCTGATTTCCGCGCATGCTCCGGGGGGGCGGGCGTCCCTGCGGCTGGGCGATTGGCGCGTGCGGATCAGCGTGCGTGACTTCGGTCCCGGCGTGGCCGACCTGGGCCGCAAGCTGTTCCAGCCGTTTCACAAGTCCGCGCGTGAAGCGGCCGAGAGTGCGCCGGGCGTCGGTTTGGGGCTGGCCCTCAGCCGCCGGCTGGCGCGGGCGATGGGAGGTGACTTGCGGCTGGCGAATTCCGCGGGCGGGACGTGCTTTGAGTTGCTGCTGCCGCGGGCCGGCGACTAACCGCCGGATCGCGTACGGCGGGACGCCGATGCCCAGCGTCCGGAGAATCAGCCGTAGCAGAGCAGCCGAAGGCCTAGCCGCGTGTGGTCCCACGCTGCTTCTGCCGCTCCGATGATGGCCGAAACGCTGCGGAAGACAGAGAGCGGCCGCGTGAGCAGACCGATCGCCCCTTCCGCCCACGCGGCGTTGCTTCACGCCCGCGAGAAAACGGCGGCGCGAGCCACGCTGTCCGCATCCTCATTGGGTGGGACGGGCGTCTCGCGCGTCCCGGGCGAGACGCCCGCCCCACCCAATCAAGTCGGATAGGGCAGGTCTCAAACGGCCGCGCCCGCGACGTTTCGGTGTACAAGGAACCTGAACGCGGCCGTTTGGGACCTGCCGTTCGGCGTGGTGGCGGGTCACGGGCCGGCGGCAGGTGAAGCCGCGTTGCGGTGTTTTGAAATCGAACACTTGCCGGGCGGCTTCACCAGCCGTACGCCCTGAGGACTATTCCGTCGCCCCTGGCGGGGCGAGATGCACGGGGAATTTGGCATCCACGGGTTCCACGGCGGTCCGCTTCGCGTCCGCGCCGCGTCACCCGTGGCTACAGTCCGCCGCCCCTGGCGGGGCGAGACGAAGTACAGCCGGGCTGAGGACAGCCGGGATTGTTTGGGAAGGAACCGGGCTGAGGACAGCCCGGCTCGGATTATCCGCGGCGCGCGGCGGAAGAACCACCGGCCGAGCGTGGGGTGGCGGAAGAGCCGCTTGCTTACGCGCGCGGCTCGGATCGAAGCGTCACGGCGGGTCGCAGCGCAGCGCGAGCTGCCCTACCATCTTCGGCGCCCGCTCCACACGCAGTCTTTGGAGTCGCACGCATGGCCACATTCCGGCAAGCCGCCAAGCACCCGTTCATCCACAACAACGGCGAAGGCGAGATTCTGAACGTTGTCGGCGACCGCATCCGCATTCTGGCGGATTCGAAAGCGAGCGGCGGGGCGTGCGTCGTCTTCGAGGAAATCACTGCGCCGGGGGGCGGGCCGCCGCTGCATCGGCACGGGCGCGACGATGAGTGGTTCTTCGTGATCGATGGGCGCGCCAAGTTCTCGGTCGATGGCCGTGAGACGATTGTCGGCCCCGGCGGGTTCGTTTTCGCTCCGCGCGGCTGCGTGCATACGTTCCGCAACGTCGGCGACGGGCCGTCGCGCATGATCATTTCGTGTGTGCCCGGCGGGCTGGAGGGTCCGTTCCGCGAGGCCGACCAGCTTGCGCGCGAGGGCCGCGCCACGCCGGAGACGCTGGCGGCGGCGTTTCGCAAGTTTGATCTTGAGTTCGTGGGGCCGCCGCTTGCCGGCTGATTATTAACTAGTGATGCCGATCAAGAATGGTGCATCATGGGTGGGAGGGGTGTCTCGCCCGTCCCGGGCGACAGGCGAGACGCCCGCCCCACTCAATCAAATCGGATAGGCTGGGCTTCGAGTACTCAGCCCAGCCTACTCAGCTCAGCCCAGCCTACCTCAGCTACCTCATCTCAGCCCAGCCTACCTCTACCTGTGTAGGGTGGGTTGAGCGAAGCGAAACCCACCGCCGCGCCGGCGATCCGCAATCTCAAATACGCTCAAGCGCGTCGGCCTCGATCGTGTACGCATGATCGACGTTTCCCGTGTTGCGCGTCGTCGCCGGCTCGAACAGAAGCACGCTGGCCTGTGCTGCGGCCGCCGGTTTGTGCTCGACGCCGCGGGGCACAATGCAGAATTCACCCTCGCGCAGCGCCACGACGCGGTCGCGGAAGTGAATCTCGATCCGCCCTTCCAGCACGAGAAACAGCTCGTCCTCGTCCGCGTGGTGATGCCAGACGTACTCACCGGCGAACTTGACCAGCTTGACGTACTGCCCGTTCAGCTCGCCCACGATCTTCGGCGACCAGTGCTCCGTGAAGCCGGCGAGTTTTTCTTTCAAATTGACGGTTTTCATTCCGACCTCCCGCAGTCCTCGCAACAACGGCGCCCGCGCCCGCGGCGTTCAGCTCGTCCGCATCAGCAGCGCCCGAGTATAGAGCAGGCAGAGCGCCGCTGTGCGTTCTGCTGCGATATTGGGTGGGGCGGGCGTCTCGCCCGTCCGGCGCGACGGGCGAGACGCCCGTCCCACCCAATCAAGATGCAATCTGCTAGCTACACCAGGTGACGAATCGGTATCCGACACCGACCTCGGTCAGCAAGTGCTTCGGCTGGGCGGGGTCGTGCTCGAGCTTCTGACGGAGCTGCCGAACGAACATGCGAAGATAGGTCGAGTCTTCTGCATGCCCCGGTCCCCACACCTCGCGAAGAAGCTGCCGATGCGTCATGACCAGGCCGGCGTGTCCGGCCAACGTGGTCAGCAGCTTGTATTCGATCGGCGTCAGATGAACGCCCTGACCGCTGCGTGTGACGGTTCGCCGCACCAGGTCGAGGACGATGTCGCCGGCCACCAGGGTCGCGGACGGCTGGGCGCGGCCGGCCGCATGGCGCAGCGCGACGCGGATGCGGGCGACGAGTTCGCCAATGCTGAACGGCTTCTGAACGTAGTCGTCCGCGCCCGCGTCGAGCGCCGCGATCTTGTCCTTCTCCTGCCCGCGCGCGGAAAGAACGATGATCGGCACGGTTGACCATTCGCGAACGCGCCCGACGACCTCGATCCCATCCATGTCCGGCAGGCCCAGGTCGAGGATGATCACGTCCGGTCGGCTCTGGGACGCTTCAAGCAGGCTCTTCTGCCCCGTTTCCGCCTCGATCAGGCTCCATCCGGCCGCATCGATCGCCGGACGGAGGAAGCGGCGAATCGAAACTTCGTCCTCAACAAGAAGCACGATGGCCGGTGCGGCGGTCACAGGACGGCCTCCGGCGCGGTCGGCTGCGTGGGCGGGATGGATTCGGCGGAGTCGCGTCCGACGATCGGCGCGTGCGAACCCATGGGAAGCCTGAACCAGAAGCGGGCGCCTCCCTCCGGCCGGTTTTCAGCGCCGATCTCGCCGCCGTGCAGCCGCACCACTGCCTCGCAGATCGCCAGACCAAGTCCGGTGCCCTGGCGATCGCTCCGCGGGCGATGCCGCACAAATCGGCGGAAGATCTCCTTTTCCGTCCCCGGCTGCAGCCCCGGTCCGTCGTCGATCACTTCGATCAACACGCCGCTGGCCGCCGTGCCGGCGCGAATGGTGATGCTGGAGCCGGGCGGCGTGTAGCGGGCCGCATTCTCCAGCAGATTCCCGAGCGTTTCCTCGATGAGCGGTCCGTCCGCTTGCAGGAGCGGAAGATCCGCGGGGATTTCTGTTCTGACGTTGTGCTTCCGCAGGCCGGAACTCAGCCGCGTCAAAGCAGCTCCCACGAGTTCATCAAGCGGATACCAGTCCTTCTGAAGCCGGAAGCCGGCCGACTCCAGCCGGGTCATGTCCAGAAGCTTGGCGACGAGCTGATTCAATCGCCCGGCTTCCTCGGCGATGGACTGCGCCAACTCCCGCCGCATCGAGTCGGTCAACTGCGGCAGATCGTCGACCAGCGCGCTCGCGGCTCCGGCGATGGCGGCCAGCGGCGTGCGAAGGTCGTGAGAAACACAGCTCAGCAGCGAACTGCGCACCTGCTCCGTCTCGGCCTCGCGCCGCGCGGTCTCCGCCTCCGAGGCGAACGCCGCTCGCTCCAGGGCGATCGCAAGCTGCGTCGCGAACGTCTCCAACATGTGCCGTTGATCCGGCTCAAGCGGCCTCTCAGGCTGCCGCGGATGCAGGGCCAGCACGCCCAGCGACCGGCCGGATGCGACCAGCGGCAGGTAGATCGCCGCGGAGGCCGGAAGCGTGTCCGTGCTCCAGCCGGCCCATTTCTTGTGCTCGAATACCCACTGCGCCGCGGCGCGCTCGTTGGTCGGGCCCGCGGCGAAACTGCCCGATTGGGCGGCCGCCGCAAGCTGATGCTGCGAATCCGGGACAAGGACGACCGTGTCGCCCTGGAACACGTCCGCCACGTGCCGCGCCGCCGCCCGCGCGAGCGACTCGCCGCTGGCCGCGGCCGCGAGTTGACGGCTCATGAAATACAGCGCGAACGTGCGGTGATACCGCGTCCGGATCGCCTCGGCCTGCCGGCGGACGCGCTGCGTCAATCCGCTGACGATCAGGCCCGTCACCAGGAGTGTGACGAACGTGATGATGAGCGTCGGATCGGTGATCGCAAACGTGTAATACGGCTCGGTGAAGACGAAGTTGAACAGCAGCGCGGCGAGCACGGAGGCGAGGGCCGAAGGGCCGGCGGAATAGCGCGTCCCGATGAACACCACGCCTGCCAGGTAGATCATCGTCAGGTTGACGGCCGAAAGGTAAGGCGACAACAACGCCGACACACCCGTGCAGGCGCTCATGACGGCCGCCGCGACGCCGTAGTGCTGCCAGGTCGCGACGCGCCGCGTCACCCGCGGAAGCGCGCCCACCACCTGCTCGGGCTCGCCCTTCACCACGTGCACGTCGATCTCGCCGCTGCGGCGGATCAATTCGTCCACGATCGAACCGCGCAGCCACTCGCGCCAGCGCGGCAGCGACGGCTTGCCGATGACGATTTTCGTGATGTTGTGGCGAACGGCGTACGCCAGGAGCTCGTCCACGACGCGCTCGCCGGTGAGCACCGCGGGCTCGGCGCCGAGCTGCTCGGCAAGCTTGAGATTGCGCCGCACCTGCGCCGACGCCAATTCCGATTGCCCCGGCGTTTCGACGCTCACGGCGACCCACTCGGCCTGCGCCGCGGCCGCCATGCGGCGCGCGATCCGGATGACGCGCGCGGAGAGCGGACTGGGGCCGACGCAGACCAGCAGGCGATCGGAGGTAGCCCAGGGCTTCGTCTCCCCACGGCCGGCGCGCTCGACACGAACCTGCTCACCGACGCGCGCGGCCGTCTCGCGCAGCGCCAGTTCGCGCAGCGCGACCAGATTCTCTCGCCTGAAAAACTGCTGCACGGCGCGCTGCACCTGGTCGGCGATGTAGACCTTTCCCTCGCGAAGGCGCTGAATCAGATCATCCGGCGGAATATCAACCAGCTCGATCTCGTCCCCCCGCTCGATAATGGAGTCCGGAACCGTCTCCCGGACCGGAATGCCGGTGATCTGGGCGACGACGTCGTTGAGCGACTCGATGTGCTGGACGTTGACCGTGGTGTACACGTCGATGCCGGCGTCGAGAAGCTCCAGCACGTCCTGACAGCGCTTGATGTGCCGCGAGCCCTCCGCGTTCGTGTGCGCCAGCTCGTCGACCAGAATCAGCCCCGGCTTACGCGCGAGCGCGGCGTCGAGATCAAACTCCCGCAGCCGCACGCCGCGATACTCGACCCAGCGCGGCGGCAGTTCCTCCAGGCCTGTTCTGAGGGCGTCGGTTTCGGGGCGCTTATGTGTTTCAATGTAGCCGGCGACCACGTCCGTTCCGGATCGGCGGCGCTCCTGGGCTTCCTGGAGCATGGCGTACGTCTTGCCGACGCCGGCGCTCATGCCAAAGAAGATCTTCAGCCGGCCGCGATGCGGCTGAGGCTGTTCCGCTTCGACGCGGGCGAGGAGGGCGTCGGGATCGGGGCGCTGATCGCTCACAATTCCGATCTGTGCGGCGATGCGGGCCGCGGCCGCAGTTCGATTGCGACCAATCCATCGAGCGCGACGTCGCGTTCTTCGGCGCCCGCCGCGATCGAGATTGTACCGCGCGCCGTCCGCACACGAACGTCGTGATCGCCCGCGATGCAGACGCGCCGGCCGTCCTGAAACCAGAGCACGACGGGGCGCCCCCGTCGGCCGCGTTCGAGGCGGGCCAATTGGTGCGCGAGCTGCCGCTCAAGGGTGGAAGTCGTGCTCACGGCCGGTTCGCCACAGAACTCGAGTGGTGCTGGGGCAGAGCTCACGGTGTTCTCTACACCAGCATGATCTGGGTCGCGGGCAGAAACTGCGACAGAAACCCGGTCAGGACGAACACGAGCACCTCGAACAAAACGTCCAAAAGGAACATGGTCGCACTCCTGTTGGCTAGAAACGAAAACAGAACCCGATGCCGGCCTGAAAGTCCGGCGCCTCTTCGTTCAATCCGAAACCGGCCCGGATGTCGATCTGGAAGTTGTCGTTCACCAGGATGACCGGACCAAAGTCGACGTTGTGCTGGCAGTCGCTGCCGCGCGAGCTTGGGTAGAGGCCGTAATACTCGAGGAATCCGCCCAGTTGCGGCGTGAACTGGTAGAACGTCGCGAGGGACGCGCCGGACTGGAAGAACCGGCCGTCGTCATCGCTCAGGACGGTCGCCAGCCCGACCCCGTAGACGGACCACTTGGGGGTGAGGGAGTAGTTCCAGGCCAGCCGAATTTCGGGATCGACGTCGCCGGTGGACTTGCTCGCCGTCCCCGTGGGCAGCGAAATCGCCGGGATGATCGACAGGTTCGGGATCAGGCCGTCCTGCTTCAGCAGCGGCGACTTGAACCCGATGCTCATATCCGTGCCGCCATCGTCGTGGTCCTTGCTCATGATGTGGCGGCCGGCCCACGGGCTCGTGTCCGGGTACAGCGATTCGGCGAACGAATAACCGGACCACTTGATGCGCAGTTCGAATTCGTCGGTCAACCCGGTGCGCAGCGAGAATTCGCCCAGCGTGTGGGTCTTGACGCGCGTCGATTGTTCGCGGTCGTAGGCGAACGTGTAGCCGAATTCGAGATGGTGATAGCCGCGCGGCACCAGCGCGTAGTTGTCGGAAAAGCCCGGGCGGTCGCTGCTCATGCTGCCGTGGAGCGGCGGACGCGAAGGAAAGATCCAGAATCCCGGCTGCGACGACGTAGCCTCGGCCGGCTTTGACGCGCTGTAATCCAGCCGCAACGGCTGCGTGCTCGCCGCCTGACTGGCGCCCGTGGCGCGAGTCGTCTGGGCGCGCGCCGAGGTCACCAATCCCGGCGAAGCGCCGGCGCACGTCATGCCGACCAGGAACAAGAGCTGCCTGCTTTTCATCTCATGGCCTTCGTGTCTGGGGGACCGGCCGCCGGCCGGTACTCCTAACAGCCCGTCGAAAGAGTAGCCCGTGGCGTCGGCCCTCTGTGGCCGGCGGGTTTCGCGCACCGTCGGCCACGGAGAGCCGACGCTGCCGGCGCCGACTCAGTGTGTCGCAGCGCTAGTCAATCCCGCGTCCAACGCCAGGTTCAGTCTGAGCACGTTCACGCAAGGCTCGCCCAATATCCCGAACTGCCGCGCCTGCGCGTGCTGATCGACGAGCGTTCGAAGCGACGCCTCGCTCAGCTTTCGGGCAGCCGCGACGCGCGGAATCTGGATTCGCGCGGCTGCGACGCTGATGTGCGGATCGAGTCCGCTGCCAGACGCCGTCACAAGGTCGATCGGAACCGCGTCGGAGTTCTGCGGATCAGCGGCGCGCAGCTTGTCGATCCGCCCCTTGATCGCGTCGCGCTGCGCCGGATTCGTGACGGCCAGATTGCTGCCGCTGGATGAACCGGCGTTGTACGGGTATGGCCCGGTCGCCGACGGCCGGCCCCAGAAGTACTTGGGATCGTCGAACGGCTGGCCGATCAGCTCCGAGCCGACCGCCTGGCCGTCGCGCAGGATGAGGCTGCCGTTGGCCTGCCTCGGAAACACGACCTGCGCGATACCGGTGATGACCAGCGGGTAGACCAGCCCGGTGAGCGCGCTGAAGACCAGCAGCGCCAAGACCGCGGTTCTCAGTTGACTGCCCATCGTGATTCGTTCCGTTCCCACGTTCTCACCTTCCCACGTTCCCACGTTCCCACGTTCCTCATGCCAGCCGCAACCCAACCAGTAGCAAATCGATCAACTTGATTCCGATGAAGGGCACAATCAGCCCGCCCAGGCCGTACACCAGCAGATTCCGGCCCAGCAGCGCCGATGCCCGCGCGGGTCTGTACTGCACGCCACGCAGCGCCAACGGGATCAGGAAGATGATGATCAGCGCGTTGAAGATCACCGCCGACAGGATCGCGCTCTGCGCCGTCGCCAGTCGCATGATGTTGAGCGAGCCAAGCGCCGGGTACGTGCCCATGAACGCCGCCGGGATGATCGCGAAGTATTTCGACACGTCATTGGCGATGCTGAACGTCGTCAGCGACCCGCGCGTGATCAGCAACTGCTTGCCGATCTCGACCACTTCGATCAGCTTGGTCGGGTTGCTGTCGAGGTCGATCATGTTGCCGGCTTCCTTGGCGGCCTGCGTGCCGGTGTTCATCGCCACCGCCACGTCTGCCTGCGCCAACGCCGGGGCGTCGTTCGTCCCGTCCCCGCACATCGCCACCAGCCGCCCGCCCGCCTGGTTCTCGCGGATGAGCTTGAGCTTCGCTTCCGGCGTCGCCTCGGCCAGGAAGTCGTCCACGCCGGCCTCGGCCGCGATCGACGCCGCCGTCAGCGGGTTGTCGCCGGTGATCATGATGGTCTTGATACCCATCCGGCGCAGGTGGGCGAAGCGCTCGCGAATCCCGCCTTTGACGATGTCCTTCAGGTGGATCACGCCCAGCACATGGGGGACCGGTCTCTGTCCGGTCTCCATCCTGGCAACCACGAGCGGCGTCCCGCCCTGTTTGGCGATCGAGTCGACGATCTTGCGTACGCCGGCCGGGAAGCTGCCTTGCTGGCTTTCCACGTAGCGCTGCACCGCGTCCGCGGCGCCCTTGCGAATCGATGTGCCATTGAGATCGACGCCGCTCATCCGGCTCTGGGCCGTAAAGGGCACGAAATGCGGCGGATTGGCGGGCGAGACGCCCGCGCTCCCGGTCAAGTCGCGCCCGCGCAGCGCATATTTCTGCTTGGCGAGCACGACGATGCTTCGCCCCTCCGGCGTCTCGTCGGCCAGCGAGGCGAGCTGGGCGGCGTCGGCCAGCTCTTCGATACGGACGCCCTCGGCCGGGATGAACTCCGTCGCCTGCCGGTTGCCCAGTGTGATCGTGCCGGTCTTGTCCAGCAGCAGCGTGTCGACGTCGCCGGCCGCCTCGACCGCGCGGCCGGACATTGCGATGACATTGGCCTGGATCATGCGGTCCATGCCGGCGATGCCGATGGCCGAGAGCAGGCCGCCGATGGTGGTCGGAATCAGGCAGACCAGCAGCGCGACCAGCACGGTGATGGAGACGACTTCGCCCCGGCCGAGCGTCTTGACCGTGAACAGGGAGAACGGAAGCAGCGTCGCCACGGCCCCGAGAAAAATGATCGTCATGGCAGCGAGCAGGATGTTCAGCGCGATCTCGTTGGGCGTCTTCTGCCGCGTGGCGCCTTCCACGAGCGCAATCATGCGGTCGATGAAGCTCTCGCCGGGGTTGGACGTGATGCGAATAACCAGCCAGTCGGACAGGACGCGCGTGCCGCCCGTGACCGCGCTGCGGTCGCCGCCGCTCTCGCGGATGACCGGGGCGCTCTCGCCCGTGACGGCGGATTCATCGACGGACGCGACGCCTTCGATGACTTCGCCGTCCAGCGGAATGAAGCTGCCGGCTTCGACCAGGACTACGTCGCCTTTCTTCAGCTCGGTCGAGGGCGTCGGCGTGGCCGGACTGCTCCGGCTCGGCGAGGCGAGTCGCTTGGCCGTGATTTCGCGCCGCGCCTGGCGGAGCGTGTCGGCCTGCGCCTTGCCGCGCCCCTCGGCCATCGCTTCGGCGAAGTTGGCGAACAGCAGCGTGAACCAGAGCCACAGTGAAATGCCGAGGATGAACAGCGGCGACGCCTCACCCTGACCGCCCAGGGCGTGGACGAACAGGCCGAGCGTCAGGACGGCGCCGACCAGCACGACGAACATCACCGGGTTGCGGAGCTGGTGCTTCGGGTGCAACTTCCGCAGCGCATCGACAATCGCCCGGCGGACGATCCCGGGGTCGAACAGCGGGCGTGATCGGGTGTGGGTGGTGGTCATCATTTCACTTTGCCGCCAGCAGCTCGACATGCTCCGCAATTGGCCCGAGCGCGAGCGCGGGAATGAACGTCAACGCGCCGACGATCAGCACAACGCCGATCAGCAGCACGACAAAGAGCGGCGTATGCGTGGGTAGCGTCCCGTCCGAGGTCGGCACATGCTTCTTGGCCGCCAGCGCCCCCGCCAGCGCGATCACCGGAATCTTGACCCAGAAGCGGCCCATCAGCATGCACAGACCCAGCAGCAGGTTCATCGTCGGATTGTTCGCGCCGAACCCGGCAAACGCGCTGCCGTTGTTGTTCGACGCCGACGAGAAGGCGTAAAGCGCCTGGCTGAAGCCGTGCGGCAGTGGATTCGACATGGATCCGGCGATCTGAGCCGACATTACGGCGAGAGCAGTTCCGATCAACACGCACAGGCACGGAACCAGCACCGCGATCGACGCCATCTTCATTTCGAAGGCTTCAACCTTCTTGCCGAGATACTCCGGAGTTCGGCCGACCATCAGCCCGGCGATGAACACCGTGACGATGACAAAGACGAGCATGCCATACAGGCCCGAGCCCACGCCGCCGAAGATCACCTCCCCGAGCTGCATCAACACCATGGGCACGAGGCCGCCCAGCGGCGTGTAGGAATCGTGCATCGAGTTCACCGACCCGTTGGATGCGCAGGTCGTCGCGGTCGCCCACAGCACCGAGTTTGCCATGCCGAAGCGAACTTCCTTGCCTTCGAGGTTGCCGGGGGATGCGTCGATGCTGTCGCCGACAGCCGGCCCCGCGTGCGCCTCGGACCACAAGCCGACGCCGAGAAGAACCGCGAAAACCAGCGTCATCGCCAGCAGGACCGCCCATCCCTGCCGCATGTCCTTGACCATCTTGCCGAACGTGCAGCACAGCGCCGCGGGAATCAGGAGGATTGCCAGGCACTGGAGGAAGTTCGACAGCGGCGTTGAGTTCTCGAACGGATGCGCGGAATTCACGTTGAAGAATCCGCCGCCGTTCGTGCCAAGCTGCTTGATGGCAATCTGCGAGGCCGCCGGCCCGACGGCCAGCGTCTGCTGCGTGACGGCGGCGCCATCCGCGCCCGTCGTCGGCTGAAGCAGCGGAACCGTCACGTACGAGGCGAGCGTCTGCACGACGCCCTGCGACACAAGGACCAGCGCCAGCACAAACGACAACGGCAGCAGGACGTAGACTGTCGAGCGCGTCAGATCGACCCAGAAATTGCCGATCGTCGAAACCTGCCGCCGCACGAACCCGCGAATCAGCGCAATGAGAATCGCCATGCCCGACGCGGCCGACACGAAGTTCTGGGTCGTCAGCCCGAGCATCTGCGTGAGATAGCTCATCGTCGTCTCGCCGCCGTAGCCCTGCCAGTTCGTGTTGGTCACGAAACTGATCGACGTGTTGAACGAGCAGTCGGGCGAGACGGGGCCCAGTCCGGCGGGGTTCAGCGGCAAGGAGCCCTGCACGCGCTGCAAGCCGTAGAGCGCGACGAAGCCCACCAGATGAAACAGCAGCATCGCCACCGCGTACTGCTTCCAGTTCATTTCGACGTCGGCTCGCACGCCGCACAGGCGATAAAGGCCCCGTTCGAGCGGAGCGAGGAGCCGCATCGGCCCGGGCGTGTTCCCCTCGTAGATGGCGGCCATGTACGACCCCAGCGGCGGGGCGAGAAGCAGGAGCACGCCGAGATACAACGCGATCTGCGCCCATTCCCACGGCGACATCAGAACCACTCCGGCTTCAGCATGGCCACAAACAGGTATCCGAGCAGCAAGAGCGCCAGAGCCGCACACACCACGTACCAGGCGTTCATGGTTTCACCCTCGCGAAGGCGCGCTCGACCACCAGGAGTGCGATGACAAAGAACAGAACGCCGACGCCGAGAAGTAGAGCATCCATGGTGTCGCTCCCAGAGCGTGCCCCCCGCCTCACGAAGCGTAATACTCGGCGCGTCAGTTTGCTGTCAGGATTGGCGGCGTCGGCGTAAGGATCGCGTAAGGATCGGACGCCTGCAGCGCGGCTTCGGTCTCCGTGTCACAGGCGACATGGGCCCACCCGAGACGTCACCCCGCCGCTTGGCGCGGCGGGTTCGGACGGATGCGCTGGCCCGGGCGTTTTTCCGAACCCGCCGCGCCAAGCGGCGGGGTGACGTCCCCGGCCTTGCGGGCGGCGCTGGCGTACCGCGCTTCGGACGGCGATCATTAGTCAGGCATGATCCGCGGCGCCGGCGGTTTGGCGCCGCACGGACAAAGGAGAGCACAACATGAAACAGCACACACGTTCAGGGCCGGCCCGGATGTTCCTGGTCGCAGCGGGCGTCGGCGCCCCGCTTCTGCTCGGCTTCCTGGCCCCGGTCTTCGCCCAGGACAAGACGACCAGCTACGCGCCGGTCGCGGGGACCGAAGACTTCAAAGCCGTCAAGGCGCGGATGGAAGCGGCCAAGCCGGCCATCCAGAAAAAGCACTCGGACCTTCTCGCCCAGCGCTACGACCTCAGCGACAAGCCCGCCGAGGGCTGCACGATGTCACGCAACAAGCCGGTGCAGGCCGGCGTGCGCGTCAAGCTGCCGGCCAACGCGACATGGGCGAAGCTCGCGGACATGACGCCCGAGCAGCTCCGGGAACAGGGCCTCTGGCCGCAGGGTTTCCTGCCGCTGCCGCACCCGAATCACCCCGAAGGCGGGATGCTCTTTCCGAAGTTCCATATCGATGAGATCAACAAGCAGGAAGGCCGCGATCTGACGCGGTTCGATCTCGATTATGACCTGCCCACCCATTTCCTGCCCGAGTTTCCGGCGCCGATCTACCTGACGACGCGCCCGGACCTCGGCGATGTGTCCCGCGGACAACTCGTCACGATCATGAACTACTTCGAGCTCTTCAACGGCATCCTGAACCCCAAGCAGCTCGAGGGCGTGCGGCTGCTCGTGACCCCCTTCCCGCAGCAGCAGTTCAACCAGACCGATGACCGCCGCTCGGCGCTGGCCAGCCGCGGCGTCACGTGTTTCGACTGCCACGCGAACGGCCACGCGAACGGCGCCACGCACCTGGTGGGCGACATCCGGCCACAGGAGTTCCGCCATCGGCTGGACACGCCCAGCCTGCGGGGAGTGAACATCCAGCGGCTGTTCGGCTCGCAGCGGGCGCTGAAGAGCGTCGAGGATTTCACCGAGTTCGAGCAGCGGGCGGCGTATTTCGACGGCGACCCGGTGATCGCGACCAAGAAGGGGGCCAACGTCCTGGAGCGCGGCAGCCAGGTTCACGCGATGGCGGAGTTCCAGGAGCTGCTCGACTTCCCGCCGGCCCCCAAGCTCAACCTCTACGGACGGCTCGACCCGGCCAGAGCCAGCGAGCCGGAGCGGCGCGGCGAGGCGCTGTTTTTCGGCAAGGCGCAGTGCGCCGTGTGCCACACGCCGCCCTACTACACCGACGGCCTGATGCACAATCTGCGGGCCGAGCGGTTCTACAAGCCGCAGATGATCAACGGGCGCATGGCGGCGAGCGACGGGCCGATCAAGACGTTCCCGCTGCGCGGCATCAAGGACTCGCCCCCGTATCTGCATGACGGCCGCCTGCTGACGCTGGAGGACACGGTGGAGTTCTTCAACCTGATCCAGGGGCTGAAGCTGAGCGACCAGGAGAAGGCGGACATCGTTGCGTTCATGCGCGCCCTGTAATACGGCGCGTGAGTAGCACATAACGTGGGTTGAGCAGGTAGGAGGTAGGGTGGGTTGAGCGAAGCGAAACCCACCACCTCGTCCCGTCGCGACGGCGGTGTGGTTTGTTTCGCCTGGCTCAACCCACGCCGCTCTTCTTTCTTGCTGCGGTTATGTCGCCGACGGCGTCAACAGCTCGTTCTCCTTAACGCACCATCCCGCCCGAGACGCCGTCCAAGGCGGGCATTTCAAAGTCCGTAAGGATGCCGAGTACAGCTCGGCAGACCGCGGACCATGCAGCTGGGTCTCGTGTTACATGAACCACTTGGGGCTGTCGAGCGCAAGTGCCCCAAGATAATGGGTCTGGAGAAGGTCGGGGGGATCAGAAGCCGCGGCGGACGACTAACCAGTTACATGAGGCATACATAAGCCGCTACCCCCAGAAGGGCACGTATCGCGCGTGCTTCCTGGACCGATTATCGGGGTCAAATGGCTTGATCAGTCCAGCTTCAACTGCGTCGGCGATAATCCGCGACGCAGCCGGGTAGTTCTCGTCCGAAATCGCGAACCGCTTTCGAAGCGTCGCATTCGTCATGTTCTGGTTCGACACCCAGCATAAGCACGCGTGCTGATAGCAGGCGCGAATCCGCTCCAGCTTGTCCATCTGAGCGAGCTTCTTGTACGCGAAGAGCACGGCCCGCGTGTGATCTCCTACCACCGAAAAATCCGGCGGCGGAAGCTGAAAGAGCTCGACCTGCGCGATAACCTTGTCGATGCCGCTGCCACGCTCCTCACACACATTGATGCGTCGCATGAACGCGGCGAGAGCTTCGTTCCGCGAACGGGGTGGAGAGTCGATGAACCGCATCGTATCTACGAGAGGTTGGCCGGGATTGGTAATCTCAATGCGGTCGCTAAAAATCTCGACCATCGGCCCGGTGCCGGTCATGGCAAAGTCCTGATGGATGATTGCGTTCGCAACCAACTCTCTGACAGCAACCTCCGGGTACATGCGGACCTCGCGTCGAAGGGCCGGTCCTACCTGTTCGTTCTGCGGAAGCTGGGAGTTGATGAACCCGATGGCTCCCTCGTATCCCACGGCGTAGCCTTTGACGCCCGCCTGCTCGCGAATCGTCTCGACGCGGTTGTTTCCGCGATACATGACGACGCGAAGAGCCTTGCGGGCGAGCCGGTCGAAGGCGGTAAGCCGCTTCGCGAATAGAATTGCTCCAAGATTCGTAATGTCATATGTGCCCCCGGGATGAGCGACGAGAATTTGCTCGCCTGCGAGCCGCTCCAGAATCCCCGACCGGTTCTCAGGCAACGCCTGCTTCGTCACATCGAAGTAAACCGGGTAATCCAGGAGCGAGAGCACCTCATCAGCGGCGACATTCCCGCGCGCGATGCCCCCCTCGAACGTCGTCCGAGCGAAGAGCTTCCAAAGCTCGCGCTCCTTGTCCGAGTGGTCCTTGAGCTTCTTTTTATACGTGCCGACACGGATGAATTCCGAATCCTTGAACCGCACTGGAATGGACGTGGCGGGCGCGACTTCAATAATGACAACCGGCCCCTCGGCGCGCACAAGCTCGTGGATGCGGAAGCTCGTCGGCGGAGTAAGCTGCATGGCGAGCCAGTTCTCAAGCTCTTGGTTGCCGATCTTCTTCTCTCGCGGCCGAAAAGTCGTCCCGACCACCAGCCCATCTGTGTTCCGGATGCCCCAGACGAGGTATCCAGCATCTTTTCCGTGGAGGGCCGCCGCATTCGAGAGTGCCGAGAGATACTCGCCGATGTCGTCGGGACGACTATCGTTCTCCTTCCATTCGACCCACTCTGTTTCCCGGGGAAGGGCGAGCAACCGCGTCAACAGTGTGGCGGGGTCCATGACGCTCATTGAGCTGCGGCCTCCAACACACATCGAGCTCGCCATGACGGCGGCGGAGCCAAGGGCCAATTTAGTCGCAACGGGCCAGCCGGTTAGGCCTTAAGGAGTGACTTTCCTCCCACGTCATGTGACGGCCGGAATGAGCAGCTCGTTCTCCAGCCGATACTCCCGCTTGCACCGCGGGCACGCGACCGTCTGCGCGAAACTCGGCAGCCGCTCGCCGCATTCGCACGCCCACCCGATCCGCCGCGCCGGCACGCCGGCCATCAGGGCGTAATCCGGCACGTCCCGGGTGACGACTGCGCCGGCGGCGATGAAGGCGTGGCGGCCGACGTCGTGGCCGCAGACGATGGTGCAGTTGGCCCCGAGCGAGGCGCCCTCTTTCACGAGCGTCTTGAGATAGTGCCCCGCGCCGCGCTGCGGGTACTTGCAACGCGGGTCTTTCACGTTGGTGAAGACCATCGACGGGCCGCAGAAGACGTAATCTTCCAGCTCGACGCCCTCGTAAATCGACACGTTATTCTGAATCTTGACGTTGTTGCCGATGCGCACGTTGTTGGCCACGTTCACGTTCTGCCCGAGCGAGCAGTTGGAGCCGATGATCGAGCCGGGCTGCACGTGTGAGAAATGCCAAATCTTGGTGTTCGCACCAATCTTGACGTTGTCATCCACGTACGCCGACGCATGCACGAAGTAGTTCTTCGTCGGCTTGGGCGGCTCGGCCCGCACCGGCTGGCCCGCCATGACGCTCTCCGTGGCTTTTTCCAGGATGTCGAGCACCTCGATGGCGCTCTCGGCGTTGGCGATGGCCGGTTTGCGGCCGTCGAGGTGGTCCAGAAAGTACCTCATTTCCTCGGCCAGCGGGGCGGTGCGGTCGTATTCGATGACCTCGGTCGGGCCGTCGCGCGGGATCGGCTCGCCCTTCACCAGGTCGACGCCCTTCTCATAGAACAGGATGTTCTTTTCCTTGGTCGAGTCTTCGAACGAGAGCATGCCTTTCGAGCCGATCACGACCAGCCGGTGCTCTTTGAACGGGTGCAGCCAGCTTACGAAGATGTGGCCGATCACGTTGCCCGGATAGGTGAGCACGGTCAGGGTGCTGTCGTGAATCTGCGGCTGGACGAACGCCCCGCCGCGCGAGACGACTTCGAGCGGCATCGAGCCGATCAGGTATTGGAAAATCGAGATGTCGTGCGGGGCGAAGCTCCAGAGGATGTTCTCCTCGGTGCGGACCGTGCCGAGGTTGAGGCGGTTGCTGTAGAGATACTGCAATTTGCCGATGCGGCCGGCGGCGATCAGGTCGCGGATTTTGCGGATGGCGGGGTGGAAGAGCAGTACGTGGCCGACCATGAGCGTGGCGCCGTTGTCGTCGGCGATGTGCTTCAGTCGGCGGGCGTCGGTGCCGGTGAGCGCCAGCGGCTTTTCGACCAGGACGTGCTTCTTCTTGCGGAGCAGGAACTCGGCCAGGTTGAAGTGCGTCTCGGCCGGCGTGGCGACGGTGTACCCGTCGAAGGGTTGCTCGACGGCTTGGTGGATGCTCTTGTAGAGCGGAATTTTCGGATAGTCCTTCGCCAGGGCGGCACGGCGGGTTTCGTCCGTCTCGACGATTCCTCCGAGACACTCCAGGCCGACCAGCGTCTTGATGTGGTTGCCGCCCCAGCGGCCGGCGCCGACGACGCAGATGCGCTTGTTCCTCACGATTCAATCCTCAAGTAGGGTGGGCATCGCGCGGGTGCCGTGCCGACCGCCGTTGTGTCGGCGTGCTCCTACAGCCGCAGCGCCCGCTGCCGAACATCATCCGGCATCGATTCAAAGTCAATCCGAATCGGCGCATCCGCCGCGCCTTCGTACGCCCGCGCACTCGACCACGGCCAGTCCGCGGGGTGTGCGCAGAGCCCCCGACGAACCGGACACATGTGAATGTAATCGATCTTCTCCCGGACTTCTTGCGGAGAAAACAGGTTGCGGACGCCCGGTGGCGGGGTCGGCATCAACTTAGTGGGTAAAAGACAAAGGCCCTGGCCTCGGTTTCAATGGCGTGGGGTTTGAGCGAGCCATTGGCCAAGGAGGGCCAAACGTGGATCTTACCAGCGTTGCCGAGCAGGTGTTGGCGTTTTGCGGGGAGGATGGGGTTTTGCTGTCGGATGATTTGACGCAGGTGGAAACGGCGGTTCTGGAGGCGGTTCGGCGGATCGGGGCAAGAGCGGTCGAGCTTCATTTGGGGCGGCAGAAGCTGGGGTATGAGGGAACCAGCCGGGTGTGCGGGTGCGGCGGGGCGCAGCGGTTTGTGGATCAGCGGCCCAAGCTGATTGCGACGCAGATGGGTCAGATCGGGATTCGGCGTGCGTACTACCGCTGCCGGTCTTGCGGCCGGTCGGCGTTGCCGTACGACGAGCGGGTGGGGTTGGGGGCGGGGGCCGAGAGCGTCGGTCTGGCGAAGGCGGCGGCGCTCTTGGGGATTGAGAACACGTTTGCCAGCGCCGCGTCCACGTTGTACGCGCTGACCGGTCAGCGGCTGAGCGAAGCGACGATTGAGCGGCTGACGGAGCGGGTGGGCGGGGTGGCGGCGCAGCAGGAGCAGCAACGGGCCGCGGCCATGGCGGAGTGGAAAGCGCCGCCGGCGGAGGCGTCGCCGGAGACGTTCTATGTGACCGTGGACGGCGTGCAGGTGCACCAGGCGGACGGCTGGCACGAAGCCAAGTGCGTGGCGTGCTATTGGGATCAGCCCGGCCAGCCCGCCGGCGTGGATCGCGAAGTGCGCTACGGGGTGCGGTTTGAAGGCGCGGCGGCGTTCGTGTCGTTCGTCTGGGAATTGGCCTGTCGCTGCGGCCTGGAGCGGGCCCGGCGCGTGGTGCTGCTGGGCGACGGGGCGCGGTGGATCTGGGAGCACATCGGCGGGTTGTTGAAAGAGGCGGTCTGCATCGTGGACTGGTATCACGCGATGGAGCACGTGTGGACCTGCGGGCGGGCCCTGGGGGGCGAGCAAACGCCGGAAACGGCGAGCTGGGTGAAATCGATCGAAACGCTGCTGTGGGACGGGCAGGTGCGCGCGATTCTCGACCAGTTGAAGGCCGAGCGCTGCGGCACGCGCGCCAAGAACAAGCGGGCGGCGTTACAAGCCCTGATCACCTACATCGAGAACCAGGACGATCGATTGGCCTATGACCGCTTCCGAGAGATGGGCCTGGACATCGGCTCGGGCCGGGTCGAAGCGGCCTGCAAGCACGTGGTCGCCCTGCGAATGAAACGCTGCGGAATGCGCTGGTCCAAGGCCGGATCCCAAAACGTCCTCTCGCTCCGCGTCGCCCACCTCAACAGCGACTGGGAGCGCGTCTGGAACACGCGACCGTTAGCCAGGGTCGCCTGAAAACTACCCACTAAGTTGATGCCGACCCCCGGTGGCGGGCGGCGACGAAATCCGCTTGACGGAGGATATTTCGGGTGCTATTATGGATAAATAGATCGATAATAGCACAACGTCCCCCGCTCAAAGGAGGCAACTCACATGTCGTCCGCTCCCAGCGCTGCCCGCATGCGGCGGTGGATCCTCACGTCCCTGGGCCTGGCCACCGCGGTCGCGTCCAGCGCCGCCATCTTCAACATGACGTTTCAGGACTTTCATTTATCCGGAACGCAATTGGGGGGCGTGCCGGCCGAGAACTTCGCACGGTCTGACGCGTGCAGCGTCTGCCACGGCTACTTCGCGCCGGCCGTCGAACCAATGGCGACCTGGAAAGGCAGCCTGATGGGCCAGGCGGGCCGCGATCCGCTCTTCTACGCCCAGATGACCACCGCCAACCAGGACGTCGCCAACGTCGGCTACTTCTGCATGCGCTGCCACGTGCCGATGAGCTTCGTCACCGGAAACGCCTACGACCCCAGTGGAAACTCGCTCGACGACCGTGACCGCGACGGCATCAACTGCCACTTCTGCCACAGCATGGTCAATCCATTCTACGAGGCCGGCGTCAGCCCGCCCGAAGACGACGCCATCCTCGCCGGACTCGCCGATGTCCCGCAGCACTACGGCAACTCCATGTTCGTCCTCGACCCGACCGCCACGCGCCGCGGTCCGCGGACCGACGCCATGTCCCCGCACCAGTCGCTTCCCTCGCCCTTCTTCCGCAGCGGCGATTTCTGCGGCACCTGTCACGACGTCGGCAACGTGGCCGTCACCCGCCAGCCCGACGGCACCTACCGCTACAACAACCTGGACGAGCCCACGCCCACCGAGAACCTGCACCACCAGTTCCCGCTCGAACGCACCTACACCGAGTGGAAGCTGAGCGCGTTCGCCAACGGCGGCGTGGACATGGGCGGGCGCTTCGGCGGAACCGGCGGCCCGGTCGTCAGTTCCTGCCAGGACTGCCACATGCCCAAGACCGAGGCCCAATCCTGCTACTTCGGCCCCACCCGGCCGGACGCCGCCGTGCATGAGTTCGCCGGCGCCAGCAAGTGGGTGCTCGATATCATCGGCATTCACTACGCCAATGATCCCGGCGTCGATCCCGTCGCGCTCGAAGCCGGCAAGCTGAAGGCAATCGAGATGCTGGAACGGGCCGTGACGCTCGACGCCCAGCAGCTCGCCGGCACACTGCGCACCCGCGTCTACAACGAAAGCGGCCACAAGATTCCGACCGGCCACATCGAGGGCCGCCGGGCGTGGGTGAATGCCAAGTTCTACGACGCGGCAGACGTGCTCATCGGCGAATACGGCCACTACGACTCCGCCACCGCGCACCTCGACGAGGCCAGCACCGAGGTCTACCAGATGCGCATCGGCCTCAGCCCGTACGCCGCCGGCATCACCGGCCTGCCCGCCGGCGAGACCATGAAGATGTCGATCGCCGACACGATCGTGAAGGACACGCGCATTCCGCCGCGCGGCTTCAACAACGCGGCGTACGCGGCGGCCGGCGCGCCGGCGGTCGCGACGACCTACGCCGACGGCCAGTATTGGGATGACAACTATTACCTGATTCCGGCCGGCGCCACGCGCGTGGACGTCACGGCCTACTACCAGACCGTCACGCCGCACTATATCGAAGGCCTGCGCGACGCCAACGTCACCGACAACTGGGGCGACATTCTCTACGCCCTCTGGGAGCAAACCGACAAGTGCCCGCCGATCGCGATGGCCACCGCGTCCTACAAGCTCGCCGGCTTCCTGCGCGGCGACCTCAATTGCGACGGAAGCGTGGACATCCTCGACATCAACGCCTTCGTGCTGGCGCTCAGCGACCCGGCCGCGTATGGCTCGGCGTATCCCGCGTGCGACCGTGACCTGGCCGACATGAACGGCGACGGGTCGGTCGACATTCTGGACATCAACCCGTTTGTCGCATGCGTCGCCGGAAACTGTCCGTAGAAACGAGTAGCGAGTAGCGAATAGCGAATAGCGAATAGCGAGTAGCGAGTAGCGAGTGAAAGCCGGACGCCGAACGCGGCAACGCTGCGTTCTTCAGCAACGCTGCGTTCTTCAGCAACGCTGTGTTCCGGTTTTCGATCCGAGCCGCGCGCGTAAGCAAGCGGTTCTTATGTTTCCGCTCCCTCACGGTCGCGGCTCGGAAAGAGTTTTGGGATAGCTTCTAATCCCCCGGGCGCAAGCCCGGGGATCTCAGCGATCTAGGACCGAGCAGCCCCGGCGGGGCGAAAGAAAAGAGCCGCGTGTGCGACGCCGTCCCCAATCGCTAGCGGTTCATTCGCCTCTCCGGCGCTCGGGGTCCGCGCAGCGCCGCGACGCCCCCGCGCCGACTCATGACGGCGGCCCGCCCGCGGTGCGACCCAACAAGTACGCCCGCTGGCGAGCAGCGACGCTCATCTCTGTCTACGTCCTGATGGGCGTTCACATCGCGCACTGGAAAATCGCCGGCAAGACGCTCGCCCCGCTCGAACTGAACGAAGTCCTCTACACGCTCGAGCTCGGCATCGTGACCGCCGGGTTCCTGTTCATGCTCACCGCCGTCGCCGCGACGGCGATCTTCGGTCGGTTCTTCTGCGGCTGGGGCTGCCACATCCTCGCGCTTCAGGATTTGTGCGCCTGGCTTCTGGAGAAACTGCACATCCGCCCGCGGCCGATCCGCTCGCGCGTTCTGCTCTGGGTCCCGCTGCTGGCGATGCTCTACATGTTCGTCTGGCCGCAGGCGGTCCGCTTCTGGGAGGGCCGCCCGCCGCCGACGCTGCGCGTCTTCTCCGATGCCGATGGCTGGGCATCCTACGTCACGACCGATTTCTGGCGAAACCTGCCGGGGCCGTGGGTGACGGCGCTCACCTTCGCCGTGTGCGGATTCGCGATCGTGTATGTGCTCGGCTCACGCTCCTTCTGCACCTATGCCTGCCCCTACGGGGCCGTCTTTCGCCTCGCCGACCGCGCCGCGCCGGGCCGCATCGTCGCCGCCGGCGACTGCTCCCAGTGCGGCACGTGCACGGCGGCCTGCTCATCGCACGTGCGTGTGCACGAAGAGCTCCTGAAGTACGGCACGGTCGTCAACGCCAATTGCCTGAAAGACCTGGACTGCGTCAGCGCCTGTCCGAACGAAGCGGTGAAGTTCGGCTTCACCACGCCCCCCGCGCTCCGCTCCTGGAGGCCGCTGCGGCGCATCTGGCCCGCGTTTCATTTCAGCGCCGCCGAAGACGTGCTGATGGCCGCGGTATTCACTGCCACCCTGCTGATCTTCCGCGGACTGTATGACGCCGTGCCGTTTCTGATGACCCTCGGCCTGGGCGCAATCACCGCCTACCTGGCGCTCTTGACGCTGCGGCTCATGACGCGGCCGGATGTGCGGTTCAACGTGCTGACGCTCCGTCGCGCCGGGAGGTTGACGACCGGGGGAGTCGCGTACGTCGCCGCCGCCATCCTCTTCGCCGCGCTGGCAGCCCACAGCGGCGTCATCCGCGCGCACGAGTTCATCGGTCATCGCCGCTGCGACGCCCTGCAGCGCGCCGCGCACGCCGGAACAGCCGCCCCGGAGTCGACCGCGCTGGCGCACGCCCTGCGGCCGTTGCTGCTTTGCGAGCGCTGGGGACTGCTGCGCTCGCCGCGGCTGACCCAGCGGATTGCCTGGCTGCAGACCGGACTGGGAGAACAGGCGGCCGGGCGCGGCGAATTCGAGCGCGCAGCGGCCTACCTGTGTGAGGCGCTGCAGCGGACCCCCGAACAAGCTCATCTGCATTACAACCGAGGCGTGATGCTGGCGACGCTCGGCCGGCTGGATGAGGCGGAAGCCGCCTATCGCGCCGCGCTGCAACGGACCCCCGCGGACGCCGACGTCTGTAACAACCTCGCGCTGCTCCTCATGCAACGCGGCGCAGCGGCCGAGGCCGAGGCGTTGCTGCACGCCGCACTGGCGTCCAACGCTGAGCACGCCGGCGCCCATTTCAATCTGGCCCGACTCCTGGCGGCGCGCGGTGACGCGCCGGCGGCGGAGCCGCATCTGCGTCGAGCGGCGCAGATCGACCCGCGGTTCCCGTCGTCGCTCCCGCCGCCGCCCTAGTTAGGCTGTTTGCGTCTTGATTGGGTGGGACGGGCGTCTCGCCCGTCGCGCGGGACGGGCGAGACGCCCGTCCCACCCATGATGCGCCATTGTTGATTAGCTACGCTACCCTTACTCGCATTCGTCCGGCACTCCGTTGCCATTCGCATCCATGCTTACCGGCGGCGAGCCGGGCGTGAGCAGCAGCGACCAGGAAACGAGGATTCCGAAGTCGCCGGACGCATTGTCACTCACCGTGAGAATCCAATCGCCGGCGGCGCTCGCGCCGACGAGCGCGCTGAGCGGGTTGTTCGGCGTGTATGAGGGCGGCGACGTCAGGTTCATGACGCACATGTTCTCAATCGCGCCGCCCGCGCCCTCGTCGTCGAGCACGATCGCCACGTAGTTGTCCGCGCCGCAGCCGAACCCGGTGCTTCCCGGCGGTCGCCCCGGCCGATCGATCAGGACCACCGAGGTTCCGCCGTGAGTGAGCGTGATCACGAGGTCGCCGACCCACGTATGATCGATGCTGAGCTGCGCGTTCAGGTCGTAGACGGCCGCAGTCTCAGCCACGCTGATCGCGTGTGAAATGCCGGGGGGGAGGTTCTCCGGGATGAGCATGTTCAGCGGCCCGCTATCGATCGTCTGCCCGGCGCCCGGCTGTGCAACGATGTCGCACTCGTCGGGCACGGCGTTGCCGTTGCAGTCCTGGCTGGTTCCGTCGGCGATGTCCTGCAAATCCGGCACGCCGTTGCTGTTGCAGTCCGCGGCGGCGGCGCCGGTCGTGAACGAGTGCGTGCTCGATTGCGTTTCACCCGAAGCGTTGTAGGCGATCACCGTCCAGTAGTACGTCGTCGCGGGCTGCAGCGCGTCGTCCGGCGCCTGATACTGGCTGATCAGCAGGTTGGCGGCGGCGATCTCCGGACTGCCAATCGCCGGGTCGTCGTCAACGTACAGGTCATAGTCGACCACGCCCGCCGCGTCGTTCCAGTCGAACAGCGGCGCAACCGGCACGTCCACCGCGCCGTCGAGCGGCAATTGAAGCTGGAAATCTCCGGGCGGCTGGGCGCACGGGTCGCCGGCGCAGGTCGTCCCCGGGCCTGCAAACATCCCGCCCAGAACGCCGCAGTCTTCCATCGTCGTTTCCGTGCACGCGCCGTTCGACAGGCAGCAGCGGCCGTTCTGCGGCGGCTGCGGGCAGGTGGTCGGCCCGCAGGTCGTGCCGTCGCCCTGATACATGCCGCCGGACAGGCCGCAGTTCATCGAGGTCATCACGAAGCACGCTCCGCCGCCGGCCATGCAGCAGGCGCCTTGGGTGACCTGCGGGCAGGTCGTCGGGCCGCAGGCAGACCCGTCGCCGTGGTAGGTGCCGTTCATCATGCTGCACTGCTGCGCGGTCGTTACCTGGCACGTGCCGTCGGGCAGGCAGCATGCGCCGGTTCCGCCGCCGCCGCCGCACATGCCGGGGCCGCAGACCGAGCCGGGTCCGATCCAGGCGCCGGTCAGAGCGACGCACTGCTGCAACGTCTGGTTGGCGATGCACTGGCTGCCGACGCAGCAGGCGCCGGTCTGTGGCGGCCCACCGCAGGGGTTCGGCGTGCAGGTGGTGCCGTCGCCGCGGTACTGACCCGCCTGATATTCGCACTGGGCCTGCGTCATGATCTCGCACGAATCGGTGCCGATGCAGCACGCGCCGCGCACGCCGCAGGGGTTCGGCGTGCAGCTCGTGTTGTCACCCTGGTACTGACCCGATTGGAACGTGCACTGCGCCTGCGTCATGATCTCGCACGAGTCGGTGCCAATGCAGCACGCGCCGCGCACGCCGCAGGGGTTGGGCGTGCAGCTCGTGTTGTCACCCTGGTACTGACCCGATTGGAACGTGCACTGCGCCTGCGTCATGATTTCGCATGAATCGGTGCCGATGCAGCATGCACCGGTCACCGCCGCGCAGTTCACCTCTATGCAGAGCGAATTATCGCCCTGGAACGTCCATCCATACCCGAGGCACTCCGCTGCGGTGAGGGCGGTGCACGTTCCGTCCGCGTGGCAACAGGCGCCGGTACGCGGGCCGCACGGGTTGGGCGTGCACGTCGTGTTGTCGCCCTGGTACTGACCCGCCTGATAGACGCACTGGGCCTGTGTCATGATCTCGCAGGAATCGGTGCCGATGCAGCACGCGCCGCGCACACCGCAGGGATTGGGCGTGCAGGACGTGCGGCGGACGGTCGATTGACGCGGGCAACGCCGCCTCGCCACAATTGGCGACGCAAAGCGAGGCCCGGTTGCAGCCGTCGTTCCCCGCCGCGCCCGTCGGAACCGAATTCGCCCAACTGCACGCGCCGCTGTCGGAAAGCCAGGCGGCGGTGGAGGCGGCCCGCTGCCTGTATTGCTACGACGCGCCCTGCACGCGCGCCCGCCCGATGCACATCGACATCCCGCGCTTCATTCGCCAGATTCTGCACAAAGACGCGCTCGGCGCGGCGCGGACGATTCTCGGCGCCAACACCTTCGGCGGCTCGTGCGCCCGAGCCTGCCCGGTCGAGGTGCTGTGCGAAGGCAGGTGACAGCGGAGAACAGGGTCCGATTGGGCAGACGAAATGCGCGGGTCCTAATACTGAAAAACCGACATGAGCCGTCCGAAAGACCCCTGCCGACGTGGTATACTACGTAAAGAGGCGAGGCGGCAGTTGGGAGCCGCGCTGGGACATGCGCATTTCGCGAATCGCCGCGTGCCGGCGACTTCGTGCGTTTCTTCGTTTTTCGCGCCTGTCCAGCAGTCTGCCCTTCCGTCGCCCGCCCGCGTGCTGCTGGGATGGCCTTTTTCTATCTCTCTTGTCACGGAGGCATTGGGATGCGCAGTCTGAAGCAATTCACGCCGGCCGGCTCATTCAGCCGCGCCATCGCCTGGGGCGGTCTGACCGCCGGAATGATCGCCAGTTCAACCGCGAGTATGGCCGCAGACATCAAGTGGCGCAGCGGACCCGCGGCGCTTTCGGCCGCCACGCCGCAGGACGTGCGCGGCGTGCTCTCCGCGTCCGCCTCACGCGGCGAAAAACGGCACATCGTGGTTCAGTTCGATCAGCCGGTGACGCCGGAGCTCCGCAACGAGCTGGCCGCATCTGGCATCGAGCTGGGCGCGTACCTCGGCGAACAGGGCTACTTCGCCGCGGTCTCGCCGCGGGCCGATCTTGATACGGCGGCGGGTGTAACGACGATCACGGGCGCCAGCGAAATCCGCCCCGAATGGAAAATGCACCCGATCCTGGCCTCAGGCAAAACGCCCGAATGGGCCCAGGTTGGACTGACCGACGGCGGCGATCCGATCATCGGCCTCTACGTCCTGTTCCACCCGGACGTCGACCTCATCGCCGAGGGCAAAGCCGCCGCGGAGCAGTACGGCGCGCTGGTCCAGGACTACCTCTACCTGGTCAACGGCCTGGTGATCGAGATGCCCATCTCCATCGCCCGGCAGTTCGCGGCGCACGACAGCGTGCAGTACATCGAGCAGGCCCTGCCGCAACTCAGCGAGAATAACGCCAGCAACCGCGCCCGCATCCAGGCCGATCAACTGCAGGCCGCGCCCTACAACCTGACCGGCGCCGGCGTCACCGTGCTGGTTTATGACGGCGGCACCGCCCGCGCCACGCACCAGGATTTCAACGGTCGTCTGACGGTTCATGATGCGTCCGGGCAAATCTCCCACGCAACCCACGTCTCCGGCACCATCGGCGGCAGCGGCACCGCCAACGCCACGCACAAGGGCATGGCCCCCGGCGTGACGATCCTGTCGTACGGGCTGCAATCCAGCGGCGGAATCTTCCTCTATACGAATCCCGGCGATCTTCAAGCCGACTACACCGCCGCATTCGGCCAGGGCGCCGATATCTCGAACAACTCGATTGGCACCAACACGGAAAGCAACGGCTTCGACTGCAATATCCAGGGCGACTACGGCGTCACCGACGCGCTGATCGACAACATCGTCCGCGGCAGCATGGGCGCGCCCTTCCGGGTCGTCTGGGCCAACGGCAACGAGCGCCAGGGCAACCGCTGCGACATCGAGGGCGTCGGCGACTACCGCAGCACCGCACCGCCCGCGACCGCCAAGAACCACATCACGGTCGGCGCGCTCAACAGCAATGACGACAGCATGACCACGTTCAGCAGTTGGGGACCGACCGACGACGGCCGCCTCAAGCCCGACATCAGCGCCCCCGGCTGCCAGAGCGGCGGCGACAACGGCGTCACAAGCTGCACCAACACTAGCGATACGGCGTACGCGGTGCTCTGCGGCACGTCGATGGCCTCGCCGACGGTATGCGGGATTTCGGCCCTGATTCTGCAGGACTACCGCGTCCAGTTCCCCGGCGCCGATCCGCGCAACTCGACGCTCAAGATTTTCCTGGCGCACACCGCGGCCGACCTCGGCAACGCCGGACCTGACTACCAGTTCGGCTACGGCTCGGTTCGTGCGCAAGCCGCAGTGGACTTCATGCGGCTCGGCCGGTTCTTCGAGGATTCGGTGAGCCAGGCCGGCACCTACGTCATTACGACCGCGGTCGGCGCCGGCGACCCGCAGCTCAAAGTCACCATGGCCTGGGACGACGCCGCGGGCACGCCCAACGTCAATCCCGCGATCATCAACGATCTGGACCTGCGCGTCTTCGATCCGAACAACGTACAGCGCTTCCCCTGGACGCTCTCGCTGACCACGCCGTCGGCCAACGCGGTTCAGACGGTGCGCAACAGCGTGGACAACATCGAGCAGGTGCTGGTCAACAGCCCGATGGCCGGAACGTGGCGGATCGAGGTTCACGGCTTCAACGTCCCGCAAGGGCCGCAGCCGTTCTCGCTCTGCTGCTCGCACGCGCTGAATTTCCCGCCATCGCTGCAGATCAGCTTGAACAGCACGCTTCCGACGGTCCTGGCACCGGGCGCAACTGCCAACGTCAGCGTCCGCATCCGCGCCATCAATGACACGGTTGTCGCGAACAGCCCGACCATGCACGTCCGTTACGACGCCGGTCCGTTCATCGACATCCCGCTCACGTTCGCGGGCGGCGAAATCTGGCAGGCGACGCTGCCGCCGCCGGTGTGCACGGCGATGCCGCAGTACTATTTCTCGGCCGACGGAACGGTCAGCGGCGAGGCGCTCAACCCGCCCAGCGCACCGGCGACGAACTACAGCTTCATCGTCGGCACGACCACGATCTCGCTCTCGGATCAGATGGAGACCGACCCCGGCTGGACCATCGGCGCGCCCGGCGACACGGCCACCACCGGCATCTGGAACCGCATGGACCCGCAGGCCACCACCGCCCAGCCCGAGGACGATCACACCACCAACCCCGGCGTGAACTGCTGGGTCACCAACGGCCTCAACGGCGGCAGCGACGGCGCCAATGACGTGGACGGCGGCGCCACGTCGCTCACCTCGCCGACGTTCGATCTCTCGGCCGCGCCCGACGCCGTCGTCAGCTACTGGCGCTGGTACTCCAACAGCGCCGGCGGCGCCCCGAACGCCGACATCTTCCGCGTCCAGATTTCCAGCAACAACGGCGCGAGCTTCTCGGCGGTCGAGACCGTCGGTCCGACCGGCGCGGGCACGTCCGGCGGCTGGATTCAGCACTCGTTCAGCGTCTTTGACCTCGACCCGCCGGTCACGCCCACCGCCACGATGAAGCTCCGCTTCATCGCCGAAGACGCGGCCACCGGCTCGCTGATCGAGGCCGCCGTCGATGACCTGCAGGTTTCCAGCTTCGGCTGCAACGCGTCGCTGGACGATTGCAACGAGAACGGAATCGTCGACAGCGACGACATCGCCAGCGGCCGCTCGGCGGATGTCAACAGCAACAACGTCCCCGACGAGTGCGAGAACCCGGTCGTGCTGGGCGACATGAACTGTGACGGCCAGGTGAACATCCTGGACATCAACGCCTTCACGCTCGCCATCAGCGACCCGGCCGCCTACGCGTTGCAGTATCCGGGTTGCAACATCGACAACGGCGACATCAACGGCGACGGAAACGTGGATATCCTGGATATCAACGGATTCGTCTCGCTGCTCAGCGGCGGTTGATTGTCGGCTGGAACGGAATGACGCGCCCGCGCTGAACCCAGCGCGGGCGTGCCGTTTGGGTGGGACGGGCGTCCCGCCCGTCCCCGCGGTGTCAGGGACGGGCGAGACGCCCGTCCCACCCGGATGTTCACAAGTTCCCCCGCCACGCACCGGCCATCAAGCCGGAACCGCACCCGGCGCCGCTTCCACCACCCGCTTGGCGGTCTTCGGCCGGCGCACATCCGTGAAGTTGTAGAGCAGCGAAATAACCCACACCACCGCCGCCCCGCCCCACACCCACGGGCTGGCAACGTCTATCTTCGCCGCCAGCTCCGGCCGGGCCGTGTGCGCCAGCAGCCACAGCGCCCCGAAGAACACCACCGATCCGCTGGTCGCCGCCAGAATCGCCCGCGTCAGGCTCGGCAACAGCAGTCCGAAGATCAGCCCCGCCAGCGCGCTCGATCCGGCGATCGACCAGAACGTCGTCTGGAAATTGGGCACATCCTCCCGCGACGACAGGTAAGCCCACACGCGCCGCAGTTCTTCGCTCACATCCTTCGTCGACGGCGACGTGCCCGCCTCTCCCGGCAGCGTCACGAGCTGATTCTGATGGTCGAAATTGCTCGACGTGTATTCCGAAAGCGGCTTTTGCAGCACGCGCCCGCCGTAGAACGACAGCGCGGCGAACATGACGCAGGCCGACATCAGCAGCCCCAGCCAGCCGCGGAAGAATGCGAAACCCAGCAGCAGCCCGACCACGCCCGTCACGCAAACGGTCGGCACGACGGGCGTATTCAGGCCCTTGGCGACAAACGTCCCGCTCATCCCCGCCAGAATGGCCAGCGCGGTGGCGATGCCCATCGGCGCCATGCGGGCGCCCTTGATCAGCGACATCAGCCCGGACAGCGCCACCAGCCCCATCAGGCCGTAGGTCATCCAGGCCGCGCCCGAACTGACGTGCTGGTGAACCGTGTCCAGCAGCATTCGCGGTAGCTCATTGATGTTCATCGTCGCGTCTCCTACTGCCCCAGTGCCGGGCGGACCGCCGCCTCGTCACGCAGGTCGATCGGACCGCCGTCCGGAAACTGCCCGCCGTGTTTTTCGAAGATCCGCACGAGCCACTGCAGCTTCTGGTCTGCGGGGCTTTCCATATCATATTCCTCACCCGGCGGCTGGCCCCAGTGAATGATCGTGCGCGGGTGCAATGTCATCAGCCGCAGCCGCCCGCCGAAACGGTCTTCCTTCCAATCGTAGTTGCCCACGTCAATCGCGCGGATGCTCGGCAGCAGCGGCGACGACCGGGAGTTCAAAAACCGCACCAGCTTGATGCCCGCCTGTAGATCGTCGCCGCGCCAGACCTCGCCGATCTCCGGCGGCGGCGCCTGGATGCCCTGAATCAAGATCCACGTCCGCGAGCGGTCGAGGTCGGCCAGGTCGCACTCGTCCGGCAGGCGCACGCCGGTATCGTCGATGCGATAGGCGCGCCCGCGATAGATCGCCAGTCCCTTCGCGTCGGCCAGCCGCGGCCGCATCGTCGCACGGACCCGCACCACGCCGTCAGCCCGCTTGCTGATCCTCTGCACCTCGGCGATCCAGGGCGAGCTTTTGAGCTGCTCGGCCACCAGCGCGCAGAGCCTCGGATCACCGCGCCCGACGCCCGCAACCGCGCCGACTTGCGCCGTCACCAGATCGCGAACGCTCGCATCGGCCCACGCCGGCGGATTTTCCCACTCGACGCGCCAATCCTCGCCGCCCTGTGTCGCGAGGGAATAGGGCGCCAGCGCGGTCAGCCCATACACACTGCCGCCAATGCCGCCCAGCCAGAGCAGCGCCACGAGCAGACGCCGGGCGGCGACGGGCGACATGGCCCAATCGCGCTTCGGGCGCGGCGGGCGGGCGGTGACTTTGGCGCGACTGCGGGCCACCTAGTCGCCCTCCAGGGCCATCAGCACCAGCCGCTCGCAGAGCTCATCAAACGCGACGCCGACCCGCGCCGCCGCCTTGGGGACGAGCGAGTGGCTGGTGAAGCCCGGCAGCGTGTTGATTTCGAGCATCCAGAGCTTTCCGTCGCGGTCGCAGATCCAGTCCACGCGCGACAAGTGCCGGCAGCCCAGCCGCTGATGGAGCAACAGGCTCCACTCCTGCGCCTGGCGCAGAATCGCCGCTGGGTGGGACTCGAAGACGTATTCGGTGTCGTCGGCCTGATATTTGGCGGCGTAGTCGTAGAAGCCCTGCCTGGGGCGGATGCAGATCGGCGGTAGAGCCTGGTCGCCGAGGATGCCGACCGTCAGCTCGTCGCCTTCGATAAACTGCTCGACCAGCGCCCGCGAGAAGCTGGATAGCACGTCGCGGACGGCCGGCTCGACGCCGCCCTCGTCGCGAATGATGAACGTCTTGACGCTGCTGCCCTGATCCGCCGGCTTAACGACGACCGGCACGGGCGGCGACGCAAAATGGGGTAGCGGCCGGCCCCCGTGCCGGCCGTGGTCGGATCGGGAGGCTTCCGGCTCCCGACGGCCGGCACGGGGGCCGGCCGCTACCGAATTGACCGCGCCGTAGGCCGGCGTGCGGATTCCCGCCGCGACCGCGACCTGCTTCGTCGCCACCTTGTCCATCGCCATCGCCGACGCGGCTGCCCCGGAGCCGACGAAGCGAATTCCCCTCGATTCCATGATCCGCTGTGCCTGTCCGTCTTCACCGAACGTGCCGTGCAGCGCCGGAAACACCACGTCCGCGGCGCGCTCCAGCGCCGCCAGGTTGTCCGGCCCGATGTCGGACTCGAACACGTCATGCCCGCGGCGGCGCAGCGCCTCGGCGATCGCCGCGCCCGAAACGAGGCTGACCTCGCGCTCCGCGCTCGGCCCGCCGCGCAGCACGGTGATCTTCAGTTTGCGATCCGCGGGCGTGGAAATCCGCGCAGTCCGGTCGGCGGTCGTGTGCATCCCTTCACCAGATTTCGACCTCAAACTCCAGCTCGACACCCGTCTCGCTGCGGACGCGATCCCTCGCAACCGCCGCCAAGTCTAGCACGTCCTTGGCGGTCGCGCCGTTATGCGCGACGATGAAATTCGCATGCCGCCGGCTGATTTCCGCCCCGCCGACGCGCTGCCCCTTCATTCCGGCGCGGTCGATCAACGCGCCGGCCGCCTGCCCCGGCGGGTTCTTGAACACGCAGCCGCACGAGCGCTCGCTGACCGCCGGCTGCTGCGACGCCTTTTCCAGCCAGATTTCCCGAAACCGGCGCGTCAGGGCGGCCGGGTTGGATTCGCTCAACTCCAGTTCGGCCGCCAGCACGACCGCGCCGGCAAGGTCAGTCTTGCGATACGCGAACCCCACCGCCGCCGCATCGCGATGGTCGATCCGTCCATCCGCCTCCAGCACACGTACACGCCGCACGTACTGCGAGATGCTGCCATGCTTGCCGCCGGCGTTCATGCGAATAATCCCGCCCATCGAACCGGGAATCCCGGCCAGATTCTCCAACCCGGCGAGTCCCCGGTTGACGCAATGCTGAACAAGCTTCGTGAAATCCGCGCCCGCGCCGGCCCATACCCGAGCCCCATCCACGCGAACCCCGCCGGGAGCGAAAGCCGTGCGGTCCGAACGCGAAGCGCCAGCGAGCGCGGCGGCGGGCGGACCTTCGATCTCGCCGCAAAACGTCAGCACCACGCCATCAACCCCTTCGTCGCGCACCAGCAGATTCGCCCCCCTGCCCAGCACGCGCCATGGAACGCCTCCCTCGCCGCAGCGCGCCAGCACCTCCACCGCCTCCGCGTCCGTCCGCGGCGTCGCAAACCAGCGCGCCGGCCCGCCCAGCCCGTACCAGGTGTAATTGCGCAGCGGAACGTCAGGCCGGACGATGCTCTCCAAGCCGGCGAATAAGGTCATCAGCGACTTTCCAGATGCTCCCGGCGCCCATCGTAAGCACCACGTCCCCCTCCGTCACGCGCGCCGCCAGATGCTCGACAATGTCGGCGAACTCAGCGATGTAGAGCGCATCCCCGCCGCGCGCGACGATTCGCTCCACCAGGTCCTGCGCCCGAACCTCCTCGCGGTCGCGCTCGCTGTCGCGGACGAAGTAGATGTCGGGCACCAGCGCGAAATCCGCCGCCGCGAAGCTGCGCGAAAAATCATCCAGCAGAAACCGCGTCCGCGAGTGCTGATGCGGCTGGAACACGACCCACAGCCGCCCCGGCTTGTAGCGCTCCCGGGCCGCGACCAGCGTCGCCTGAATCTCCGTCGGATGATGGGCGTAATCATCCACGACGCGCACCCCGCCCGGCTCGCCGCGCAGCTCCAGCCGCCGGCGGGCGCCCCGGAATTCCGGCAGCGCCCGCTGAATCGTCGGCCAATCCACGCCACAGTCGTTGGCCAGAGCGATCACGGCGAGTGCGTTGGCGACGTTGTGCCGCCCCGACAGACCGATCCGCAAGCGGCCGAGCTTCGTGCCGCGATACGAAACGTCGAAAGCGTAAGAGCCGCCCGCCAGCCCCAGTTCGTCCGCCCGCCAGTCTGCCTCGCACCCGACCCCGAACGTCTCCACCCGGGCGCTCACGCGGCCCGCGATGCTCCGGCTGCGCGGATCAGCCGCGTTCAGGACCAGCAGCCCGTCGTGCGGGACGCGGCGCGCGAACTCGAAAAACGCCTCCTCAATCGCCTGGATATCGGTGTAGCAGTCGAGGTGGTCCTCCTCCACGTTCAGGATCACCGCCCGCTTCGGGTGCAGGTTCAAAAACGAGCGGTCGTATTCGCACGCCTCGGCCACGAACAGCGGCCCGTCCCCCGCGCCGCTGCCGCCGCCAAGCTGCTCGACGTCCGCCCCGATGATGAAATTCGGCGACAGTCCCGCCTCGCGCAGGACGAAGGAGAGCCACGCGGTCGTCGTGCTCTTCCCGTGCGTTCCACTGACGGCGATGCCGTGGTAATGCTCCATCAGCGCGCCCAGAAGCTGCGCGTACTTATAAATCGTCAGTCCGCGACGGCGGGCCTCAGCCAGCTCGGGGTGGTGGTCGGGAACGGCGGCGGAGGCGACGACGATCTGCGCCTCGGGCGGAATGGACCCCGCTTCCTGCGTGAAGCTGATTCGTGCGCCGTCGGCGTTCAGACGAGCCAGCAGGATCGACGGACGTTGATCCGTCCCGCTGACGCGCGCTCCGCGGCGCATCAGCATCGCCGCCAGCCCGCACATCCCGCTGCCGCCGATCCCGATCATGTGAACGGCGACGTCTCGAAATTCCTGGCCTTGCACCCGTGTCGCCGCGTGAAAAAGGTCTGCAACCGCCGTGACTGCGCTCATCCGTGACCGCCGTGAAAAAGAGCGCGTCGCGGGACGCACTCCATGCCGTTTCTCGAAAAAGGCGCCGGCTCCGCCAGCGCAGAGTCAAACGTAATCGATTCATCGGCAGCGGACGAGAGCTTCTTGAACAGAAAATGCCCGGCTGCCCCCGCTCCAATCCCCGCGAAGACGTCGCATCTGTCCGAACCCGCCGCGCCAAGCGGCGGGGCGTCGTCCGGGGCGCGTTTGCGGCGGGGCGTCGTGCGCATCTCACCCCGCCGCTTGGCGCGGCGGGTTCGGATAGAAAAGCCGCCCGCCCGGAGAAACGGGCGCACCCACAGATTCCCCCAACGCCATTCCCGTTGACGCGCGCGGCGCTTTCGTGCAAGCTTAGCGCCAGTCTTACGGCCGCCTGACGACTGGCGCGGGCTCTCGCAGGCGGCCCGGAGAGTGGAATGGGTGAAATTCGCCTGGCCATTGTCGGCGTGGGGAACTGCGCCAGCGCCCTGATCCAGGGAATCGCCTATTACCGCGACGGCCGCCCCCCGATCGGGCTGATTCACGAACAGCTCGGCGGATACCGCATTTCCGACGTGCGCGTCGTCGCCGCCTTCGACATCGATCGCCGCAAAGTCGGCCGCGACGTGGCCGAGGCCATCTTCGCCAAGCCCAACTGCACCACCGTCTTCTGCGGCGACGTGGCCCGCAGCGGCGTGACCGTGCAGATGGGCCGGCCGCTCGACGGCGTCGCTCCGCACATGCTGGAGCAACCCGAGGACCGCTCCTTCCGCGTTGCCGACGCGAAGCCATGCGACGTGGTCGAGGAGCTCAAGCGCAGCAAGGCCGAAATCCTGATCAACTACCTGCCCGTCGGCTCCGAGGAGGCGGTCAAGTTCTACGCCCGCTGCGCCCTCGACGCCGGCATCGGATTCATCAACTGCATGCCGGTCTTCATCGCCTCGCACCCGGAGTGGGCCGAGCAATTCGCCCGCCGCGGCATCCCGTGCGTGGGCGACGACATCAAGAGCCAGCTCGGCGCCACCATCACCCACCGCGTCCTGACCCGGCTCTTTGAGGAGCGCGGCGTCCGCCTCGACCGCACCTACCAGCTCAATACCGGCGGCAACACCGATTTCCTGAACATGAAAGAGCAGAGCCGCCTCACCACCAAGCGAATCAGCAAGACTGAGGCCGTTCAATCGCAGCTCGCCACGCCCCTGGCCGCCGAGAACATTCACATCGGCCCCAGCGACTACGTGCCCTGGCAGAAGGACAACAAGGTTTGCTTCATTCGCATGGAAGGCCGGAAATTCGGCGACGTACCGCTGGAGATCGAGCTGCGGCTCTCCGTCGAAGACTCGCCCAACAGCGCCGGCGTCGCCATCGACGCCATCCGCTGCGCCAAGCTCGCGCTCGACCGGAAGATCGGCGGCCCGCTCACCTCGGCCAGCGCCTGCCTGATGAAACACCCGCCCGAGCAATTCTCCGACCATGACGCCCGCGAGCGGTTGGAGCAGTTCATCAGCGGCAAGCGCGAGCGCTGAATGACCGTGTGCGATCGCGCGCCCACCGAGCCCCAAGCGCCAGCGCGCGGGGATTGGCGCAGGGCGGCGTCGCTTGCGAGAAATCCGGCGCGCTAGCGCTTGCGGCTCCGAAAGCGGCGCGCACTCGCGCACTCGGATCAAGGCTCCCGATAAACGCAACAAAGCGCGGACCAACGCCAACGGCGCTCGCCCGCGCTTCGCTCGTGAAATGTCGCTCGTCGTCTGCGGCTAGACGCGCACGGCGCTGCCGCGCGTCTCGACCCGCCGCAGGCAGAGGTTCAGGTATTCCCTGATCTTCTCCTGGCTGACGGCCGTAACCGTCTTGCCCATCGAGATGTTCAGCAGCGATTTGACGTAGATCGCGTCCGGCGATGTCGGCTGCAACAGCGTGGCCATCGCCCCGGCGAACTCGACCACGCCGCCAGACTCAAGGTCCTGCAGAATCTTCTGCGCGTCTGCGGGCAGATAGCTGAAGCGAACCTGAAGCTCGTTGAGAACCTGCCAACGGTTGACTGCGAGGCGCATGCGTTTCTCCGCGTGTGTGCTCGTGCGTGGAGCCCGATTCCGACCGTACCCGTACTCTAGGCTTACCGGCCGGAAAAGGGAAGCCTGAGAGTTCAGCGACACCCGTCGCCGCCACTCACGGCGTTCCCGTGCTTGGACCGCATGCTCGCGGCGCGCCGTCGCCGGATTTTCTTTCTAATCGGCACGTGGTCCTTCGATGCTATACTCCGATGTCGATTGGATCAGCCTCTGGGCTGTGCGACACTGGAGCATCAATTTGCGGGAACCGATACGCTAAAACCTGGGAGGCCGCCTGGCGGCGCCCGCAACGTAGGCGTCGCATTCGTGACGCGTGGTTTCGGACCGCGGCGGCCACCCCCCTTACGGGAAGGGTTTCTAGCAAATCGCTCCCACCGGCAGCAGACGAGGTCGATCCCATTCACCGCTACGGGCGGCCGGAGTTCTTCCGGTCGCCCGTTGCGTTTTCAGCCGGGGGCGCAGCCGAACACTCAATGTCGGTCTCATCCGGCGGACCGGCCTCTAGCCGGTCTTCGTCGAGTTCATTTGACACCACTCGAGGCGTGATGCACTATTAGTTGTATATCTGGTTCCGAATCCCACTATGGGTGCGATAATGCCTGAGCGGACGGACTGCGTTCAGAATCTCGATTGCATCGCGGGCCTTCGACAGCTTGAACCCGGCTCCATCGACCTGGCCTTCGCCGACCCGCCATTCAACATCGGCTACGACTACGACGAGTACGACGACGATCGCGGCTCAAACGAATATCTGGATTGGTCGCGGCAGTGGATCGAAGGCGTCTCGCGCGTTCTTAAGCCGAGCGGTGCGTTCTGGCTGGCAATCGGCGACGAATACGCGGCCGAGCTGAAGGTGCTCTGCACGCGCGAGCTGCCCCCGGAGCTTCGCCTGCACTGCCGAAGCTGGGTCGTGTGGTTCTACACCTTCGGTGTGCACTGCACGCAGAAATTCACCCGCAGCCACGCGCATCTCTTCCACTTCGTGAAGGACCCGAAGAATTTCACCTTCAATTCCGACGCGGTGCGCGTTCCGTCCGCGCGGCAGCTTGTCTACGCCGACAAGCGGGCCGATCCGGCGGGCCGCGTGCCGGATGATACGTGGATGTCCACGCCCGAGCTGCCGCCAGGCACGCCGATGTGGGACGGCTTCGTCCTCCGTCCGCAAGACATTCCCGATCGGTTTCCGCCGCACAGCGATACCTGGTACTTCTCGCGCGTCGCCGGCACGTTTTCAGAACGCCGTGGCTGGCACGGCTGCCAGATGCCCGAGCAGCTTCTCGGCCGGATCGTCCGCGCGTGCTCTAACAACGGCGACGTCGTGCTGGACCCGTTCGGCGGCAGCGGAACGACGCTGGCGGTCGCGAAAAAGCTCGGCCGTCGCTTCGTCGGGTTTGAGCTGTCGAAATCCTACGCAGAGAAGATCGAGCAGCGTCTGGCCGCAATTCAACCCGGCGACCCGCTCGTGGGACCGGAAAACCCAGCCCTCAGCGCACCGCGCACGGTCACGTCCACGAACGGACGCCGCGCGCCGCAATCCGGCGCCGCCGGCCCGCGCATGCTGGTCGCGAAGACGGCCAGTCTCTTGTGAAATTTGGGTGGGGCGGGGGTCTCGCCGGCCCCCGTGGTCTTAGGAACGGGCAAGATGCCCGATCCAACTGAAGAAGTTCACATCCGCTCCGCCCCCCCTTGGCCGCACCATAATCCGGCGGGCATTCGCGGACGCTCGCCCAGGCAACGTGCGGCCGGCAGCCGGAACCCAAACTCGGCCCCGCGAACTATACTTCCGGCAAAGGAGTCGGCTGCATGATCCGGCTGGGCGTGGTCTCATATCTGAACTCGCGACCCCTGATCGAGGGGCTCGACGGGCGCGCGGATGTCGAGCTGACCTTCGACGTGCCGGCGCTTCAGGCCGGGCTGCTGCTGCGCGGGGCCGTGGATGCCGCGCTACTGCCGATCGTGGACGTGCTCCGTCATCACGAGCGCCTGTGCGTCGTGTCGAACGCCTGCATCGCCTGCGACGGTGAGACCATGACCGTCCGCGTGTTCTCGCAGGTTCCGCCCGACCGCGTCACCCGCATTCACGTGGACGGCCATTCGCACACGTCGGTCGCGCTGGCGTCGATCCTGTGGCGCGAGCTTTACGGCCGCGACGTGATCCTCCAACCCTTCCAGTACGAATCCCAGGCGCCCGACGAGTTCGAAGCCGTGCTGCTGATCGGCGACAAGGTGATCGACCCGCGCCGCGGCAGCTTCGCCTACGAAGTCGACCTGGGCGGCGCCTGGCGGGCGCAATTCGGCCTGCCGTTCGTCTTCGCCATCTGGGCGGGAAGGAGTTCAGAGTTAAGTGGAGCGAGCAGCGAGTTGAAGAGGGGCAGCTCTGCTCCGTCGGAACGCAACTCGCTGCTCGCTACTCTGAACTCGCTACTCACGTCCGCGCGTGATCGCGGCGTCGTCCGCGCCGCCGCCATCGCCCGCGAGCAGGGGCCGGGCCTGGGCTGGCCCGTCGAGCTGGCCGAGCGCTACCTGACGCGCTGCTTGAAATTCAGGCTCGACCCGCGCTTCGTGGAGGGCGCCAACCTGTTCGCTCGCGCCTGCGCCGCGCGCGGGCTGGTCCCGCCGGACTGCCGCATCGAGTGGCCCGAGTCATGCCTCTGAAACCGCGCAAACCGCTCCGCGTGATCCCCGCCAAGGGCCGCGGCCCGAAGAAGCCGCCGCGCCGCCCGCCGCCCCCGCAGCGCCCCCCGCTGCGCATCTCGCAGATTCTGAAGTGGGCCGACGCGCACCGCGCCCGCACAGGCCGATGGCCCACCGTCAACGACCGCGAGGTCCACGGCGTCCCGTGGGAGATTTGGCGAAACATCCACCAGGCCCTCTACAAGGGTCTGCGCGGCCTGCCGCCGGGATCATCCATTGCCCGCCTCCTCGCAAGACACCGCGGCCTGCGGCACGCGTTCAACGCGCCCCCGCTCTCGATCAACCTCATCCTCAATTGGGCCGATGACCACCACCGCCGCACCGGCGACTGGCCTAAGGCCAGTTCCGGCCGCGTGCTCGCCGCACCGGCCGAACAATGGCACAACATCAATGCGATCATGATCCGCGGCGGACGCACGCTGAAGGGCGGCCTGTCGCTCCCGCAGCTCCTGGCGAAGCGCCGCGGCGTGCGCAACCGACGGGACTTGCGGCCGATCACCATTCCGCTCGTGCTGAAATGGGCGGATGCGCACCACCGCTGGCATGGAAGCTGGCCGCATGCGTCGTCCGGGCCGGTGCTCGGCGAGCCGGGCGAAACCTGGGCCGCCGTGCAGGCGGCGCTGTTCCTGGGGAGCCGCCGGTTCCCCGGCGGCACGTCACTGGCCAGCGTGCTTCAGGAACACCGCGGCGTGCGAAACATCGGCGACCCGCCGCGGATCTCCATTCATGAGATTCTCGCGTGGGCGGATGACCATCGCCGCCGGTTCGGGCGCTGGCCCAGCGAGAACAGCGGTCACGTCGCGGCCGCCCCACAGGAAAACTGGTCCGCCATTTCGCAGGCGCTCTGCCACGGCCGGCGCGGTCTGTCCGGCGGCACCACGCTCGCGTGTCTGCTCGCCGAGCAGCGCGGCCACCGGCACCCGCGCCAAACGCCCCGCCTGACGGAAGCCATCATCCTGCGCTGGGCCGACGAGCATCGCCGCCGCACCGGCAAATGGCCGAATCAACTCTCCGGCGACGTGTTCGGCCAGCCCGGCGAGCGCTGGGGCAACATCCAGGCGGCCCTCAGCACCGGCAACCGCGGACTTCGCGGAGGGTCGAGCATCTTGCTGTTGCTGGCAAAGGAACGCGGCGTGCGCCACCGGCTGCACCCGCCGCCGCTGAAGCTCAGCACGATCCTCGCCTGGGCCCGGGCTCATCGCCGCCGCACCGGGCGCTGGCCGACCGACCACTCCGGACCGGTGCACGGCGTGCCCGGCGAGGGCTGGTGGGGAATCGGCTGCGCGCTCAGCCGCGGCACGCGCGGCCTGCCGCCCGGGCTGTCGCTGGGCAGGCTCATGGCGCCGCTGAGGAAGAACGAGCCATGACAACGGTCACGCTGACCGATGCGCTGGACGCGCGGCAGCTCGCGACGGCGCGGACCCTGTTCCGCGAGTACGCCGCCGAAATCGGCGTCGATCTCTGCTTCCAGGGTTTCGAGCGCGAGATGGCGGAGCTGCCCGGACGCTACGCGCCGCCCGACGGCTGCATTCTGCTGGCTCGATCAGATCAGCACGACGCGGGCTGCGTCGCGCTGCGCAAGCTCGAAACGGGCGTCTGCGAAATGAAGCGGCTCTTCGTCCGTCCGGCCTTTCGCGCCGCAGGCGTCGGCCGGATGCTGGCCGACGCGGTGGTCGAGCGCGCCCGGCGGATCGGCTACGCGCGCATGGTGCTCGACACGCTGTCGCAAATGACGGCAGCCATCGCCCTGTATCGCTCGATGGGATTCCGGGAGACTACGCCCTATTACGCCAATCCGCTGCCCGGCGTGGTGTACATGGAACTGACGCTGCCCGGAAGCTGAGCTCAGGCCCGCCTTTGCGGGCGAGACGCCCGCACTCCCCTGCCCCGATCGGCCGTCAGTTCCCGCCGCCGCGCAGCCGCCCTTCCTCCAGACGCAGCGTCCGATCCGCGTACGCCGCGATCTGCGGATCATGCGTCACCATCACGATCGTCTGCCCCTCGGCATGAAATTCCTTGAGCAGTTTCATGAGGCTCGCCCCGGCTTGCGCGTCCAGGTTTCCGGTCGGCTCATCGGCCAGCAGCACCTGCGGCCGGTGCACCAGCGCCCGCGCAATCGCCACGCGCTGCCGTTCGCCGCCCGAGAGCTCGCCCGGCCGATGACGCAGCCGGTCGCTGAGGCCGACGCGCCCGATGATCTCGAGCGCCTCGCCCCGCGCCGCCGCGCGCCGCGCCGGCCAGGCCGAAAGCGACGTCCCCACCATGTGCGTGATGAGGACATTTTCGAGCACGTTCAGCTCCGGCAGCAGATGGTAGAACTGGAACACGAAACCGAACACGCGACGCCGCAGCTCGTTGCGCCGCCGCTCCGCCGCCAGCAGCACGTCCAGCGGACCGGGACGAAAGCGCCGCCGGCCCTCCGCGGCGAAGACCGGCTGGCCGGCAAACGTCACCTGGCCGCGCTCCGGCACGTCAAGCGCGCCCAGCACGTGCAGAAGCGTGCTTTTTCCGCTGCCGGACTTGCCCATGATCGCGACGAATTCGCCCTTCGCCAGGCGCAGATTGCAGCCGAGCAGCACGTTCAGCGTCGCGCGACCCATGCGGTAGGTCTTGTGGACGTCTTCGGCCGCCAGCAGCACGTCACTCATAGCGCAGTGACTCCACCGGGTGCATCGCTCCCGCGCGCCAGGCCGAAACCACCGCGCCCAGCGTCGACGCGAGAATCGCGCACGCGACCACGACCACGACGTCAAACGACCGCACCGTGCTGGGAATTTCGTCGAAGGAATAAACCGAACGATCCCAGACGCGCCAGCCGAACTGCCAGACCAGGTAATCCTGCACCGCGTTGATGTTGCGGACAAACAGGACGCCCAGCGTGGCCCCGATCGCGCTGCCCACCATGCCGACCGCGCCGCCGTACGCGAGAAAAATCGCCGCCACTCCGGCCGATGACCCGCCGATGCTCTTGATGATGCCGATGTCGCGCGTCTTCTGGAGCACGATCATGTACAGAATGCACAGCACCAGCACCGCCGCAACCAGCGAGATGATGCCGAACAGAATCGTCACGAGCTGCTTCTCATGCTCGACCGGGCCGATCAGATGCGCCTGCGATTTGTCCCAGGTGATCGCGTCCACGGTCAGAACAAACTGGCGATCCAGATCATCCAGCTTGAAGCGCGGGTCGTTCGCCAGCCCGCGGTAGTGCTCGGCCAGCCGGCGCGCAATCGCGTAGGGATCGACGCCGTCGCGCAGCTTCACCTGAATCTGCGAGCAGCGGGCCGGGATGTCCGCCCCGCCGTCGGCGCGCTTCTCGGCGTCCATCAGCAGCAGCTTCTGCAAGTGCTCGAACTCGACGTAGACGCTTTTCGAGTCAATCTCGTAAATCCCGGTGCGCGAGTCGTCCGCGTAGCGGAAGCGCTCTTTCACCGGCTGATCGGCCGTGCCGCTGTCGCCGACCGGAACCAGCGTCAGCTCGGCGAACAGGCCCAGCGGCCGGCTCGACGAGCGTTCATAGCGCCCGTCCGGCATGCGCCGCGCGACAAGGTCGCGGCCCAGGATCATGCCGTAGCGCTCCTCGCCCGCCAGCGCCGGCGCTCTCGAATCGTCCAGGCTGTTCAGGGCGAACATGCCCGGAATCGGCGGCGCGCCCAGCTCCTTCAGATATTGGGTTAGCTCCGTCTCACTCGAATCTCCGTCCACCACGCCCGCCGCGCGCGATTGCTCCAGCGCGCTGCGATACGGCTCCGGCAGCAGCGGCGCGCGGCCCGACAGGCCCATCAGCGGCTGCTGCTGCGGCGACAAACGCGTCGTGCCCGGGTAGTGCTTCTCGTAGAACAGTCCCTGCTTGAACGCATTCACGACGTACACGTCCTGCAGCCGCATTCCGACCACCTGCACGGTCATCGTCCGCGGCGAGGTTTCCAGCCGCATGATCCCGTACGCGTAAATCAGCGGCGTCGCGCGCACGATCTCGGGCCACTGACTGACATCCGCGATGAACTCGTCATAGAGGGGAAAGCCGCGGTATGACCCGTTGTCCACGATCACGTCGCCCAGCAGCCCGCGCGCCTTGCGCACCAACTGATCGAGAAACCCGCCCATCACCGACGTCACGATCAGCACCATCGCGGTGCACAGCGCGACGGCCAGAATAGCAAAATAAGCGATCCGCCGTTTTCGCAGATAGCGAAGCGTGAGAAAGAGTTTATACACCGCGCGGCTTTCGGTCGGAGATCAGCGCCGGCGATCCCCGCAAGCGACCGTGCGGCCGCTGCTCGTCCGCCTGAGCGTCGCGGCAAGGTAATTCCAATCGCGCGCAGCCGCAACGGCGGGATGTTGGCAGGGTTCGGAGGGAGAGCGTGTGAACTTCTCGGGTGGAACGCGCATCTTGCCCGTTCGGGAGAGCGCGGCGACGGGCGAGGCGCCCATCCCACCCCATTAATATGCAACCAGCATGAGCAACTGCACTAGCCGCCGAAGATCGCCTCGGCTTCCTGAATCCGCTCCGGCAGAGCCGCAGCGATTTCGTCCAGTTGCGACCTCTCCACGCTGATCAGCGACAGCATCTCGTCCGGAATGGTCTGCGTGCCGGCCGTCAGCCAGAACCCGCACTGCTGCTGGCAGCAAAGCGTATCCGCGACGTAAACCTCGGTGACGAGCTTCTTGAACTCCGGCCGCAGCGCGCCGGGATCGTGATGAAACGTGATGACGTTTCGCAGCGCCGGCGGGAATTTCCACTTGGCCGCCAACGCCGCTCCAAACGCCTGATGATCCGCGCCGATGATGCTCTGCTCTGTCGCGCAGAACGATGTCGGCGCCGAGAAACAGCGGGTCACGACCTCGCGCAGCTTGTCGCCGAATGTCTGTTGCACGATCAGCAGCCCCATGTCATGCACCAGCCCAGCGACGAAGGCTTCATCCGGCCGAGAGCACCCGCCGCTCTCCGCCAGCATCCGCGCGCAGACGCCGACGGCGATGCAGTGCCGCCAAAGGTCGCGCGGCTCGAACTGCGGCCCGAGCGGCTCGGCCTTGAACAGGCGGGTCAGCGACGCCGCCAGCGCGATGTTTTTCACGGCGCTGAGCCCCAGCATCAGAATCGCGCGATCCAGGCTGGCGATCTGCGCCGGCAGGCCGTAAAAGGCCGAGTTGACCACCTTCAGAATCTTGGTCGCCAGGGCCGGGTCGCTCTTCACGATCTCGTGCAAATCGTGCGCGGTCGCCTTCGGATCCTCCACCGCTTGAACGATGCGGGTCGTGATCTCCGGCAGCGAGCTGATTTCCGTCACCCGGCTGATGGCCTTCAGCAGGTGCGGCGGGAGCGGCCCGGCGGCGGAATCGACGGTGTTCGGAAACGTCGTGACGCTCATACTCGGTGGTCCTTCCAATGCCAGATGACCAAGCGCAGTTCGTCCCAATCAGTCTTCGGCAAGTTCGCGGCGGCGGCTCGATAGGCAAATCCCCTCGTCTCCGCCGCGCGGCGCACTCAGTACAGCTACCACCGGGATACCTGTCGAATCAGCATGTGCGCCTCCGCGTAGCGCAGACCGACGGCGGCCCCGCGCTCGCGCGCAAAGACTCGAATACTCTCGAGCGACCGCGGGTGCGGCGGGTCGCGCAACTCCGTCTGATAACACGCCATCGCTTCCAGCTTCGCGTCAATGAACGCAGCGACATCGACGTACGTATTCGCCTGCCAGCGCGAGCAGGGCGCAAAACGCGTCGTGGTCGGAATCTCGAAACTGTATAGCGCCCGCGGCCCCGGGGCGCCGGTCGGCCGCGTCGCCACCAGCGCCGCCTCGAACAGCAACGTGTGGTCGCGATTCACGTCGTCCAGCGGCGGCGCATACACCACGTCGGGCGCAAGTTCGGCGACCGCCTCCGCGACCCGCTGATTCAGTTCAATCGCCGGGAGCGTATTGAGGTGCATCGTCGGCAAGTCGAGAAAACGAACTGCCGACACCCCCAGTAGCTTTGCCGCGGCAAGACACTCGTCGCGCTTGCGGCGAATCGAATCGGCCGACCAGTTCGGCTCATACGCCGCGGTGGCCACCAGCAGGGCGGTTTCGTCCCCCGCCGCCCGATGCGCCAGCAGCGTTCCGCCGGCGCCAAGTACTTCGTCATCCGGGTGAGCGGCCAGACACAGCACGCGCATGCTTCCGCGCTCCTAATCCGTCAGCCGAGCCGGCCCCGACAGCTCACGCTCCCGCTGCATCAGCGGCAGAAGCACTTCGCCTTCCGACCCGCGCACGGCGATGTCCGCCAGCGCCCGCACGATCCGCTGCGGCGGGTTCTCCTGGGAGTACGCAGCCGTATCGTCGCACTCCTCTCCCAGCAGGCGGTCGATCGCCCATTCGAGCAGGTTCACGCGCGCCGCGCTCATGCCGATGCACGCGGATGGACGCGGGTTGATCTCGATCAGCCGCAGCACGCCGGCAGCGTCGTAGCGCGCGTCGACATTGACCAGCCCGTCCAAGCGCAACTCCCGGCACAGCCGCGCGATCCAGGCGCGAGCCGCGGGCGCTTCGATGAAGTCCATCCGCATCGGGTTCCCGCTGTGCATCGCTCCGCACTTCCGGCGCGTGACGAGTTCGCACACGCGCCCCTCCGCGGCCAGCAGGTCGATTCCCAGCTCGTCACCCGGCAGGAACTCGCTCACGATCAGCCGGAAGCGCTCCGGCCCGCGGGCGCGCAGCTCCAGGAATTCCTCGGCCGTGCAGCGCTGCACGCCCGGTTTGGACAGCAACCGCTCGGCAAATGCATCCACCGCGGCGTCGAGAACGTGAACGCCGCGCCCGCCCGCGAGGTTGGTCGGCCGGATACACAGAAGCTGCGCCGGATAGCCGAGGCCGCCGATCGCGTCGCGCGTCTCCTCGAGCGTTTCAACCCGCCGATGGCGCGGCAGGAACGGCGTCGCTTCCAGCCGCTCGTGCGTCGCCCATTTATCGACGCAGGTTCGCACCACGTCGATCGGGGGCAGCAGCACGCGCGTGCCGGCGGCGTTGAAGTCGCCCCGGGCCGCTGCGATCGCGGCCAGTTCACCGTCGAAGACCGGAATCAGCACGTCGACGCGCGCCGCGCCGCAGTGCTCGAGCAGCCGTTCGACGTAGCTGGGGTCGCACGCGGGCGGCAAGTGGACGCGCTCGTCGCCCAGCACCGTGCCGGGCGTGTCGTCCGCGTCGCAATCCTGCACGATCACCTGGAAGCGGCCGTCTCCGCGGCGCAGCGCGTGCAGCAGCCCCCAGACGCCGGGGCCGCCGCCGGACGTAATCATGACGCGCGTCGGTTCCATCACGTCTGATATCGGTCGTTTCATTGCCGCCGCGCCACGAGCGCGATATCGTGCCCGAGCGACACGTCCGCTCGTCCCGCAGTGGGATCATGAATGACGCCCGATCGTGTTCTTTCCGCCGCCCGCGACCTGCTGACGGTCGCCGGACAGGGCTTCAAAGACCCGTTCCTGTACGAGCACTCTTTGCGCGTCATGCGCCTGGCGCAGCGGCTCGCCGTGCTGCCGGAGTACCAGGGCAGGCTGGGTGACCCGGCCGCACTCGAGCTGGCCGCGCTGTTTCACGACGCCGGCTGGGCGCTCCAGTTCGGACAGGGCCGCGTCGATCGCTGGCAGTTGCTGAATCGCCCCACGAGCGACGTGCAGCGCGAACTCGGGGCCGTCGTCATGCTCGAACGCGTCGGCGATCTCGTTCCGTCTCGAACCGCCCGGCTTGCGGCCGAGGCGATCCGCCAGTGCAACGACCGCGGCGCGACCCTGGCCGAGGCGCGCGTGCTCGCCGACGCCGAAAGCCTCGACGAGATCGGCCTCATGTACTTGCTGCGGCAGTTCCGCTTCTACCAGGCGGACGGCCGCTCCATCGAGCAACTGCTGACCACCTGGCAGCGGCAGCGCGAATATCGCTACTGGGACGCCCGGCTTCAGGACGGCTTCCGCAGCGACGCCGCACGCGAGATTGCCCGTCGGCGTGTCACCGAAGTGGAGTCGTTCATCGCCGCCCTTTCTCGCGAACACGGCGGGGAGGACGTCGTTCCCGGCTGATACCGCGCGGGCCGCTCGCCTGTCAGAACGCGCTGCGCCAGCAAGTGCGACAGTCCACAGACCTGACCTCCGTCTCCCGCCGCGCTCGCTTGCGCTTCGCGTTCTGACAGTCCCGGCCTTCCGGAGCTATACTCCGCCCCATGTTCGAAGACGTCGAGCGAATCCTCTTTCACCGCGACCAGATTCAAATCCGCGTCGCCGCCCTCGGCCGTGAAATCGCGGCCGCCTACAGCGACTGCGGCGACGCCCTGACGCTCGTCCCGGTCCTCTCCGGCTCGATCATCTTCCTGGCCGACCTGATTCGTTGCCTGCCGATGAAGATGAAAATCGCCCTCGTGCACGTCTCCACCTACCCCGGAAAAAGCACCTCCCCGCAGGCGCCCAAGACCGTCCTCGAACTGACCGGCGACGTGTCCAACCGCCACGTGCTCATCGTCGACGATATCCTCGATTCCGGCCGAACGCTCCGTCGCGTGCAGGAAATGCTGGCCGAGTGCGGCCCCGCCACCATCCGCACCGCCGTTCTGCTGCGCAAGCCGGGCAAGGCCCCGCCTGACGTTCGCGTTGACTTCGTCGGGTTCGATGTAGAAGATCAGTTCGTCGTCGGCTACGGGCTGGACTTCGACGACCACTATCGGAACTACCCGCACATCGGTGTTCTCCGTCCGGAGTGCTTGGCATGAGCGGCTCGGGCACGCTCGATACCCTCGCGGCCGAGGCGGCGCCCGCGGCGCTGGATCGCGCCGGCGTGCAGCCGGCCGCCGCGGCCAAGCTCGACATGCTCGACGGCGACGAGATCATCCAGTTCTCGATCAAGCCTTCCGCGTGGTACATCTTCCTCGTCTCGGCCCGCTGGATCGGGCTTACCATCGCGCTGGGCGCGGCGCTGGCCGTGATCGCGCAGGGACGCTGGTCGCTGACCTCGAGCGTCGCCTTTCAACTGCTCAGCCTGGTCGCCGTCGGCCGCGTGGGCGTCGCGACGCTGCAATGGGCCAGCCGGCTCTATGTCCTGACCAACCGCCGCGTGCTGGCGTTCAAAGGCGTGCAAAGCGTGGAAGTGGCGCAATGCCTGCTGACGCGCGTGGCGGCGGCCGATCTGCGCGTCACCGGCGGCCAGGGCCTGCTCCGCCTGGGATCCATCGTCATCGCAGCCGACCGCGAGCCCGCCGCGCGCCTGACCTGGCAGCACATTTCCCGCCCGGCGGAAGTCCATCAGATGCTGCTGAGCGCCATTCGCCGCAGCCACGCCGGCTGACGCGCAGAGATTAAGTCCACGTAGGGTCCGCTGTGCGGACCAATTGAATGCGTAGGGTCCGCCGTGCGGACCTTTTGCAGCCGCATTCACGGTGGCGGCGGGAGCGGCTCAAAATGCGCGCGGCAGCGCGGCTCGTAGTCGCCGACGCCGCCGACCATGCAGCGGTCCGTCACCGGGACCATCCTCTGCGTGAACATCGCCGCCGCCCCGCACACGGTGCAGGGGCAACGCTTGCTGACGACGTGCAGCGCCAGTTCGGCCAGTTGCGGCATCGGATCGAATGGCCGGCCCCAGGCGTCGTGCTCCAGCCCTACCACAATCACGCGCCGCCCGCCCGCCGCCAACCGCCGCGCCACCGCCACGAGCGGCAGGCCGAAAAAATGCCCCTCGTCAATTCCCAGCACCTCCGCGTCGGCCGCGCCGCGCTCGATCGCTTCCGCGCTGGCGGCGCGAATGGCGTCAAACCGCTCGCGCGTGTGCGTGATCAGATGGTCCGGGTCGTAGCGATCATCGATGCTGTGCTTGCAGGCGACCACGCGCCTCCCCGCCGCGCGCGCGTCGCGCAGCCGCGCAATCAGCTCTTCCGTCTTGCCGCTGAACATGCAGCCCTGAATGACTTCGATCCGCCCGTTCTGCCCCGTCGACAGCGGGGTCGCGGCGCCCCCGCTCACGGCATGTCCTTCTCGTCATCATCGTCCCCCAAGTCAATGTCAAAATCCTCTTCCGTCAGCTCGAAAACGTCTTCGTCCTTTTCTTTCTTGTCGTCCACCTGCTTCTTCGTCGTCGCCGTCGTGGGCGACGCGGCGACGCCCGCGGCCGCCGCGGCTTGCTCCAGCTCCAATCGGACGTCGTGCGGCGTGATCTTGCTGGGGATGCCGTCCACCTGCACCACGAACACCACCGGCCCGACGGCGAGCTTGTCCCCGGCCTTGAGCGGCGACTCCGCCACCCGCTTACCGTTCACGAACGTGCCGTTCGAGCTGCCCAGGTCCTTGACCGTGATGCCCGTGTCGTTCGAGTGTATCTCGCAATGCAGGCGCGACACGTCCGCCGCCGGAATCCGCAACGTCGCCTCGTGCCGCCGCCCGATCGTCGTGACCGGAACGGTCAGCGGAAAATCCCGACGATCGTCATCTTTGAACATGATCAGGACGACTTTTTTCATGCGCGAGCTTCGTGGAGGATTCGAGCAGGCCGCCTGCCGTACAATCAGCGCCTGCCGCGGCGAGCCTGTGGCGGCCGGTTCGCGGCCGCAGGAGCAGCGGCGCGACGGCCCACCAGTTGTCCGCCTGATGGTACGAGAAGATGCCGCCACTGACAACGCCGCAGACCGTTCGTTCGCTCTACGTCCACGTCCCATTTTGCCAGACGATCTGCGGCTATTGCGATTTCTATTCCGACGTTCTTGACCGCGGCGCGGTCGGCCCGCTCGTGGACGCGCTGATCGCGGAGTTGGAGCACGGCGCGGCGGCGCTGTGTCTGAAACCCGATACGATCTTCGTCGGCGGCGGAACGCCCACGACCCTGCCCGCCGACGCGCTCCAGCGCCTGCTTTCGCGCCTCGCCCGTCTCGCGGCCACCGATGTCCCGGTCGAGTTCACTTGCGAAGCCAACCCCGCCACCGTCACGCCGGAAATCGCAGGCGTCCTCGTTGACAGTGGCGTCAATCGGATCTCCATCGGCGCCCAGTCCTTCGACACGGGCGAGTTGAAGATCCTTGAACGCATCCACCGCCCGCCCCAGGTGGCCGAGACGATCGCCGTCGCACGCGCCGCCGGAATCCGCCAGGTCAATCTCGACCTGATCTTCGGCGTCCCGGGTCAGTCGCTGAGAAGCTGGCTGAAAAACCTGCGGGCGGCGCTGGCGTTCGAGCCGGACCACCTCTCGTGTTACGGCCTGACCTACGAACGCGGAACGCCGCTCTACGAGCAGCTCCGCGCCGGCCAGGTGACGCGCGTCGACGAGAGCGTCGAGGCCGAAATGTTCGACGCGACCATCGACACGCTCGCCGCGGCCGGCTACCAGCAGTACGAAATCAGCAACTTCGCCCGCCCCGGCTGCGAATGCCGCCACAACCTGCGCTACTGGTGCAACGAACCCTCGCTCGGCATCGGCCCCTCCGCCGCGGGACTGGTGAATGGGACCCGCTACAAGAATATCCCCGACACAGCCGAATATGTGCGGGCGATCGCGGCGGGCCGCTCGCCGCGCGTCGAGCAGGAGACCCTGACCCCCGACCACAGAGCCCGCGAGACCGCCATGCTGGCGTTGCGGCTGCGCGCCGGCATCGACCGCCGCCGCTTCGCGGCCCGCTTCGGGAATGACCCGGCCGACCTCTTCGCCGAAGCGATCGCACGGAACCGCGAGTTCGGCCTGATCGAGGTCACTCCGGACGCCGTCCGCCTGACGCGTCGCGGGTTGCTGCTGGCGGATTCGGTGATGGCGGAGTTTCTTTGACGGGAACGGGGAGGGGCATCGCGATGCGAGTTGCGAACGGCGGCGTCTTTCGGAACCCGCCGCGCCAAGCGGCGGGGTAACGTGCGCACGGTGAGCGGCGTCAATCTACGACACGCCGCGAACGGGCCCGGACAGTCACCCCGCCGCTTGGCGCGGCGGGTTCGGACGGATTGCAGCCTGAAGCGGGGTGCGCCCGAGTGGGACCGCCGGATACTCGATCCCTTCCCGCTCATTGGCCGGGCGCCGACGCCGGAGTAGGATACGCGCGCTCCCCAGCGGTCGAAGCTCGACGGCGATCGCCCGGCGTCCGCGGCGCGGCGAACGTCGCCGCGAGGGGCGCTAGATGGGATCAACGCATGAAACTGGCTGTTCCGCGGGAGACCCGCCCTGACGAGCGACGGGCGGCGCTCGTCCCCGAATCCTGCAAGAAACTCACCCAGAAGGGCGTCCAGGTGGCGATCGAGGCGGGCGTCGGCGCATCGGCTTTCCTCTCCGACGCGCTGTACGCCGAAGCCGGCGCGACCGTCGTGCCGGACGCTCCCGCGCTCCTGGCCGACGCCGACTTCGTATTGAAAGTCCAGCCGCCGACGATGAACGATCGCGCCGGCCGCCACGAAGTGGAGCTGATGCGAGAGGGGGCGATGCTGCTGACCACGCTCCTGCCCATCCGCAACCTCGACGCCGTCAAACGCCTCGCGGCGCGGAAGATCACGGCGTTCTCCACCGACTGCATCCCGCGCACGACGCGGGCGCAGTCGATGGACACGCTCTCCAGCATGGCCAACATCGGCGGATATAAGGCTGTGCTGCTCGCCGCCCACGAGCTGCCCAAGTACTTTCCGATGTTCATGACAGCGGCCGGCACGATCCTCGCCGCCCGTGTTTTTGTCATCGGCGCCGGCGTCGCCGGGCTGCAGGCGATCGCCACGGCTCGCCGCCTCGGCGCCATCGTCGAGGCCACCGACACGCGCCCGGTCGTGAAAGAGCAGGTCGAGAGCCTGGGCGCGAAATTCGTCGGCGTCGAAACCAGCGAAGCCGCCCAGGACGCCGGCGGCTACGCCAAGGAGCTCTCGCAGGACTTCTACCGCAAGCAGGGCGAGCTCATTACCAAGCACTGCGCCACGTCCGACGTGGTCATCACCACCGCCCTCATCGGCGGCGTCAAAGCGCCCAAGCTCATCAGCGCCGACGCCGTCCGCGGCATGAAGCCCGGATCGGTCATTGTCGACCTCGCGGCCGAAGCGGGCGGAAACTGCGAGCTGACCGAGCCGGGAAAGACGGTGCTGCACGGCGGCGTCAAGATCTGCGCCCCGCTGAACCTCCCGTCAGACATGCCGCTGCACGGGAGCACGCTCTACTCGCGCAACCTGACCGCGTTCGTGCTCGAATTCTGGAAGGACGGCAAGTTCAACCTGGACCTGAATGACGACATCATCAAGGGCGCGCTGGTGACGCACAACGGCGAGGTGCTCCACGCCGCAGCCAAGGCGGCCCTGTAGCGTCGGACCTCAGCGTCCGACGATCGAGAACCGACTGAATCCCGGAATTTCCGGTGGCACACAAGAGGCGCGGCAAATGTACGTTCGAAGATTCGTGCTTGTCGCCATCGCGGCCGCGATGACCCTCGCGTCGGCCGCGGCGGCACAACCTGCATCGTCTCAGGCGACGGGCTGGAAGCCCATACCACATGATGATGCGCCTCGCCCGGCGACGCCCATTCCGTTGCCCGCACCCACGCACACCGCCGCACACGCCCCCGCCGGTGGCGAAAGCCTCGACTACATGTCGATGCTCTTCGTCTTCATGCTGGCCACCTTCATCGGCATCGGCGTTATCCGCCGCGTCTCGCGCCTGCTCCACACCCCGCTGATGTCGCTCACCAACGCCATCTCGGCAATCGCCGTCGTCGGCTCGCTCATCATCGCCGGCGGTGAGCACTACCCGACGCACATCCGTGTCATGGGCGCAGTCGCCCTGTTCGCTTCGATGACCAACATCATCAGCGGATTTCTCATCACGGACCGCATGCTCAAGATGTTCAAGACGCGCGAAGGAGGCAAGCCATGACTTACGTCATCCAGCTCGCCTACCTGCTCTCCACCGCGCTCTTCGTCATGTCGCTGCACTGGCTCAGCGACCCCAAGTCCGCGCGCCGCGGCGTCTACGCCGGCGTCGCGGCCATGTTCGTCGCCATTGTCGCCACGTGGGGGGCGCCCGGTGTCACGCGGCATCTATGGATCATCATCCCGATCGCCCTGGCGATCGGCCCCGGCATCTGGCTGTCGATGGTGCCGCTCACGGCCGTCCCGCAACGAACCGCCCTCTCGCACGCCTTCGGCGGCCTGGCGGCGGGGCTGGTCGGAACGGCCAAGTATTTCTTCTGGCTGGCGGAGCCTGGCGCGCCGAACCTGACGCCATTTCGTATGACGGCCATCGTTCTGGAGATCATCCTCG